>CAZHEA010000023.1:1276-11544 GCA_964531165.1 uncultured Thiotrichaceae bacterium
TTTCCATAAAGCTCCCAGCCTTTAACATAAAATCTTTTTGCAAAATCTCCTGACTCTTGCTTTTCATAAAGCTCTTCGTTATAAATATCCATATCACCCGGTCTGTCATGTATAGGAAACATTGATGTATGGGCAGGGTCTTTAAAGGTTAATTTGTTACCTGAAAAATCCAGAACCTGGGTTGGTGCTGCTTCAAAATCCGGGCGTTTTAAATTCAGATCAGATCCTACTAATTTATCTACTAGCCACATATCCTAACCTCGCGAAAATTTCGCTTTCAATACATCCGTAAATGTTTTAACAAATCCACCTGAATGCTCTTCCATATGCACATTCATTTGTTCTGTGTTTTTAAATGGGTGCATGTGAGGGTTTAACCCCGGGCTTTTAATGTTTGTAGCGGCAGCATTGCGTAATGCTTCTGCTTTTTTAACTTTTGCAACTGCGCCCAACCCGCCCGCAATTACCCCGCTTAAACTTAAGCCCCCGGTTAATGGAGCCGTAACAAAGCCCGTTACACACAATGCGCCTATGCCGACACCAATTGCTCCTGCAGACATCGCATCTCCTGTGATAGACAGCAGATCTTTTCTTGCCGATCTGGCGAGTAATTTAGCCTGAGTATTAGCATTATTCAGTCCGGGATAGTCTTTCAACGCATCTCTAATCTTAGGGCCGCTACCCATTTGCATACGACGACTGCGCCAATCATCATCGGCAATTTTCATCACATCATCATGTAAATTAATATTACATTGTTTCATCTTAGGTATTAAATCACTAACATCTTCCATTGGTGCACAAAACAAGACTGTATGATTGCTTAAATCTTTGCCGGCCATTTTTGTTAATGCTTTTCCAAATAAACGAGCTCCATCACTGTGCACTACCCAATGTACTTTTTTGGAATTAGTTTGTGCTTGAATAAAAGTGTCTTTTAATAAATCAGCAGTCGCATTTAAGCTGGTTTTCTTTTGTTTTGGCGTTTTAAAGCGTATACCTTTTGTATAAAGAGAAGGCGGATTATAAAACATATTATAACCATCGCTTTGTAAGTTTCCTTCCCATTTCTTATCTTTATAGGCCTCTTTTAACATATCAGGTAAAATTTCAGTTGCTGCCTGCTTAACATCACTACACAACCCGTTAATTGCGGCATATTGTGTGGTAATATTTTTTTGTTCTTCTCTAGCTAAAACCCATTTACCGTCTTTATAAATAACTTTATTAAGCCCCGGCTCACCATCAGCAAAACTACCCGTATCTACATCAGTAATATAAACCCCGGCTTTTTTGCCCTGCTCATTGGTATTTTGGAACATTTTGTAATTAACGCGCACACTTCCAATGATTGCCATATGCTCATGGGCATCACTCACGCTAGAGTGAGATGATATACCCGCAGCGGTTGCACCGAGTTGCTTGAGCTTTTGCAAGATCATTGTGATATGACTTTGTTCTATACCGGAAAATTTCCGGCTTAAGTCTTGATCGATGTAAATAGGTCTGCCACAGGCTCCATTTGTAGAGCTATCAAGGGGGATAAAATTGTCTGCATTTTTGCCAAGAAGGCGTGAAAATCCGAATAAAGCCATATCTGTTTCCTTACATTTTAATGCATAGTCAGCAAGAACTTACTGAAAATATAATAAGATACTATGTTGTTTTCGCAATTCTACCTATCTATAAAGTAATCTTCAACCATTCAAATGTCTTTTTGTCACGAAACTCGAACCAATATTGCACCGTTTCGGTCGGCAGCTAAAATGAGGTGTAGCAAGATAAAAACGAGTAAAAGATAATCTACAAGGGGTCGGAGTCATGCGCTTAACAAACTCTGTTTCCTGCGAGATACTATCGCGCATGACTCCGACCCCGGACAAGCACTATGGAATAAAAATCAAATTCCTAGATGAATTTAACTTCGACCCCTAACGTTACGGCATAACTAATCGAGTGATATGCCCATTATAATTAGGCCGCCACTTGAATTCTTTATACGGTGCTTCTGGACCGACAAAAATGGTGACTAACAATTCATCGTTTAATTCTGCATCTAGATTTTCTGGTAACACACTATGGTTTTTAGAGGTATTGAATACTCTATAGCCATAATTAATATCTGTATTTTTAATACTGAGAAGAAGCTCGCTTAAGGCTTGTTCTTCATCATCTGCATTTTTTGTGTTGATTAATATTTCAATTTTTTCTGAAAACATATCCATGCCTTTATTGTCAATGCAATTGGTGACGAGTAACATCAACGATAATATCAAAGGAATTAAGAAATGTTTCATATCCATTTAATGTTGTTTTTTGTTAATGCCTTGCTTAACCAAAGTATCAGTTCAATGGTATGATTTTTTTATACTCTCGCGCCTATATTGCGATTAAATTGAATCTGGTTTTACGTGGCACTTTCACTTCCTTGTTATGTCGTTTAATTAGTATTGGTTCATATTAGAAATAATTATTCTCTGGGCCGGTTTTTTGTGGGTATTACTTACCACAATGGGTCTGCTCGGCGCACATCTGCAAAGATGTCGCGAATCTCAAGGGGTCGGAGTCATGCCCGTAACAACCTCTGTTTCCTGCGAGATACTATCGGGCATGACTCCGACCCCGGACGAGATTTTTTTCACGTTCAGAACTCAATTCAATATAGCGCATACAGGTCAATAAATACGCAACTAATATTAGAAACAATTGTTCTTTGACGCCTATTTCAATATTTATTTAAGCTTCACAGACATTAAAAAATCTTTATATTTTTTTATCTTTCCGTAGGAATTATCCAATGTTTCGACTTCGCAGTCATTTAATAAAGCTATAATATAACCATGCAATCTCGAAGTAATAACCTTATCATAACGCAATATATAGTGATCTATTCTAAATCGTACGATTTTATAATAAACGATAGCTGGGTAATATGAGAAGTCATTTATTTTAAATAAACGACTAATTTTTGACATCCACTTAAGGATTCTAATGCAAACTTTTTTATCAAAATAACTTAATAAATCTACCCAATCAACACTTTTTTTATCCGAGTATTTATCATCTTCTTTAGTCGCTTCTTTGTCCTTTCTAAGCAAGTATAAACATTTTTTTCCAGGTGTATGTTTTTTTATATATCCATTATATAAATAATGTGCAGTGTCTGGTGTTAAAATAGCGTTAAGTTGAAAGCCTTTTAATAAATCAAATGACATTTCGTCTCTTGCCATAATAATTAGATTTTTATGTTTTTTAAGAAGACTCATATCTGAGGAAAGATAATCATCAGATTTATAATGAATTGATTGAGGTAAAAATATTATAAGATTATCGGGAAAATCAGAAACAATTTTATTTCTAAGATTCTGGTGTTTTCGATATAGGTCTCCAAAATTTCCACCTCCTCCACATAAAATTATAGTTTCAGCGTTAATATTTTTTTTTGCGCCTTTAGTGCTGTATCCATAAAGTGAACTTGCATACTGTATTTTATTGCCGTTATCTTTTAGAAATGAAGCTGCACCCAGAAAAATATACTGATCACCAACATTCCCATATAAAGGGAAGTCGATATAAGCGATATTGGCATTTTTTGTTATATTGTTTTTTAAAATATTATTCAAATATGACTTTATTTTGGAAGGATCCACGAACTCAAACCTCTAGCATTTTTTCAGTATTATACTGCATAAGTATATTCAATAAGCGTAACAACACTCGATTAGATATTAAAAGTATATTTTTATCAATTTTTTGCTGACTCAGCCGCACCAGGCGGCCTATTATGACTAATGTGGGCCTATGATCGATTTTGCAGCATTAATATTTTCAGCTTCTGTAGGACATTTATCTGTGGTTTCGTATTTTTTAGTAATTCCAGTGATACCCTGTATAAAGCTAATAGTGTTTTCTATGATAGTGGCTCCTAAACAGGCGTCTAAAAGCTTAAATCATTGGCTGAAATGACTTGAATTAGCCTATGACATATTACATTGTAATAGATATGATGCTGTCATTAGACGTAGGCGGACGATTGAATTAGAATATTAACAGCACCTTAGAATAAGATAAAAGATGTTTGAAATCACTGTATTTATTGAGCATCTGAATATACAATTGGCCCCCTGTTTACAATGTAAAATCATGTCGATTAATGTATTTTGATACTTTTAGAGAGCCAGAAAAATCGTGATCATGCCATCTTTATGTATCAAGTCCAAGTTTATAAATCGTTTTTTACCTTTAAAAAGAATCAATGTCGACCCGTTGCTTCCTGTTAAGACAAACAATCAACGCTATATTCCTGTCACGATAAGCCGTATGCGAGTAACACCTCTGGTAAAATCTATAATCCTTTCCAAGCGTAAAGTAGTAAGCTTTAAACTAGAGCAGGATAAACGGTTAACTTTAATTATACCTTACAGAAATAGACAGCCACATCTTGACCTATTGTTGCCACAGCTATATAAGGCTTTTAAGGATCAAGGTGTCACTGCAACAATTCTGGTGGTCGAACAGGGAAACGATAAATCATTTAATCGGGGGAAATTATTAAATATCGGTGCGCAACACGCATGGGATAACAGTGATTACTTCTGCTTTCATGATGTAGATATGATTCCATCTGTATCTACATATCAATCTCCAAATCAACCACTTCGTCTGGTTAAACAGTTAAGTTACTCCCATAGAAATAAAGTTTGTTTTAAAGGCTCATATTTTGGAGGTAGCTGTAGCATTCTTAAACATCAGTTTGAAGCATGCAATGGCTTTAGCAATATGTACTGGGGCTGGGGTAAGGAAGATGATGACTTTTTGATGCGTTTGCTTTTAACCGGGTTTGTTCCGCACGAAGACCTTCAGAGCCTGTATGATGATCTGGATACACCCATTGAAGAAAAAAAGACAAATAAAGCCACTTTGCTAAAAGGTAACAACAAGAAACTTAAAAACTCAATGTTTCGAAATCAAAGTGATTATTTAAATGATGGTTTAAGTAACTTAAAATATGAGTTATTAGACCAACAAATGCTCGATGGTTATCAGAAAATCATAGTCGATATTTAGTTTCCTATACTCGCTCAGGCCATTTCAGCTGATACTCCAAAGTTATATATTCCATTCTTAAACCATACAGATAAAAATCATAATCACTGGGTATGTACTGATAAAAAAGAACTATAACTTTTATGTAAATTCTAGCTTACATAATACCTACTAAATGACACTTGGTATAATGCCTGATTAAGGAGTAGATCACCTTAAATTTCGATACTCGAAATCACCACTTAAAACAACGCGCCGTTATCATTATATTGTTATATTTGGTGTAATTCAGCTCACTTACTATGTGACTCTATTAAAAATACATTTCAGCTATGTTTTATGTTTATACATAATTATAGATTGGTATACATGTTAGGCACGCATTAACATTGATAAACCCCTATTTATCTACACAGTATTCACAAAACATGAAGATAACAGTGTCGCATCTATTTCATTTGGTTTGTTTTAAGACCACATTATCACCAAAAATATTTGTGAATTGTATCAATAATATTCTTAAACAATTTTTAAATAAACCATTGTGAGAATTACACCGCAAATTTAATTATTTTAATAAATTATAATTTTCCTATTCCATAATAAACAAAACGCTTAATAATAATTGCAAATATGGAATATTTTTTTATTAAACTCACAGGAAAATAATATGAAAAAGCTCGTTCAAACATGTGTAATTGTAGCTGCTATTGGCACTACTGGTAATGTTTTCGCTAAAAATAACATACTCGATATGGTTGGAACCTGGAAGTGGGAAGGCTTCACTATTAAAGTAGATAAATGTGATGCTACTGAAGTTTGTGCAGAAGTCGTTACCGGCCCTAAAAATGTAGGCATGAAAATGATAAAGTCAAAACTGACATTATCGGGTGATAGTTTTGTTGGTAAGGTTGCACATCCACAAACAGGTGATACTTATAACTCAAAACTTAGTATGTCAAATATTAACACCTGGCATATAGACGGCTGCACCGACAACAATGTATGCGCTAGTGGTGATTTTACGCGTATTAAATAACCTGCATCATTGCTGTACTACTAACGGGTAAAACGCTTTGTTATACCGGGGAAGGCGGGGATCTGGTGATTCTGATAGATCAACGACACTGGATACCTGCCTTCAAAACTATTGGGAGCAATAAGTTAACTTTCATGGCTGGTTTTTTAGACGTTATTCTATGTTTCATTCCAATGAAAATTACCCGATACTAGAAGAGTTAGCGGGACAGTAATTAAACCTGAATATAATTGCTTAATACTCAGCTTAAGAGTATCTCAAAAAACGATTCTACATTATCTGTCATCAACCTGCTTTATATAGCGGGTGCTAACTTTTATGACATTAGATATGAGAATTAACACGGTGATTCGATGCCCTGCGTTAGTTGTTTTTAATAACTAACTTGTAATGGAAACTATGATAGCCGCTAGACTCCTGGCTTAACAGGAGTAAAGGGCTTTTAAAGTTACGTGTGAAAACCACTAATCACTAGGTTTCTGTTGTGTTTTTCAGACTTATATTTCCAAGTAATTTAAGTATGCTAGCGCCAATTAGAAACACCAGACCAACCTGCCAAAAACTAACCAGAATAAATTCAAACTTACTTGAGTCACCAAAATTTATGGTTGGTGGCATATTTAAAAAATGCCCCATTACTTGTGCGCCAATAAAAAATACCGATGCAATAAAAACAATTCGAATTACCCAGGTAAGCGGTTCTTTATTATTTTTATTGAATAATAAATCCATTGCGATAAAGACTGCCCCTAAAGCAAAAACAATGACACTAAACCACATAAAAGGTTTCATTAGCGGCATCATCATTACCATAATATCAATCATTGTGTCCTTCATACTTCATCCTCTTATTATATTGTTATATCTATATAATAACGTAATCTTATAATTAAATGCTTATTTTGATGCTGAAATATTGACACTGATCACAGTATAAATTTACACAAATAAATTTTAACCATGAGTCATTTAATTATCAATACACATTAACCTAAAGCTTTATTGGCTATCTCGATGACTTTGCAAACTATTTTATTCCAGTAATGTCTTAATCATAAAGGTTCATTAAATATCTATGTTTTAACAATGCGAAGCATTTAGCGTATTTTTGTTTTTAATCAAGTAAATAGTGTGAACTGGTATTGGTTTTAAATAAAAACCAGTCATATTATTTATTGATACCCTATACATCGTTCTATAGAAGCTGTTTACATACATATTATAAATATTCATTAATGGATTAGGGCAAAACACATGGTCAATAGAGATCAACAGGCAAGCTATATTGAAAAAAGACGCAGTATTAGAATTCGCCGATCAAAATTACTACAGAACACTAAAAATATTGAGTATAAAATAGCCACTCATACCAGTGAAATTGAACAGGCATTACAACTGGTTACTCAACAATATGTAGCGGTTGGTTTACAGCAGGATGACTGTGAATTACGTCTGACGAAATATCACTTATTACCCGATAGTAAAATATTCATCGCTATTAAAAAGCTTGATAACGGTGACGAGGAGATCATTGGCACATTAACGATGGTGCCTGACACCTCAATGGGTCTACCTATGGATGAAATTTACAGGGATAAGCTGGACCGCTTACGCATAACCGGGTTGCAGATGGCTGAAATTATCGGCCTTGCTATATCACCTGAAGAATCGGTACTGCAGAACAATATTGTCATGTATTTATTTAAGATCTGTCTACAGTTTGCGCGCTTATCAAACATACATGATTTAATGTGCTCAGTAACCAGCCGGCATATTACATTTTATGAAGAACTGTTATTATTTAAGCCGATTGGTGAACTAACGCCTTATAGCTTTGCTAACGGCCAGTCAATTCAGGGGCATCGCTTGAATATATATCAGGCGGATAAAGAGTTTGAAGCCGTTTATAGCGGAATGGAATTCGATGCAGATTTACATCGGTTTTTTTTTACAGAAACACGTGAATGTAAGCGCCCATTTGGAAGAGGTGAAGCGCTGACACCTGATCAGATGCGATATTTTATTGAGAAAAAAACGCGCTTGCTGGGCGCATTATCAAACAAGGATATCAATATATTAAGAAATGAATACTCAGCGCAGGATAAAATATTTGCATATTAAATCACTGAGCCCAGTTAACTCGTATGTGAATTTTTATAAGTGAGGTACAAATAAGAAAAATCAGGAAAACGTTACGTATGAGCCAATTAAACATCGAAATTTAATAACAGTTTACTTTTTAAGTTAATTACTTCGCCAAAGCTAATTACGCCCTTACCTTGCAATGTTATCTCTTCACGTTTTAAAAATATTGGGCTGTGATCATTCATCTGAATATATGTGCCATTAGTACTTTCGTCAGAAAGAATAAACTTACCCCTGCGACTTTCTATTTTGGCATGAATTCTTGATACCAGACTCGATGCAATCATTTGATCGCATAGTGAATCACGCCCAAATGTAAATGTAGATACCCCGGGGTTAATCGTGTGAGTTTTTTCCTGAAAACACAGAGACAGGGGTGGTGAGGTTACAAGTAAAAAATCACTGCTAACAACCGTAGACATACGGGTAACATCATTGGGTTCCCACATTACTTCAATAATTGAAATAGCATCTACCTTGCCCTTAACATGGGTGCAATCTATTTCACGGCATTTGGACATGAGTGTAATATTGGTGAGCTTGTTATATGTAAACTCTGTGGTAATAACTTGACGTGCCTTGGCTACTCCAGCCATTCTGGCCGCCAGGTTAACTGCATCACCAAATATGTCGCCGTCTTTTTGTAATATCGCAGGCCCCCAGTTTATACCAATACGGAACACTAACCCTACGCCATTGCGTATCGGCTGTTTTTCCATGGTTTCATGAATTTCACAGGCACAAAGAACTGCATTGTCAGCACTGGCAAACCGACACATAACTTCATCACCAATGGTTTTAACAATAACACCCTGATGTTTTTTTGTTATTGTTGAGGCAATATCTATTGCACCATTAATCATCTGGTTAGCAACCTGATCACCAAGACGCTCATATAGCCGTGTGCTTCCTGCAACATCTGCAAACATAATGGCAAAATTTTGCTGCGTTTTATCCATATTTGTTAAAGCCTGCCTGACATCTCTTATCGGTTTAATTTTTAAGTATAAGGTTAATTGTAAAAAGATCAAAATGGCATAATTAATATGCAAAGCTGATCAAATATTGAGCATTAATTATTTTAAGAAACGTTTATTATTACGTTTTTAAATATGGGTTACCGGTTATGAATTCACAAATTGCGATACCTCCGCTCACAAACCAATGGAAAGCGCTGTTGTCATCTGAATTTAAGAAAACGTATATCCAATCATTGAAAGCATTTTTACAGGCTGAAAATAATAGCGGTAAGACTATCCTTCCGCAATCAAGTCTCTGGTTTAATGCACTAAATAGCACTGCGCCTGAAAAGGTCAAGGTGGTTATTTTAGGTCAGGACCCCTACCCGACTCCCGGCCATGCACATGGTCTATGTTTCTCGGTTGAAAAAGAAGTTCGGCCCATTCCTAAATCACTGATCAATATATACAAGGAGCTTAAGTCTGATTTGAATATTGAGAATGCGCACGGTAATTTACAAAGCTGGGCTGAACAGGGCGTGTTATTGCTTAATAGTGTGTTGACGGTTGAAAGTGGTAAGGCCAATGCGCATCAGGGAAAAGGTTGGGAAATGTTTACAGATGCCATTATCTCGCAGATAAATGATTTTAAGCAACCGGTTGTATTTGTGCTCTGGGGCGCCTACGCGCAAAAAAAAGGCGCGATGATTGATCAGGCGCGGCATTTAATTATTCGCTCACCGCATCCTTCACCGTTATCGGCGTATCGTGGCTTTTTCGGAAGCCGGCCTTTTTCACAGATTAATGCATTTTTGCAGGAGCACGGCCTAAGTGAGATTGACTGGCGGGTTTAGGCGGTCGAGGTGATGTATTATTACAGATGGGCTCAGGTGGGAAGTTAGCTCATGGATTGCGTCATACCTGACGTAGTAACCTTTTAAACATCATGTATCTCTTAGGGGTCGGAGTCATTATAATCATCTGAGAGATTTCAAATTTCCCCCAACCCCTCTTTGCTAAAGAGGGGAGCAATTGCCTGCCCTGATTCTAAAATAGCTTATGGGCTGAGTCGTGCTTGA
>CAZHEA010000023.1:11644-42491 GCA_964531165.1 uncultured Thiotrichaceae bacterium
GGGAGCAATTGCCTGCCCTGATTCTAAAATAGCTTATGGGCTGAGTCGTGCTTGATGGCATCGTTTATGGCAGGCATGACTCCGACTCCAGTCATTCGGTCCCGGCCATTACCTTTGTCATTATAATAATTGGAGAGTTTTCAAATCTCTCTCAACCTCTCTTTGCTAAAGAGAGAAGCTAATATTTGCCTTAATTTATTTATAAAGAATACCTTCCTATGAAGCGTATTTAGAAGCCATAATCACAGGTATCTGAATACTTTAAACTTTCTCTAATATAGCCCTATGTTTTACCCCCTATTTTTAGTATAATCCGCGCCTTCGTTTTAAACAGATTACGTGTTGCTGACGGCTTACCTGCCAACAGGTCGGGCTGTTTAATCTTAAATTTCTTTAACTTGTGGATATAAGTTATTGATAAATTGGGATTTAAAGCACATCTGATTAGCTAAAGATTAGCTGATTTAACCATTATTATTTAACTTATTTAAGAGTAAGAACATGACAGATCTATCTCATTACAGAAATATCGGCATATTCGCCCACGTTGATGCGGGTAAAACCACAACGACTGAGCGTATTCTGAAGCTGACTGGTAAAATCCATAAAATCGGTGAAGTTCACGATGGCGCGGCTACTACTGACTTCATGGAGCAGGAAGCTGAGCGCGGTATTACTATCCAGTCTGCTGCAACGACCTGTTTCTGGGATGATCATCAATTCAATATTATCGACACACCAGGACACGTTGACTTCACTATCGAAGTTTACCGCTCTCTTAAAGTATTAGACGGCGGTGTCGGTGTATTCTGTGCATCCGGCGGTGTTGAGCCCCAGTCTGAAACTAACTGGCGTTATGCGAATGAATCAGCGGTTGCACGGGTTATTTTCATCAATAAGATGGACCGTATCGGCGCTGATTTTTTCCGTGTTGTTAAACAGATAGAAGATGTTCTTGCTGCAACACCTTTAGTCATGGTTCTGCCGATTGGCGCAGAAGACCAGCTTAAAGGTATTGTTGATCTGATTACACGTAAAGCGTGGGTATGGGATGAGTCTGGTGACCCGGAAGCTTATACAATAGAAGACGTACCAGCTGATATGGTTGATGACGTTGAAGAATGGCGTGAAAAGTTAATCGAAACGGCTGTTGAGCAGGACGACGACATAATGGAAGCCTACTTAGAAGGTAACGAGCCTTCTGAAGCAGACCTTAAGCGCTGTATCCGTAAGGGCACCATCGCATTAGACTTCTTCCCGACTTATGCCGGTTCTGCATTTAAGAACAAGGGTGTTCAGCCCATGCTGAATGCGGTAGTTGATTACCTGCCATGCCCAACTGATGTGCCACCTCAGCCAGAAGTGGATGATGAAGGCGAAGAAACAGGTGAATTTGCGATTGTTGATCCATCACTTCCCGTTCGCGCTTTAGCATTCAAAATTATGGATGATAAATATGGCGCCCTAACCTTCGTTCGTATCTACTCTGGTACTGTTAATGCGGGTGATACATTAGTTAATACCTTCACTGGTAAAAAAGAACGTATCGGTCGTATGGTAATGATGCATGCGGATAAAGCAGAAGCAATCACAAGCTGTCAGGCAGGTGACATTGTTGCGTTTGTTGGCATGAAAAACGTTCAAACTGGTCACACACTTGCTGATGAAAAGAATCCTGCAACACTTGAGCCTATGGTATTCCCTGATCCCGTCATCTCTATCGCGATTTCACCGAATGATAAAGGCGGTTCTGAGAAGATGGGCTTAGCTTTATCTAAAATGTGCCAGGAAGATCCTTCTTTCTACGTAAATACTGATGAAGAATCAGGCGAAACTATTTTACGTGGTATGGGTGAGCTTCACCTGGATATCAAGATTGATATCCTTAAGCGTACTCACGGTGTTGATGTAACCGTTGGTAAGCCACAAGTAGCATACCGTGAAACGATTACACAGAAAGTTGAAGACAGCTACACTCATAAGAAACAGTCTGGCGGTTCAGGTCAGTTCGGTAAGATCGACTACATCATCGAGCCAGGTGAAGCCGACTCAGGCTTTGTGTTTGAATCTAAAGTAACCGGCGGTAATGTTCCTCGTGAATTCTGGCCAGCAGTAGAGAAAGGCTTTGCAAGTATGATGGGCAAAGGCGTTTTAGCTGAATACCCATTATTGAATGTTAAATTCACATTAATAGATGGTGCCTTCCACGCGGTTGACTCCTCTGCTGTTGCATTCGAAATTGCAGCTAGAGGCGCTTATCGTCAGTCAATTGCTAAGGCAGGCCCTCAGTTAATTGAGCCAATCATGAAGGTTGATGTTTTCACACCAGATGATCACGTAGGTGATGTTATTGGTGACTTAAATCGTCGTCGTGGCATGATTCAAGGTCAGGATTCTGGCCCAACAGGTGTACGCATTAAAGCCGATTGCCCACTAAGCGAAATGTTTGGTTACATCGGTGACTTACGTACAATGACTTCAGGTCGTGGTCAGTTCTCTATGGAGCTATCACACTACAGCCCTTGCCCGAAAAATGTTGCTGAAGAAGTTATTAAAGAAGCACAGGAACGTAAAGCTAAGAAGTAATAGCTATTTAGTTTTTGGAAAAAGGGTGCCCATGTGGCGCCCTTTTTTTATGTTTAAAATTTATACTGTACTTAGATTCATAATCAGAAAACGGCTTACTTTAATCATAGATAGTCACTATCTGTTGTTCGCAGTTTGTACTCGCAAGGTAGCGGTTATGGTTTAGACGGAGTTAAAAATACAGTTAATGTGCACAAGCGTCTGGCCCGCACAAAAGTGTTATCAGACGTTTAATCAGTGAATGACTTATCTTGATTCATTAAAAACAGTTCTGCCAGTTGTAGATCAAACGACCGCGTGATTTTAATATTATCCGCATGGCCTTCAATTAATTGCGGCTGATAACCAGCAAGTTCCATTGCCGATGCATCATCGGTTATTGGCGATTGGTTTTTTACCGCTTTTTGCAATGCATCGATAAGCAAATTGAGTTTAAACATCTGTGGTGTTAACGCATGCCACAAACCTTTGCGATCAACTGTTTTTACTATCTTTGAATTATCGTCTGCACGTTTCATGGTGTCACGCACCGACAACGCCAGCAAACCGCCGTTATCATTTTGATAGGTCTGGTGAATTAATTTTTGAATATCTTCTGTGCGCACACAAGGCCGTGCCGCATCATGTACCAGCGCATAATTTGTATTATGGTGGATGTTTTTTTGTTGCAATAATAACAGGGCATTTAAAACTGAATCACTTCTTTCGCTGCCACCGTCTGCAATAAGTACAGGCTTGCTGCTGCTATAATTTAATTCAGCCCAGTATTCATCACCAGCACTTATAGATATAACGGCACCGCTAATTTCATCTAAAGATAAAAGTCTGTCCAGGGTGTGCTCAATTACGGTTTTGTTTAATAATGATAAATATTGTTTAGGGCGATCAGCCTGCATGCGTTTGCCAACACCCGCTGCGGGAATTATTGCCCAGTATTGATTAGACATAAGCCATTACTCACTCGGGGTCATGAATAATTTGATAGAAGGATTCACCTTTTTTAATCATCCCCATTTCGCTGCGAGCACGTTCTTCAATAGCATCGTAGCCCTGTTTCAAATCTTTAACTTCAGCTGCCAGTGAAGCATTGCGCTCCTCCAGCTTTTGTTTTAACTGCTGCTGCTTCTCAACTTCTTTTTGCAAATGTAAAATTTCAGGTATGCCACCATCGCCCACCCATAGTTTAAACTGCAATGAAAACAGCAAAACAATAAGCAATGATAGTATCCATTTCAATCCGTTTTCTCCAGCGTTCAATCATTAGCTGAGGCTGTCATTATTACAGCTTCAGCTAATGATGAGTTTACGAAAGATGCTTAAATGCAGATTTACCCGCATAAACGGCTTTATCACCCAGTGTTTCTTCAATGCGTAACAGCTGGTTGTATTTTGCAACACGATCAGAACGCGATAATGAGCCGGTTTTAATTTGTCCGGTGCAGGTCGCAACACATAAATCAGCAATGGTGCTATCTTCTGTTTCACCTGAACGATGTGAAATAACCGCAGTGTAACCTGCATCGTGCGCCATATTAATGGCATTAAGGGTTTCTGTTAATGTACCAATCTGATTGAATTTAATTAGAATTGAGTTGGCAATGCCTTTATCAATACCTTCTTTAAAAATTTTAGTATTGGTTACATATAGGTCGTCACCTACCAGTTGAACCTTATCATTTAAACGTTCAGTTAATTTTGCCCAACCATCCCAGTCGCCTTCATCTAAACCATCTTCAATGGTAATGATAGGATATTTTTCTACCCAGTCTGCAAGAAGATCAACCATTTCATCGGCAGATAATTTACGACCTTCTGACGCTAAATCGTACTTACCATCAACATAAAATTCAGAGCTTGCCGCATCTAAACCCAGGTAAATATCTTTACCAGCAACATAACCGGCATTTTCTATCGCTTCTAAAATAACTTCAAAGGCTTCTTCGTTAGAAGAAAGGTTAGGTGCAAAACCACCTTCATCTCCCACTGTGGTAATCATGCCGCGATCAGATAAAACCTTTTTCAGTGCATGAAAAACTTCTGTTCCATAACGTAATGCTTCTTTAAATGATGGAGCGCCCACTGGCAGAATCATAAATTCCTGCAGGTCTACGCTGTTGTCTGCATGTGAGCCACCATTGATGATATTCATCATTGGTACCGGTAATTTAAATGTACCGTTACCCAGGTAATCATATAAATCTTTTTGCTCGAAGTTGGCGGCGGCATGGGCTGAGGCCAGTGATGCAGCTAATAACGCATTGGCACCTAAGCGTTCTTTGTTTTCTGTGCCATCGAGTTTAATCATAATGTCATCAATAGTGCTTTGTTCACGACAATCTACACCAATTAAGGCTTTTTGAATTTCACCGTTTACATTTGCAACGGCTTTGAGTACGCCCTTACCCATGTAACGACTCTTATCGCCATCGCGTAATTCAATTGCTTCACGTGCACCGGTAGATGCGCCAGATGGAACGGCTGCTCTTCCACGTACACCACTTTGCAGAATAACATCTGCTTCTAAAGTCGGGTTGCCTCGAGAATCGAGGATTTCGCGTGCAATTATTTGCTTAATTTTTGACATGTTTTTTCAATACCTTATGTATTTTACGTTTCGTTTCTGACTTGTTACTTCTTTCTCGCCTCCCCCTAAAATATAAAGAGAGATAGCTTATGCTCCCCTCTTAGAAAAAGAGGGGCCGGGGGAGATTTAATATTCAAACATGAATTATATTCAGAATCTGTAATATATTATGTTTGCTTAAAACCTCCTCAGTCCCCCTTTTACTAAGAGGGGAAGCGTACTACAGCTGAGTTTCTTCGAAAGGTGACGACTTAACTAATTCGTCAATGCCCTTCAGGCGACTCAACAAAGCCTCCATCTTTGCTAATGGCCAGGCATTCGGGCCATCACTTTTTGCATTCGCCGGATCCGGATGCGTTTCCATAAATACACCCGCTACACCTGCTGCCATGGCTGCTCGTGCTAATACTGGTACATGTTCACGCTGACCACCAGAGGTTGTTCCCTGCCCACCCGGTAGCTGAACTGAATGGGTTGCATCAAACACAACCGGACAATCTGTTTCGCGCATTACCGCCAGTGCCCGCATATCGGAGACCAGATTGTTATAACCAAAAGACACGCCACGATCACAAACCATGATCTGCTGATTGCCAGTGGTGCGGGCTTTATCAACAACGTGCTTCATATCCCAGGGCGCCATAAATTGTCCCTTTTTAATGTTCACCGGAATACCGGCTGCGGCGGCTTTAAGTATAAAATTAGTCTGACGGCATAAAAATGCCGGCGTCTGAATGACATCCACTACATCTGCGACTTCGTCCATCGGTGTATCTTCGTGTACATCGGTAATTACCGGCACACCGACTTCATCTTTAACTTTTTGTAGAATACGCAGGCCTTCCGCCATCCCCAGCCCACGAAAGCTATCGATAGAAGAACGATTGGCTTTATCAAAAGACGATTTATAAATAAACGGGATACCCAGTTTATCGGTAATTTGTTTCAGCTTTGTTGCCGTGCTTAACGCCATCGCTTCAGATTCAATCACACAGGGGCCAGCCAACAAAAAGAACGGCTGCTCGATTCCGACCTTAAAACCACATAAATCCATTACTTATCACCTCGTTCATCACGATGCTGACACGCCGCCTTAATGTAATCGGTAAATAACGGATGGCCTTTTCTTGGTGTTGATGTAAATTCCGGGTGGAACTGACAGGCCACAAACCACGGGTGATCGGCGACTTCTATCACTTCCACTAAATTACCATCGACTGAACGACCGGCAAACTTAAGGCCCTTGTCTTCCAGCGTTTGCAAGAATGTGTTGTTAAATTCATAGCGGTGACGGTGACGTTCGGATATTTGATCCTTACCGTAAATGGCTGCGATTTTACTGCCTTTCTCTAAAATACATGGCTGCGCACCCAATCGCATGGTGCCACCTAAGTCGGACTGTGCATCACGTGTCTGGGTTTCACCGCTTTGAGATTTCCATTCGGTAATTAAAGCAATCACTGGATGGGTTGTTGAATGGTTGAATTCGGTGCTATGTGCATCTTCCATATCTGCCATGTGGCGAGCATATTCAATTACTGCGACCTGCATACCTAAGCAAATACCCAGATAGGGAATTTTATTCTCACGCGCATATTTAACCGCTGCAATCTTACCTTCGACGCCACGCTTGCCAAAACCACCGGGAACCAGTATCGCATCCAGCCCATTGAGCTGACTTAAATCACCGGCTTCAAAATCTTCCGAGTCGATATATTGAATATTGACCTTAACCCTGTTTTGTATGCCCGCATGACTTAATGATTCATTCAGCGATTTATAAGATTCTGTCAGGTCTACGTACTTACCGACCATCGCAATGGTGACTTCTGATTGAGGATTTTCCAGTGCGTCGACTACCGCTTCCCAGTCAGACATATCGGCTTCAGGTAAGTCCAGGTGCAGTTTATCCGCGACAATTTTATCCAGCCCCTGATCCTGCAGCCATTTTGGAATTTTATAGATATGATCTAAATCTTTGGCCGAAATAACGGCTTTTTCTTCTACATTAGTAAACAGAGAAATTTTGCGACGTTCTTCAACCGCCAGATACTCTTCTGATCGGCATAACAAAATATCCGGCTGAATACCAATTGAGCGTAATTCTTTTACCGAGTGCTGCGTAGGCTTGGTTTTAACTTCACCCGCAGATCGAATGTAAGGCACTAATGTAAGGTGCATAAACAAGGCACGATCATGACCTAACTCAACACCCATCTGGCGAATGGCTTCCAGAAATGGCAGTGATTCAATATCACCAACCGTGCCGCCAATTTCCACCATCGCCACATCCGCACCCGCCGCGCCTTTAATTACACTGCGTTTAATTTCGTCGGTAATGTGGGGAATCACCTGTACCGTCCCTCCCAGATACTCACCACGTCGCTCTTTGCGAATAACGGTTTCGTAAATGCGGCCGGATGTAAAATTACTGGCCTGTGAAGTACGGGAATTAACAAAGCGCTCGTAATGACCTAAATCCAGATCCGTTTCCGCTCCATCGTCGGTAACATAGACTTCGCCATGTTGAAACGGACTCATGGTGCCGGGGTCTACATTGATATAGGGATCGAGCTTGAGCATTTTTACGGTGAGGCCTCGTGCCTCAAGAATTGCCCCTAGAGAAGCAGCGGCGATTCCTTTACCCAGTGAAGAAACTACACCACCGGTAATGAATATATAGCGTGTCATCTTGTTATTGTTGGCCTTTTAGAGTGGGTTTTGGAGCCATAGAAATCGAAGAGTATATTAGCAAAAAATTATTGGTTTCTCAATGACTTGTGTAAGAATATGAATAATCATTTTGGGGTTTGCGATATATGGATGCTGTTATTGCCGCAGTGACCGATTGTAAATATTTTTTAACTAGATAATAATTAGATATACGCATTGATCTATTATGAAGTTTGCGATGATTTTATGAGTCGCATGAGTCATAATCTGCTGATAAATACCGAATTGTGCAATCATAATCAGCCGTGAAACATTATATAATTTACCTTTACAAGGATATATAAGTTATTGTATTTAAACATATAATAATCATAAAATATTTTTATGCCCATTCTCACGGAATATCAGCAACAGCTCAGCCAAAAACACTATGATCTTGACCCTGAACAACAATTAGCGGTGCAGCATCTGGCACAGTTACAGAATGATATTGTTGATCATCTTAAAATCAAACAAAGTCTTAGCTATAAAATTAAGCAATTTTTTAATCTCCGGACACCTTCTATACCCGGTTGTTATATCTGGGGTGATGTCGGCCGTGGAAAAACCTGGTTAATGGATATGTTCTTTGATTCATTCCCTAATAGTCAGCTAATAGAAAAGCAGAAGATAAGACTGCACTTTCATCATTTCATGCGTGCGATTCATGATCAGCTGAGTCTCGTCGGCGAGCAGAAAAATCCGCTTAAACTGATAGCAAAATCCTATGCACATCGTTATCAGCTATTATGCCTGGATGAATTTCATGTATCGGATATCACTGATGCCATGTTGTTATACGGCTTATTTCAAACCCTGCTGAATGAAGGTGTGGTACTGGTTACAACTTCAAATCAGTCACCGGATGACCTCTATAAAAACGGCCTGCAACGTCAGCGTTTCTTACCGGCCATTGAGCTGATTAAAGCGCACACAACGGTTATAAAACTGGCGGGTGTAGTCGATCATCGCCTGAGATTACTGGAAAAGGCCGATACCTGGCATTTACTTACGGATAGCAGCACCAACCTTGAAAGCCGCTTTATAGAAATGGCGACCTGTCCGGTGCAGCGCCAGTATAAAATTTATATCAATTACCGGTGCATAGAAACTGTACTTTATACCGAGGATATTATCTGGCTGGATTTTGCGATAATTTGTGGTAATCAACGCAGTTCTGCCGACTACATTGAAATAGCGCGTCAGTTTCATAGCGTCTTTATCAGCAATATTCCGCAAATGGATGACGGACAAAATGACAGAGCCAAGCGCTTTATTAATATGATAGATGAGTTTTACGATAGAAACGTTAATTTATTGTGTAGCGCTGCCAGCCGACCGGAAAAACTTTACAGTGGAAAACAACTGGCATTTGAGTTTAAGCGTACCGTTAGCCGGTTACAGGAAATGCGTAGCCATGAATATATGCAAAGAGCACACAAAATAAGCTAGAATAGGTTTGTACATAATTTAATCGACAAGAATAATTTAAAATTATCAGATTAATGGGTTTTTATTAATAACGGAAACAGTGAATTTTAAATATTATGCGATTTATAATATCTCTAATTTTATTGCTCGCAATAAATAGTTATGCCACTTTGTTACAGGCAAATGAACAGAATAGCGATTCGGATTTCAGTTTTGATGACCAGCCATTAAGCGAAGAGCTGAGCTTACCGGACTGGTTTAGTCTGAGTTTTCTGGATTTAAGTGACAGTCTTAGTGAGGCACTGAAAGAGGGTAAAAAAGGCATTATCGTCTATTTTGGCCGGAAAGATTGCGCATATTGCAAATCACTTCTAGAGATTAACTGGGGTGATCCCGCCATTGTTAAATTTACCCGCAAGAATTTCAATGTCATCGCAATTGATGTTAGAGGCGATCGGCGTGTCACCGATTTTAATGGTACAGTCTGGAGTGAAAAAGACTTCTCATCACTTAAACGTACCAATTTTACCCCTTCTCTTTTATTTTATAATGCCAAGGGCCAGCTGGCATTAAAACTACCGGGCTATCGTCCGAAATATCAATTTAGAGCAGCCCTGGAATATGTTGCAGATGCACATTATAAAAGAGAGCCGTTTCGACAGTATTTAAACCGTGCACAGTCAGCCCTCAGTTTTGGTTCACAAGAGCTGAATGAAAATGACAATTTTATATCGCCACCTTATAACCTCGACCGCAGACGTAGCGCACATAAAAAATCCAAACAACAAATAAAACCGCTAGTGGTGTTTTTCGAACACCCGCGATGCCATGCATGTGATATTTTACACGGTGACACACTGAGCAAAGCCGAAGTAAACCAGCAGTTAAAGCAGCTTGATGTAGTACAGCTCAATTCAATGTCAGACATACCGGTTATCACTCCTGCCGGACGTAGAACCACGGCTAAAGAATGGGCTGATGATTTGAATGTTACCTTTGCACCCAGCCTGATATTTTTTAATGAACGCGGCAAAGAAGTCTTACGGGTTGAGTCCGTTATCAGGTTATACCGTTTAAATAATGTATTGACCTATGTTATCGGCAAAAAATATATAGATTACCCTACCTTTCAGGCCTGGTTGCATGATATGCGAAAAGGCATTTCTGAATAATGAATCATCAAAAAGTCATCAATGCGGTTGAAAACATCTGCAGTACCGGATGCGTGTCAGTTAACGCCATAATTGTAACGTTAGAATCAGGTGCATTTATTGAAGGTATTGAAGATTTTACAGAAGCTGAAATTACCGAATTAAAAAATGAGCTCAAATCAATTATGGCGGTGTATGATGCTCGCTGTGATGAGAATAAATGATTTTTTATTGAGAATTAAAACCACGTTTTAAAAATATGGCACAGGCTGTAGGGCTGGGCCTTAAACCGATGACACCAGCCAATGAAGTGTTAATTCGTTTTTATTTTTCAGGGCATTCAAACGAGATCAACTTACCACTATTCTGGGTAACATTTTCCCATTCAACATCAGAAAACTCAATAACCGCAACACTACAGGTTGGCATATCGTTAATACTATTTGCAGCATAGTAATTTACAATTTCTGTCATCCCCGGATTATGGCCGACAATCATCACCGTTGAAAACTGATCAGGAACATGATTAACGACGTCGGCAATATCATAAAGCGCGGCATTATAGAGCTGATGGTTTTCAATAACGCTCTGATCTGGTGTTAATATATTTTTATATTCTGTTGCAGTGGCTAATGCACGCGCTGCATCGCTACTAATTATATGTTCAACTGAAATTATATTTTTTATGCGCTTAGCCATAACCGGTACATCCATCACTCCTCGCGGATTAAGTGGACGATTGAAATCACTGTAACCTGGCTGATTCCAGTCAGACTTTGCGTGGCGTGCGAGTAAAAGTGTTTTCATATTAACTTCTTCATTATGCTATTAAATTTAAATAATAGCTAAAATACATTAGCATCATTGTATAAGCGGCTTTAGACATTTATATGACTACTGAATATACATGCTTATTGCCTGAGGCCCCACGACTTATATATTGAAGTCACTGGATCACCGACATAAGCATTTGGATATGATCATATTTTATTTTAAGTTTTACTACGTTATATTAATAGAGATAAAATTAAAACCATCTTCTTAGAACATGGTTACTTACTTAGTTTTAACAACTCGGTCAACTCTGGAATACAGGAGCCACAGTTAGTTCCCGCCTGTAATGCTTTACCAATATCATCAACTGATTGTAAATTATTTTCTTTTATGGCCTTTAGTATTGTATTACGGCCAACGCCAAAGCAGGCACATACACTTGCACCCGCATCGTCAGTTGCTTCACCTGGACGACCGGATAATAAAAACGCCTTATCTTTATCGTTAAGCTTATCTTTATCAAACAAAGCCATTAACCAGTCACGATTCGGCAGATGTTCATCAGGGCTGATAAATATACAGCTTTCTAACTGATCTCCTACCATACGAGCGGCACGATATTGTTTAGCCGACTGATCAAGATATTCCATCCACGCAACACTATCTTCATGTGCACAAATTAAATTACGCGCATGTTCCGCCCAGCAATCAGGTGTTTGATTACCGGCAATTTCATAACGCCATAGTGAGTGGCCTTTATTTAAATTCCAGTAATCCTGTGACGATAAGTCCAGTTGGCGCCTGGACAAAAGAAAACCATACCATGATTTTTTAACCGCTTTTATTGAAACCGGTGTATGTTTAAATTCAGGTTGTCCAGAAAATGGATCACGCTGAGGGTTAACTAATTTATCCGTGACTGCATTAGATGCATATTGATCATTCCAGTGCATTGGCATAAATACCATACCCACCGGAATATCTGCGTTTATGCAGGCCCTGATAGTTGACTCACCCCAGGCACTGTTGACCTGCACTAAACTATCTTTAAAAATATTATAGCGTTGTGCGTCATGCGGGTGAATTTGAATAAATGCTTCTGATAAATGTGTTGATAATTTCGGTGATTTTCCGGTGCGTGTCATGGTATGCCATTGATCGCGAATTCTGCCGGTATTTAATATCAGTGGATATTGTTCACTCAACGCATTAGCCGGTCCCTGTGGAGTTATCGGGATCATCTGTGCTTTACCAGAAGCGGTAAAAAACTTTCCATCTTCAAACAATCGCTGTGTACCCGACAACTGATTATATTTCACCGGCCACTGTATGGGAATGAATTGCTGATAGCCTTTCTCATCTAAATCTGAAAATAGTGAAATATCCAGATCACGTGTATTGTTATTTTCCTTACCGGTTAATGCCGCATATTCAGTGAAAATTTCAACCGGTGTCTGGTAATTAAAGGCTTGGGAAAACCCCATTTTTGTTGCCACATTTGAAATTATTTGCCAGTCAGGGATAGCCTCGCCCGGTGCATCGCGAAATGCACGCTGTCGTGATAATCGTCGCTCTGTATTAGTCACCATTCCATCACGTTCACCCCAGGTGCTGGCGGGTAATAATACATGGGCATATTCCGTGGTATCGGTACTTTGCATACAGTCCTGTACCACCAAAAACTCACAATAAGATAATGCCTGTCGTACACGGTTACTATCAGGCATACTAACCGCCGGGTTGGTACCAATAATCCACAAAGCTTTAATCTTATTATCTAAGATAGCATCAAATAAATCGACAGCTTTGTAACCGGCTTTATCGGCGATGTGCGGAGACTGCCAGTGACGTTGAACCAGATTTCTATGTTCTGCATTTTCTAAATCCATATGCGCGGTTAACTGATTAGCTAATCCACCGACTTCTCTGCCCCCCATAGCATTGGGCTGCCCGGTTAATGAAAAGGCCCCCATACCGGGACGCCCGATACGCCCGGAAAACAAATGGCAATTAATGATGGAATTAATATTATCCGTGCCGGTATGGCTCTGATTTACACCCTGTGAAAATAGCGTAATAACTTTTTCCTTACGGGAGAACATGGCATAAAAATTTTCAACATCAACCTTTTCAAGTCCGCATATCTGAGCAACCATGTCGATACTGCCAGAAGACTCATATGCAGCATCTAGCGTTTCCTGCATGCCTTCTACGCAATTATCTACAAATTGTTTATTAATTTCATTCTGATCATTTAAATAAGTTAACAGGCCATTGAATAATACCGAGTCTTTTCCGGATTTAATTGCAAGATGCATATCTGCAATATCACAGGTGGCGGTTTTACGTGGATCGATCACGATTATCTGACAATTGGGATTGGATTTTTTTGTATGGCGTATACGTTGAAATATCACCGGATGACACCAGGCAGTATTTGAGCCGACAATCACGATAAGATTGGTGCGTTCTAAATCTTCATAACAGTTAGGCACGCTATCCGAGCCATAGGCACGTTTTTGTGCGGCAACAACAGATGACATGCATAAACGCGAATTAGTGTCGATATTAGCACTACCAATAAAGCCCTTCATAAACTTATTAGCAACATAGTAATCTTCAGTTAATAACTGACCGGAGACATACATGGCGACCGATTGTGGGCCATGCTCATCGATAGTCGATTGAAATTTTTCAGCTACCACTGATGTCGCTTCATCCCATGAAGCAGGCGCACCATTAATTTGCGGGTGCAGCATACGGCCTTCATTATCAAGGGTATCAGCCAAAGCAGCACCCTTTGAACAGATACGACCCAGATTAGACGGGTGCTCAGGGTTACCCTTAACGGAAAAGGTGCCCTGCTCTTCAGTGACAACAATGCCACAACCTACTCCGCAATAAGGGCAGGTGGTTTTTGTAACCTGTATATCGGACTGGTTGTTAGTTATCATCTGAATAATCTCTTCATTTCCTTTGCTACCGCCCGTCTAATTAATGGAATACTAATATAGCAGTTAAACATAATATTATCTAATACTCATTGTTTGATATAAATTAATACGCATGTCAGATTGACTGATTTATCATTTACTTAGCGTTTGATATTAATTGTAGTTTTAATTGGATATCAAGTCGCGTAAATATAAAAAAACTTAAATTAAGTCAATTAATACTAAGTATAAGGACATTGAATTACCAAATTGCACCTACTCGACTTATATATTATCTGAAGACTTAACTTAAGAGGTACAGAGTAAAAAATACCCCCAAATTCCAGCGTATTAAATACCAGTAATCTACAGCTGCATTGGGACCATAGTCAAACAATCGGAGTTAATCTATGTCTAAAACCTGGGTTGTGGTTGCGGAAAGCAGCCGAGCAAAAATATACGAAGTAGAAAAAAGTAAATCTAAGCGAACACTAATAGAGCTGACAGGCTTTACTCATTCAATTATCAGGAATCACCAGCATAAACTAACCGGTAAACAACAAAAAGCCAGCCGTCACTCTCAACGGGTTGGTTCACTCGATAACCACAGAGACCATGAACGTAGTACTTTTGCCCGCAGTATTGGAGAACATTTAAATACGGCACGAAATGAAGGCAAATTCAGTCAACTTATCCTCATGTCACCGCCGAAATTTTTAGGTGATCTACGTAAAAATCTTGGTCATGAGACTAATAAATACGTCATCTCGGAAATAGATAAGAACCTTGTGCGGCATAATATCAAAGATATACAGGCACACATGCCGTTAAGATATTAATGTCAGCTATCAATCTAAAGTAAGCAATCTATAAATACGCTGGTTCTTCAGAGCCTTTTAGTTTCTGAAGAACCACTTTTAGCTAATTTGGCTAATTCTTTACATGGCATAATTTTTACTTAATTTCTTATCACTGATAATACAAATTATCTGAATTATCATTAGCTAAATCAGATGAAAACGACAGATGGTATAATAATTATTATAAAAGTCTCCCCCCCTGCTTGCTTTTAACCCTGTCTCAGCTATAAATTAAAGTAACAACTGTAGGGGCACACCTGTTCGAAAGTCAGGCTCGCAAAACAACCGGTCTTAAGATTTTATCAAGATAGCGGAGTTACCAGTTAGATCTTCATATTTTCTAACGCCAGCTGACTTGTGAAACTCAAACGACATCAATCCAAACTAGAGTTTACAGGCTAAATAACTGTGTTCCTTAATGTTAAGCATAAATCAGTACTTGTATTAGTACTGATTTAGTAATATTAATATTCAAGGATGTGACATGGATGCAGAAGTTATTTCATTAACAGAAACATTTTCAGCGGATGATTATGTTATTAATATTATTCGCCGCGCTGTTTCTAACCAGCAAAATATCCTTATCGATAACCCTCAACATGGCCGAGTTACCATTCTATCGTCTGCGGGTGAATATCTTACCGATCTTGAAAATCTTAAATTATTTTGTCAGCTACCTGCCAGTGCATTTAAAATAACCGTACTCAATGAAGGCAAAGTCAGTAACTTCAAAACCAGTATCGGAAGAAATATAGACGAACTATTGTGGGCAGCTGGGTTTTATGCTTCTGATGGGCGTCTAATGAATAATGCAAAATGGGATGATGTGTTAGAACTTTGTGTGTGGCCAAATTTTACTCGTATTCCAATGGCCATCAGTTTTTTAAGAATTGCCTCACTGCTATCAAAGCACCCGACATCGATAGAACGTGTTATTGCTGATTTAAAAATCCCCCGTACTGATGCTTATCAATTCTATTCAGCCGCATTATGTGCAGGCTCAATTAGCGTGAACAGTAATCAAAAGAAAAATCAAACTGAACAGCACTTTAAGCCACATAGAAATAATGCACTATTGAGTTTATTGCTCAATAAAATAGTTAATATTTAAGAGGCGCTGATGGAACATAAAATAATATTCACCGGTCCTGTCGGTTCAGGTAAGACCACTGCGATTGCATCGATAAGCGATATTCCAGTTGCCAGCACAGAAGCCACAGCAAGTGATGAAGTTGTATTACGTAAGTCCAACACTACAGTGGCTATGGATTATGGACTGCTGAGTCTGGGCAATAACCAGAAGATGCACTTGTATGGTACGCCCGGACAGGAAAGATTTAGTTTCATGTGGGACATACTTACCGTCGGCGGTGTCGGGCTGGTACTGATGATCGATAATGCACGAAAAGATCCATTAGCGGATATAGAGTTTTTTCTGAATCATTTTAAAGATTTTATTAAAAAAAATGCCGTTGTTATTGGAGTAACAAGAATCGACATAAAGCCACGTCCGGGTTTGTTTAGTATAAAAAAACGTCTGCAAGAGCTCAAGTACAACGTACCTGTATTTGAAGTAGATGCAAGGAATAAGCAGGATGTAAAAATACTTATTATTTCTCTACTTGCTGTACTTGACCCCTGTGTAAATTAAGGAAGTCAGATGAACAATAATCAACCCATACTAATGCTTAGAGACTTTGGCGCAGCATTTGGTGAAAAGATAATTTTGAATGATCTTAATCTGGACGTTAACAATAAAACTATAACAACTTTACTCGGACCGGGTGGAACAGGTAAATCTACACTTCTAAGAACAGTTACCGGACTTAATACTAATAACCCAACCTTTAGAACCTGGGGAGAGATAATATATTGTGGTGAAGCCATAAGTCGCGAAAACTCACCTTCAATCGTAACTCAAAGCGCTCGACTTGTCGTTAAAAGCGTATTCGAAAACATTATTCACAACCTTCCTGAACGTAATAACCTCACACAAATGCAGCAGAAAGATCTTGCTATAAGACTATTAGAACAGTCTGGCTTACACGAATTAAAACATAAACTGAATGATAATATCGTAAGTTTGTCTCTGGCACTACAACGTCGTATCGCTATCTTACGTCTGGTATCAGCCGGCCCACGATTACTTTGCCTGGACGAGCCGACTAGCGGAATAACCGATGAAAGTGAATGTGAAAAAATATTAAATCACATAAAATCAGAGTCGAAAAGACGTGCAGTTTTAATTGTATTACATAACCAGCAACAGGCCAAAAAACTAGCAGGAAATGTAGCATTACTTGCCGGTGGACAGGTGAAAGAATTTGGCAAGTCTGCAATATTTTTTAAAGCACCGGTAACAGTACCCGCGAAACAGTTTGTTAAATCTGGATGTTGCAGCGTGCCCTCACCTATGGCAAAGCCTGAAGATCTTGATGATTCTGTAAATACACCACAACCGATAGCAGACAATATAAAGCAGTATGTTAGTGAAAGCTTTGGCCCTCGAGGATTTCTATGGTTACTTAAGGGGAAACTTGCCGGCACTCCTCTTCCAGGTGTTTTCTTCGAAGAAGAATATGACTTAAAGGCTTTGCAGAGAGTTGGAATTACACATTTAATATCAACGACTCAAAAGCCAGTATCAACAGACAACTTAAAGATGTTTGGTATGAGCGGTGAGTCATTAGCGATTAAAGATATGGGTATACCTACACTTGCGCAGGCCATTGAGATATGTGAACACATAGATAATATAATTAACCATGGCGGCTCTGTTGCTGTGCATTGTCGAGCTGGTCTGGGTAGAACTGGAACAGTGTTGACATTATATCTAATCTGGAAAAACTCAGATGCTATGAGTGCATTGGAAAAAGCCAGATCGATTGAACCAAGATGGGTTCAATCAGAGCAACAGGTAAAGTTTCTCGATATTTTTTCAGAATATGTAAGAGAAAAAATATCTCCAAAAAATTGTATGACCTGTAATCAGTTTTCTGATATTAGTCATGCGATTTAAAATTCAAACCCACCTTCATGGAACCAACCATTATGTCTAATAATCTTGAACAGGAATTACAAAAATCGATCACAGCCATACCCGAATGCGTTGCAGCTGGATATGTGGATCTTACAACTGGTATGTTACTGGCCATTAGAACTGTAGACTCACACCCTCAGGAAATTCTTGAAATGTTAGCGGCTGCAACTGCTGATATGTTCCAGGGCTCAAATGTTGTCGCCATAGAAAATATGTTCAAAAAAGCCCGTGGTGTAGAAGATAACTCCCATTATTTTAATGAAATGATTGTTAATAGCGATAATCTAATACATATTTTTTTACGCTGCAAAGAAAATCAGGAACATGTTGTTGCTTATGTATGTCGAAAATCGGCAAATTTGGGGATGGCTTTAACTAAATCTAGATCAAGTATCCCTGCTCTTGAAGCTGCACTATAAATACAAATGCCTCTAACCTTAACAGGTAGAGGCTATCTCTTAATATGACGAGGTAAATTATGTTAGCCGCATTTGATCAATCAGATCTTGAAAATTCTCAGCCGGGTAAGTCACTTAGACCGCTACTACGTACATTTAATAGTGCATCAGATGATATAGAGGCTTCTGCCGTTATCAGCACAGATGGACTTAGCATGGCATGGGTACTTGATGAAAAAGTTGATGCTGATCGATTTGGTGCAATGTGTGCTTCATTACTGGCACTCGCAACACGGGCAGCTGAAGAAATATCTCGCGGCAAGCTTAAGCAGGTACTAATAGAAGGAGAACGGGGATTGATGCTACTGGTTTATGCCGGTAACGATGCAGTGCTAGCTGTAGCAACCAGACAAACCGTAAACCTGGGTAAAATATTTATAGATTCACGAAAAGCGGCTGCTGATATAGCTATATTACTGGAACATATAGAGTATTAACTTGTATTTATTAAAATGAGGCCTGAACATGAAAACAAAACTATTCTCAAATAAATTAAAACTTGAACATCGCTTAATGCTTTGCAATCTTGGAAAATTAACTTTTATGTTATTTCTACTAAAGGGCCTGTTCTGGCTTGGGCTTAGCGGTTGGTTTATTTATATAGGAACGAGTGCCGGATAATGGCATTGCGTTATAACATAAAAATTATAGTCCGTGATTTTGTCTTTTTAAAATTATTAAAATATCATCAAGCATAGTATAGCGAATGAACAGTTATCAAATAAAGTATAATAATCAGGTGTTTTTCTGCAATGAAAATGAAACTCTAATTGCAGCATTTATGCGCCATGGTATTGATGTCAACTTTTCATGTGTTAAAGGAAGTTGCCATGTATGCATGCTGCAGTGTCAGTCCGGTATCATTCCAGATAAGTCACAGTCAGGATTAAAAGAAGAGTATATAGTAAATAATTACTTTCTACCCTGTACCTGTAAACCAGAATCAGATATGTCTATAAACGTAATACAGCCTGAAGACATTTATCAAAAAGCAATTATTTATAAAAAAATTATTATTTCAAAATATATATGCAAGCTATTGATTAAGGTTGAGTATGATTTTGAATATAAACCAGGTCAATACATCAATCTAAGACGAATTAGTGACGGACTAGCGAGGAGTTATTCTATAGTCAGTCATCCACAAGATGGACATATAGAAATCCATGTCAGAAAAATGCACAATGGTGAGTTAAGCTCATGGATTATTGATGAGCTACAGGAATGTGACACAATTGAAATCCAGGGAGCTATGGGAAACAGCTACTATGATCAGATCTCTAACAAGCACTCGGCTATCGTTTTAATTGGTAAAGGCACTGGCATCGCTCCTCTTTATGGTATTGCTTTAGATGCATTGCGCAACAAACATCAGGGAGAAATTTATACCTATCATGAAGGCCGGTATAAAAGTGATATCTATCTAGATGATGAATTTACCGACCTGCAACGAAAAAACATAAACTTTAACTACTCTTCGTGCTTTAAAGATATAACCGCTCTGGATAAAATTGATACTGTCATTAACACAATACCGGATCCATGGGTTTTTATTGCCGGCTCACCTGAATTTATTCTTTCCCATAAAGCACTATTAAAACATCATAATATCTCTGATGAGTATATTTTCACTGACAGCTTTGATTATAAAGATATAAGAAGCCGGAACACTATACAGCATAAAGAGATAGGCAGACGGTCATCAGACCCCTCCACTATAAATCAACCAAGCCACTCTAAACAACTATCATCAGCAGACGACGAAATGTGGAAGGCATTAGATTATGGTAAAAAGTTAAAGATAATTCTTGATGACTTTTATACAGGCGTATTTAAAGACGATAAACTTTCAGGTTTTTTCGCTAACTCAAGCAGACAACGCGCCAGCGAGAAACAGTACCTTTTTATGCGTCAACTATTCACAGGAGATAAAGTATTTTTCGGTGACAGGCCAAAGAACGCTCATCATTGGATGGTAATAAGTAATGAACTTTTTGACTACCGTGAATCATTAATGAAAAAATACTTAAAAAAACATGGATTAGCTGAACATCTAATCGAACGTTGGTTAAGTATCGATGAAAGTTTCAGAAATGACATAGTAAAAAATAAGGCATTTGCTAAAATTTTCAATGGTGTAGAAATGCCACTGAATGGATATGAAACAACAATTATTGATGAAGGAACTTTATGCGATGGTTGCCAACAGGCAATTGATAAAGGAGAGACCGTTCGATATCATCTGAGGCTAGGACTAACATATTGTAGCCAATGCATACAATGCGAGATAAAGGATCAGGCAAGTTGATATGCAAACTAGCTATCATATAACAAATGCAGGAGTCAAACGTTTGACTGCCACCAGTTACTCTCAAGACTTAATTAATGATGATATATATCAGCTATTAATATTAACTTTAAATAGACACATCAATACCACTGTCTCTTTTAGTGATGCATCCATACTATTCAACTACGAAAAAGCCCGTACATTTAAAGTAATAAGTAAAATGCTCTCATTACAGTTGATAGACATGAATGAAAGCAGCAATGCGAATTCAAATGAGGAAACACTATCCGCAAAATATTTTTTAAGTAACCTGCAAGTACAGAGTCAGTATATTCTATCAGACTTAAATGGCTTTCCTATTATCGCCAGTGGTTTTAATCAGCAACAAACCGTTGATATTTCTGCAATAGCATATGACTATATAAAAGCATCTAGACGTTCAAGACATATTAATAAGATATCGGATACGAATCAACCTCTAAGCATTACAACCTCTTGGGCTGATATGAGTCTCACTATCTACTTGTTGTACTTCGATAAATTTTCGTGTCTTTTAACCACAACTGACAGCAACTTTTTGAATAGTTCAGCATTTATTGAAATATCATCTTATGTCTGTAATAGGTATAACTATGAATAATAATCTTATTTTGCCTGGTGCGGCAATTAACACTGGTGGTACTGAAATTATAGTCGACATATTAAAAGACATGAATAATCAGTGTCAGGAAATACAGCTATCTATGATCTCTACAGCAGATGGACTGACTATGTCAGCTGTTGGTACGGTATTGGACCCTGATCAGGTAGGCGCAATGTGTACTGAGCTTATTTCAGTATGTAATAAAGCAGCTAAAGAGCTAGAACAAGGAGAGCTGCTGCAAATGATTCTTCGTTGCAGTGAAGGATGTATGTTTTTAATGCCAGCGGGTGAGCATGCAGTGTTAGCCATAATGACTGTATCAAACGTAAATTTAGGCCTATTAGTTCTGGAAGCACAGCGTGCCGCTGCATTAATTCAAAAAGCACTCTAAAAGCATTAAAATAAATGCGGTTAACTCATGGGTCTAAATTATATCAATTGATAACGTTATTGAGACACTGAAGTTTTTAATTTCTCTACTATATAAATGAGCGTTCGAGTGTTCTCATTTGAGAACCAGAACGCCCATTCGTTAACCTTCAAACTCTAGCGATTTTTATAGCGATTCAAATCAAACAAACCAGCAAACTCGTTATTGTCATGTAAGTGTTTTTTATAGAACCAATCTGAGCTTTTCCAGAAATTCGGATTGGTTCTTCTGACACCGTATCGCTCGACTAACACGTCATACTCTTTATAGGTTTTTATTTTTTTATACTCATCAACAAAGCTTGTTAACTCGTTACGCTGAATTTCTAAAAACAGGTTCGGGTAAGCCCCAACAAAACCTGGAACAATATCAATCGTATCCTCTTCTCTTACCCGCGCACTTACACTGGCTGTTAGAGACTGCACATTAAGATAGGCTTTATTACGCACGATGGTAAACACCTGATCATTTTCCACCGTGCCATCGACGATGATGCGCATGAACGTTACATTAGGAAAAATATTCGTGCGTAGCCCCTTAATGTTACTTAACTCAACCAACGCTCTGGCTTCCGCACTCGCCTGTTCTTTCCAACCACTGGCTTTACACTCTTCAGGAAAATCGATACAACGATTAAGATAATCCTCCTGATTATGCTCAACCAGTTGCATGTGCTTGCCAACATTCACAAAGAATTCTTTTTTGGGATCTTGCGTCTCATAACTAATTAAGGTTTCGTGGGAATTAAGGTTTAACTCGCCCAGTAACTTTTGCAGATCTTCTGTCGCATCGCTATCCCGATACCAGTGCTTATGTATTTTCAGACGATCTTTAATCGGTAAGAATGCCAGAAACTGTAATTCAGATTCATAACGCAAAAAATCCATATACAAACGGGTTGATAACTGGTGTCCGGCTTTTCCATAGACATCGAAACCCGCAACAAGTAAATAATGCACACGTTCAAGTATTGGGTAATCTAACACCCAGCCTGTTTTAGGCACCTCACCAACAAAACCCTTTAATACAGTCGCACTATCATGATGACGATAAATAGTGAGCGCAGCATTTCTATTTACCTTATCGCCATTCCATATTTTATCTATGCCCAGCCCCTTACTCCTTTCAGGGTTGTTATTGATATAGTTCGCCTTGGCCATAAAATATTCTTTCGCAATATCTTTATAGGTTGTCCAGATCGATAACAGGCTAACATCATTCTCCTGTTCATTCGGCATTTTTAACTTTGAGCTAACCTGCTCTAAAAATGCTGAATCCTGACTCAGTGAACTTTTATCTGGATCCATAAACAACATCCAGAAATGATCATCAATTACACTCAATGCAATTGAACCACGACATACTGCACCTTTAATAAAGCCGCCCACAAAAAACTGTGATTCATCTAGCATAAACTTATAACGATTTTTAGATGGAATCGCACTAAAGGTTTTAAACGGATTGGCCGCTAGCTCTGGTTTGTATGAGGGCAACTCATTTACTGTATATACCGGCTCTAAAAACAACTCATTATATCTTGTCATACGCTTTTTATTTAGCGCATACGGCAAATGTGTTTTATCAACAATCACACGATTATAATGTTGTAATCGATAATAAAATTTTTCCACGCCTGGGTCATTGTACGGGCGAACCGTGCTAATCAGATCAATCGGTTGCCCCGAAGGTGTTCTTGATCTAACAATCATAAAGAAATCCGTATCAGACACTTCACTAAAATACAGATGACCTAAAGATAAGTGCTCATAGATGTAACGGGATACTAACTGTTCTTTGTTAGATGTTGCGTTAAAAAAAACTTCCCATTTGTTTATCTGTTGCTTAATCGCTTTTGATAATGGCTTTGCAGGCTCAACTTTAGCGCCCTGTTTTAACCAGGTTTCAATCTTGTTAAACTCATCATCAGTAATTGGAGGCATCGCGAAAGGCATTCCCCATTGTGGGTTGCCCTGAGCAAAACCAGCATATTCTTCAACAATAGGACAAACCTGCGAATGCACAAAAGATTCATCCTCTTTAAGCTCTACGCCTAACTCATACTCTTTCGGTAAACGCCCTTCAGTTGGAAACGGGTGTCGACGCTTTGTCACTAATGCCTGATATAACAATGAATTATGTAAATTGATTTTCTCTGTCTGATTACGCTCATTTAATACCGGGAAAAAACCCTTCGCGCGCCATTGTGTTGTATTCGTAGCATCAACACCTAAACGAGTTGGATCCTGCTGTGAAAACCGAGAACCATTGTAGACCACTTCGATAGACGCACCCCGGTCAATGCCTTCCATTGAGGTAAAATTTAACTGACACGGCGCATCGTTACAGCTATGACAAACCGCACAGCGATTGGTTAAAATAGGCTGCACCTCATTAACGAATGAAATGTGATCTTTTAGCTTTAGCTCGTTCGATGTCAACACCCTTTTCTGTGGAGATGAAGGCCCGAACAATTCGGTATATTCTTTTACCATATTTGTACAACTGGTAAATAGACTAACGACTGAAATGACAATCACAACTTGCAACCAGCGAGGCTTAGTCCTCAGATTCTGCAATTTCATATTTATTTTCTCCGTATACACTTAATAATTAACTAATTAATTTATCGCAGTAGTGGTCAAATCACTCTGCTTAACTTTCTCAAAAAATCTGAATGCATCATTTAAAAAACGCTTCCCTTTAACCGGGCTTTTTATCGTTCGTTTTAACACAAAATCAAATAACAGCGGATTATACGAATAAATTTCATTTAGCAACTGTCTTTGTTCATCACTAATAAACCCCATTCGTTCTAGCTGAGATGTTTTGTACAAGATATTTATCGCTGGCAAAGGGTAATCACTCCCATTAACAAAACGATTATGCAACTCCTGACTATCTAGTATGGTTTGCAGTTTGTCTGCTCGATTACTTTGCGTTACAGCTGAAATATCCGCAAACAAATATTGTTCATATTGTTTTTTACGTAGCATTCTCATTGCCAGATTAAAGCAGGTTTCACTTTTATTACTGTTATCAATATCTTTGCAGTTACCCATCGTCGCGACGTGCGCCATAATCACTTTCACACCATACTTCAATGGTAAGGCAAGACGCAGCGGATTACCAAATCGTTGATACTCATCACCGTCAACCGCTTTTTCCTCACCGGTATGGCTAATTAATACCATATTGTATTCAGCCATTTTTTTATAAAATGGAATAATGTCCGTATCAGAGGGGTCAATACCCTGTGAGTTGGGCAGCCATTTTATATAGCTAACGCCCTGCAGATGCCACTTTTCCAATTCTAGCAGCGCATCTTTACGATAAGGATGAATAGAAACAACGGGAACAAATATTTGCGGATGCTGCTTTGCAAGATTCATCACATAACTGTTAGGTACATAAAACATTGACCGGGCAAGATCTACATCACCGGCTTTCGTATAGTGCCAGTCAAAAGCCAGTATAAAATACTTCATGCTGTACGGTTTCATAGCCGTTATTAACTTTATAAACCTTTCTATATATTCCTGATCCGCTCTATCCTCATTTTTTATACCTGCAGCACTTTTATAAACGGAAAATTTAAGTCGCTTCATAAAGTCAAAGCCTTCCAACATTTCCGGATTAACCCAAACCCCGCTGCCACCTGTACCGAGACCAATAATATGTACGTGACTATCAATCAGAGTTTCAGATTCAAATCCATTAAAAGCATTATTTATCAACTGCTTCGCTTCAGGTGTAATCGAATCATACATGGCCTGCGGATCATCATTAAAGTTTCCCGCAACAGGTGTCACAATTGTAGCGCATCCTGACATATAAATAATAATGACGAAAAACAGAACACTAATGATTTTATATAATACTTTCACTACTGCGCCATTAGGCTTTCCATTAATTTCAGCTTATTCTGTTTTATCAATTTCCCATTATGATAAAAAAGCACTAACTCTAGCGGCCCCTTTTGTAAGGTTTTAATCGCAATATTATCCGGGCTAATTGTGTAACGCCCGACCACTGATTCGGTTGGCCACTTTATATTGTCATACGCCAGATACACCAGTTCAGAACAAACTATTTTATCAGTTGTCTCAACATCAAAATTAAAATCATACGCTTTGCCCATCTGACGTAACGCCAGAATAATTGTCTCGCGCATTACCTCGTCACTTAATGACTGACGGCTTCTTAAAATAGCCAGATCATCTACATTTAAAAAATGCTCGAGTGAACTTAATGTGGTTCCTGTTCTCAGCGACTCAATAACCAGTTCACGATTATGTATCTGTTGATGATATTTGGACACCAGAGGGTGATTCCATATACCCAGTTTTTTTAACTCCGACTCAGTACCCACCCAAATTGCCGCATGCCCCCAGTGACCAGGAATCATACTATCAGTTAAACGAAACGGCGTTTTTTCCAGCAAAATATCACCAATTTGCAATTGTGCTGCAACTATTTCTTCAACATCCTTATTTGCATACAATAATCCTTTGCGTTCTTCATAATCTCCAATCGCATTACTAAAGCCGCCACTCAATGCATCAACGGTTGATCGACCAATTTCATTTAATGTATCAGTAGTCACGTTGTCTCGTACTTTTTGTCGGTGACTTAGCAGATCAAAATAGTCCATCCCCAATAAAGCCGGGTATGATCTGGACGTTTCTACCACTTGCACCAGATAGAAAAGATTATCATCACTAGCAGACATATCTTTAATCTCTAACTCATGATCATGGTAGCGTTTTATAAGATCTACTACTTGAGATAAAGTACTGTCTTCAACAAACATTTCAGTTAGTCCTTCCAGTAAAAACTCCTGCCTGTCATAACCACTATCTGCATGATTGATAAAACGACGAATCCGTTCGTTTTCATTGAGCACAGCAAAAATAGTGATGTAATCATCATATAGCGAAAGTGCTGTTGCCAGAACAATCATCAGGCCTTTAATTTTTGTTGTTTGAGAAACATCATACTTCTCAAACTCCAGCCAGCATTTATGCCTTGCCAGTATGTTCATAATCGGCCGCATTAATTCTATTTCCTGTTGCAGCCGCGTACTTAAGCGGTCAATTTTTTTCGGATCAAATGGCTTATGTGAGTTAACCCGTATATTAATTTCACTTAACACCGCGCCCACCTGCTCTCTAAACACGAGGCTACGTTCGATATTTTGTTGTAGCAAATAAATATCTTTATTAATCGCTTCTTCTGCCTGCACCTCATCCATCACCTGATAACTGGCACACACTTTGACTGGTTTGTTTCCCTTATAAAAAATACTTTTATCAAGCTTTGTACCAAATGAGCATGCACTTAACGCACTAACCAATACAAATATTATATAAATTCGGATAATCATAAGTAGTTAAAATTACAATAGAGATTCAATAGGGAGTATTGAATAAAAATTCAAATTAAATCGTCGCCACACACTGGTTTCAGGTTGTTCTGTATAACGCACTTCTTTTCCATTAAGTATTTCAATCCAGACTAATTTTTCAACAGGCATGGAAACATACTCTTCAGTATCATCCTCCACATCTTCAACACTCGTAATTAGTTTAACCTGATAAGTTTTATCTTTAAGATATTGATCAAAAATATTTTTTGCAATAAATTCAGCCATTTCAGGTATTTCACACACAACACCTAACTCTGTGTTAATTCTTGTTGATCTCGGATCAAAATTAAATGACCCGATATAAACTTTTTTTCTATCGAAAATATAGGTTTTTGCATGTAATGCACTTTTTGCACGGGCACTTCTTTTAAGTGACCGACTGGCCTCTGTTTTTGCAGATGGCTTTAACTCATATAACTTGACACCACTTTTTAATAGTTCAATTCGGTGCCGTGCATAACCTGACTGCGCCATAATACCGTCAGTTGATGCAAGTGAATTGGTCACTACTTTAACGTTAACCCCACGATCAACCATGCGCTTAAAATATTTAATCGCAGCTGCATCAGGAATAAAATAGGGCGAAACCAGCTCGAAAGTATTCTCGATGCCTTCAATATGTTTTTGCATTAATGTTGCAAGATAAACCGTTTCCTCATGGCTTTTACCCAGTGTTTTGTCCGGTGCATCATAAACAACTTCAGTTTTTCCGCGATAAATATCTTTATTATCAACTCCCGCTATACCTCTGGAGATTCTTTTATATACCGTAGTATTATGTATATCTAATGCATATTCAGATTGACTGTTTTTATCAGCAAACCTGAGCAGCTCTTTTCTGAGCAAATCCAGCTCAGCTGATGTTGCATTATTATCAGTAAAAACATGAGCCGGAACAGCCAACTGACTATTCCAGTAAATATCAAACTGCTTATCAACCTCTTTAACTACCGGACCTGCCGCCACAATATCTAAATCAGAATAATTACTTCTTGTATTTGCTGAGAAATAATTAGTTTCAATATTACGCCCACCAACAACCGTATATTGGCCATCAACATTAAATGACTTGTTATGCATGCGCCGGTTAATTCTTGTTGTATCGGTAACGGCTGCAGCAAATTTAGAACCTGAGTCACTAAAAGGGTTATATATTCTGACATTAATATTTTTATGTTGATCTAAAGCAAATAGTGTTTTCCTGGTTTCACCATCAAGAGTTAAATCATCAAGCAGTATTCGTACACGAACACCTCGGTCTGCAGCTTCGAGCATGCCGTTAAATAGCATTTTCCCAATCAGGTCTGACTTCCAGATAAAATACTGCACATCAACCGTACTTTCTGCCATCGATAGCAATAACATTCTTGTTAAAAATGCATCTGTACCTTCATTAATTAGTGTCAATGCAGATTGATCCGGGCGATTACCTAATGTTTTTTTCGCCTTTACACCCAGCGTGGTTTCACTCGTATCTGTAATTGCATAACTCGGCTCTGCTACAAAATCACTAGGTAAAGAAGCACACGACACTAGCACTACAACAGATAGCATTATAAATATTAGTTTTAGGTTATTTTTCATAATTTTTCTTTTAATGTATTACTATTACCCTGTTAAGAATCATTATTTTTCTGTCAACCTAATAATTCAGTCATCTCTGAACATCTTCATCAGGAAGCCTGTGATTTTGTAGTATTTAAGATCCTGTATCAAGTCTAACTTCATAAACTCATGAAGTTATCAAAGCCCAGTAGCGTCAAATTATTTTATGCACTCTAAAATGCAAAATGCATACCTATGGATGCACCATCATAGCCATATGACACCTCAGCAGTTTCCGCATTATCTTCAACATCGACTGCAGCACTAAAATAGGACACGCCCATTAAAACTCCAATATGCTTTGATACTTTATAGCGTGCGTATATTTCAGTTTGAAATGCCGAGCCACTTATGTCACCAAACGAACCCATCACTAGCGATACCGAAGAACTTAAGTTCCACTTAGGCGTGAAACTAAAGTCAAAATTTAAGCCTATTAATGGTAAGGGTGCAAATACATCTACAGCCACCAGTTTTTCGGAAGCTTTAGTCTCACCGTCCACTACTATTTCACCTGCTGCACTTGCCGATAATTTCAAATCCATACCATTTAAACCAACAACCAATATAACCTGACTCCTGTCGTCATAGAAAAGACTGTAACCATAGGTCAAATTGTAAAAACGGCTTTCATCGTTTACATTGATATTTGCATCAACAATGAAAACATCCTCGAACTGCTCATCAACTATTTTTAACGATGAGCTCCTGTTAATACCAAAGTAGTTAAACATCAGCATATGTTTCTTATTGAAACGGTAGGCACCATAAAAATTTGTAATATGAGACACGTCCGGTAAATCCAGCGTACCTTCAAGATCAACATACAGTGGTAAATCAGATGTATCTGTATTTCTTACCTTTATATTAGTATCGAATTTTACGATACCCACACCAATACCTATTACAAACTTATTGCTGTTGTACAGATTTTTCTGTTGGGTGCTACTCATCGACTGTTTATTTTCTGAAGTCGAACCCCATGCTACTGACGAGCTAAATAATATAAAAATTAAACCTATATTATGTAAATATTTCTGCATTAATATCATTAGAATAAACTATCTCTCTATTAGATGAAGGACAAAACACTTCCGACGAGATAAGCCCCGGAGCACTTTAACCTGAATCTAAGTCAACTGCAAAACCACGGGGATACATATAAGTATTCTGTGTTTTATCTACCAGAAATAATTTAGATTCAGCTGCATATTATCAACTGACAATTCTTTTTCAGGGTCTGGATTTAGGGTTGCACTGTATCTAAACTGAAACTGCAACTGCTCATTCACCATATATGCAAAGGTCGCACCGATAAAGTCAGCACTTTGCGCATCATCACTTTTCACGCCATTAACTGTAGTTTCTCCGCCGGTCTGGTAGAGGTAATCAAGTGACACAAAAAATGTCGGCGATAAATCGTGAGTTAAATGCATTTCTAATGTGTACAGCTCATCCTGCTCGAGTTTCTGCTGGTTAACATATTCATCGTTATCACCATAAATCCATACGGAAGGTAGAATTTCCAGAGTGGTAATTTTTCCCGGCAACCATTCCTTACTTAACGTTTTCACAAATGGCAAACCCACCCGCAATGCCCATCGATTAGCTCCCATATTTAATATACGATCACTATCATACTCACCGGTTGGTGTGCTCAGACCCAGTAGTAATGACAGTAATGTATCCTGCTTATAAGTTGCAAATTCCTCAGCACTTAACGCTGGTCCGCCAATTAGATTAAACGTGCCTTGAAAATATACATCACCATAACCTCTGGTGGACTGGCTTATGGTTGTCGTTGGACTGGTTGGAATAGTCGCTGATGCACTACCCGCAGTAACTATAGTGGTAAATATGGCCGAGTTCCCCATGAAATCAAAAATACGGTTATAGCCCATCAGTACCAAATCCATATTTACACT
>CAZHEA010000023.1:42591-45760 GCA_964531165.1 uncultured Thiotrichaceae bacterium
TGCATCTTTACGCTGCATGCCACCCCAGCCTATTGCAATGCCCATTGCATTTTGAAAGTATGAACGATCGCACTTAACACCAAAGAATGATTCACTGGATGACATTGAGCTGCCGGCCATATCAAATGCTTTACGCATAGCCAGCATATCTTTTTTATTCCAGTCTTTAAGACCGGATATATCGCCCTTGTTTTTTTGCTTAACGATAATGCCATCTTGTAATTTGTGCGCTCTCGCCATATCTTTAGGGTTACCCGGATCGGCAAAGGTTCTTACCACGAACACCATATAACGCGTGCCCACTTCTTTTTGCTTGAAGGTGTACTTACCCGGTGCATTTAGGCCAGGGTAAATATCGTGATTCTGAGAAATCGGCATCAGTGTCATATACTGGCCTTTTGAATCCGGCATAATAATCGTTAAATCAGATTTAGAAAGATCGAATACACCAAATGAATAAATGGTATCTCGGTTACCGCTAAGCGTTACCTGATTTTCAACATCATAAGCTTTACGTCCATGACTAAATTTACCAAAGGCTTTGTAGCTTTTCGCATAGCCTTTCATTTGCATATCGGTTTCCGCGCGTGCAAAGTTAAATGCATCAACGGTTGGAGCCTGATGATCCCACTTAGGACTGTAGTATTCTTTTTTGCATTCGCTTGCACTCACCGCACTGCTAAACATAACTGCCGCGGCAACCATTGAAGTGATTATAATATTTTTCATTTTCTTTCCTGTTAAAAGTAAATAGCCGCATCCTAAACAACACGGCTTTAATTTAACCCTGTTGGGGGCATATAGAAATTTAAAACCAAACGTCATCAACCCCGAATGCCTGTATCGGAAGTGACAATATAATGCCTTAACTATAAGTAGTATTTCGTCATTAAAACGTGATTTTAATTTTCAATAAAACAACAAATTAACTGTTATAGGTTCCACAAATAGCACAGATGTTTTTTAAAATACGACAGCGAAACCCGTTAACTTAAAAATACCTGTCATACCTGCGAAGGCAGGTATCCAGTGACTGTAAAGTTTTTAAGTCGTTAGATTCCTGCCTTCGCACACTATTGTCCGAAATAAAAATTAAATTGTCATTCCGGCATGCTTTTGAGCCGGAATCCAGTGACTTTTGCTCGCTCAAAGTCACTGGACCCCAGCTAGAAGCACGCTGGGGTGACGATGTTTGTTTTTATTTATCCTAATTTAAAGAGCCCAAGCCCTCCTGCTTTATTCCGAACAATAATGTGCCTTCGCAGGAATGACAGAGTATTATTTAACCAACTCCAGATCACCCGGCATCCAGGTTTTGTCATACCATGGCTTCAACGGCCCATAGAGTCTGAGTAACACAGTATAACCTTTTCCCGGCATTGTCTGCACCCAGTTTGACTCATGACCTTTGGGCGGTTTTGGCCCGAAGTAAATCGTTGCCCCACCATCTGCATTTTTTACCAGCCCTTTAGCATTGCCATCAATGCCGCCAGACTTTTGATCGGTCTCTAAAATCGAGCGTGTCTGTGCATCATTAACAATGAATGACCAGAAGTTGTTAATCGGTACAGGCCCAGGCAGCGTTACCTTATAGGTTTTACCACCATCGACATAATTACCATCTGAATCACGGGTGGTGATTTCATAAACAGATCCGGTACCGGGTTTTGGTAACACCATTGATGGCGTGATACCGGTAGCAAAAAACAACATCATAGTGCGATCGTTCTGCACTAGTTCTCCGTTATTCAAAAACTCGTGACTGCCACCTGCCAGCGGTGAATACCATTGACGTTTGCCGGGGTAGAAAAACACATTATCATCACGCGGTGCAAACAAAATAGCGCGTGCAGATGCATTACCCAAAGCCGCAGCTTCTTTTAAAATCTTTTTCATGCGTGCATCGGGCTTAAATGGCTTGCCTTTTTTGATACCGATAGTGGCCATCTGACCATTAATTTCCGGTGTAAAAACTCCGGTGGGTTCATACTGAACAGAAGCTGCAATTTCATCATAAAAAGTTTCATCGCTTGCATGAATGGTGCTGTATTTTTTGCCGGAGAAATTGTGAAAAACCTGCTTCGGTGGATTGGATGCTTTAGCCAGCGGATACATTCTGAAGCCGGCTTTAAAACCGGAAACCGATTTTTTAACTTCACCGTTTTTCACAATCAAACGCATAATTAACCAGTGACGATAGCCGCGGGTTTTAATGACAATATAGCCTTTCGGAATTTTGCCTTTATAGTTCGGGCCAACAAAAAGATATTTGCCGCCTTTGCCTTTGTCCGGTCCGGTAAAACCAATATCCGTCACATGCGCAAAAAATGCATCATCGACAATGCCTAAAATAGGCCCCGGATTATCCACAACTACCGGACCATTTTTGGTATCAATTTCACCCACTGCATACGGCGTAGTAGTGTTCGGTGTTAACCATAAAGAACGGGCATCCAGCAAGTTTTCAAAAATCGCAATTTCATATGCGCCAATGCCGGCTTTTTTCTGGCCTTCCAACATTGCCTGCATTGAGCCGATACCCACCGTATTGGTGTATACCAGCGTTGCCCGAGCCGTGTCTAAAAAGTCATAGGTTTTTTTAACGGTTTCATCCGTTGGAAAACCATCTTTAAAATTAAGCTCACCCGCATACTTTGTTTTTATGCTGCTGGGTGTGGTTATATTTTCAGGTACATCTGCTTTAAATTTCGGCACCGATGCAAGCAGCGGATTAGATACAGCAAAAACAGTAAAGCCGATGACGGCAGATGCCGTCATACTTAACAGGTTCATTTTCAACATTTTGTTTTTCCCTATTTAACCAATTTTATGTCCTGTAAAGGATACGACTCATCGAAGTACGCTTCGGTTGGCCCATAAAAACGCAGGTAGGCAAACCAGCTTTCCGCCGGGTTGGTTTGCACCCAGTTGTTCTTATTAACACCCGCTGGTTGTTCAGGACTGAAATGCATCACAATCGAACCGTCTGCTTCTTTCTGTGGATTTCTTCGGCCACTTACCATCGGGTTTTTAGATTCATTGATAATCATGGTACGTGTATTCACATCATAAACCACAATAGACCAGAAGGTTTTAGCCGGTGGATTTGGAGCTAGCGTCAATGTGTAATGCTTGCTACCGATAAGGTGCTTTCCATCCGCATCTTTAT
>CAZHEA010000024.1:0-1592 GCA_964531165.1 uncultured Thiotrichaceae bacterium
CCGGTAAGTACTTCCCTAAATTAGTTGGCGCAAAAGATTTAACTGAAGACGTTGTACAGGACTGGTACAGCTACTTCCACCAGTGTTCAGAATGTCGTCGTTGCGCGGTTTTCTGCCCTTACGGTATCGATACTGCTGAAGTGACCATGGCTGCACGTGAAATCATGGCGCACATTGGTCGCGGTCAGAAATACGCAAATGAAATCATCGGCAAGGTATTCACCATTGGTAACAACCTTGGCCTACCAGAAAAAGCCTTAGCTAACGTACTTGAAGGTCTTGAAGAAGACGTTGAATACGATATCGAAGTGCAAGTTAAATTCCCACTTAATGTAAAAGGCGCTGATATTTTATTAGTGACGCCTTCAGCTGACTTCTTCGCCGAACCTCACATTGATGGTTTGATTGGTTACGCAAAAGTATTCCATCAGACTAAGACTAGCTGGACATTAAGCTCGGTTGCATCGGAAGCCGGTAACTTTGGTTTATTCATCGGCTCTTACGAAAACATGCAACGAATTTCGATGCGTGTTCGTGAAGCGGCACTGCAATTAGGTGTTAAGCGTATAGTTTACGGTGAATGTGGTCACGCATGGCGCGTAGGTTACAGCTTCTTAAATACACTGGCTGGCCCATTTGATTTCTTAGATCAAAACTACCCGATTCCTCAGCACATCTGCGAGTTTACCTTAGATAAACTTGAAAAAGGTGAGCTGACCATCGACAAGTCTCGTAATGATGACAAGACGCTTACCTTCCATGATTCATGCAACGTAGCGCGTGGTTCTGGTATGGGTACAGAGCCAGGTGGTCAATTCACTATTCCTCGTGCCGTTATCAAAGCAGTTTGTAATAACTACGTCGATATGGAAAAAGACACTATCGGTGATGCAACCTTCTGCTGTGGTGGCGGCGGCGGACTGTTAACAGACGATCTGATGGAGCTGCGCGTTAAAGGTATCTTGCCACGTGCAACGGCTTTAATTAACGCAAAAGAAGAATATGGCGTAACCCACATGGCGGCAATATGCGCTATATGTAAGAGCCAGTTCACCAAGGTATTACCCTATTACGGGTTTACAATGGACCAGATTGTGAGTGTTCACCAGTTAGTAAGTGATGCAATTGTTCTTGAAGGTCAAGTTGACCCGGAAGACTAATAACACAATTTATGATGGTGCTCCTTTAGGTGCACAAAGAAAATAACAGAATTTAACAAACGATTTTGTTGTTGCAGATTATTCGGTTAAGCGGAATGACTATTTTGAATAGGATATATTTACAAAAGTAAATACCCCTTTTTCAAAAGAGACATCCCCCCATAAAACCGTATGATGTGCCGCAACTTGATTTTTAACTATACGGTTCAGCATATAGGAGAACAGCATGGCCACTTCCAAAGAAGACATGCAGACTAAAAACTTGACTTATCGCCGCTACAAAGAAGGCGACTCAGAATGGTCAAGCATGCACGATAAGATATTTTTAGAGGACACTTCTTATAAGTGCCCTACTTACGTGCACCGCACTCCACCTTGTCAGGGCAGCTGCCCTTCAGGTGAGGATATTCGCGGTTGGTTAGATATCGTTCG
>CAZHEA010000024.1:1692-11118 GCA_964531165.1 uncultured Thiotrichaceae bacterium
GTCAGGGCAGCTGCCCTTCAGGTGAGGATATTCGCGGTTGGTTAGATATCGTTCGCGGTATCGAAACTCCACCAGAAGGTATGACAAAAGAAGAGTATGCATTCCAGCGCTCTACTACAGCTAACCCTTTCCCTGCAATGATGGGTCGTGTTTGCCCCGCTCCTTGTCAGGACGGTTGTAACCGTAATGACGTTGATGACTTCGTTGGCATCAACTCAGTTGAACAATACATTGGTGACAGTGCTTTCGAAGGTAAATATAAGTTTGCTGGTTTACCTGACCTGGGTGATAAGAAAGTGGCTATCATCGGTGGTGGTGTTGCTGGCATGTCAGCTGCGTATCACCTACGTAAGTTTGGCATCGCTTCTACTATCTTTGATGATCACTCAGAACTGGGTGGCATGATGCGTTACGGTATCCCCGGCTATCGTACTCCACGTGATGTAATGAATCACGAATGCATGCGTATTCTCGACATGGGTGGCATCGAAACAAAATTAAATACACGCGTGGGTAAAGACGTTCCTGTTGCTGATCTTGAAAAAGATTACGATGCGGTATTATGGGCACTAGGCTGTAAGAATGGTCGTGGTCTGTTTATCGAAGACTGGAAAGACATTCCTAACTGTGTAACCGCGGTTGACTTCCTTGAGCAGTTCAACAAAGGCGAAATGAAATACACAGGCAAAAAGATTGTATGTGTAGGTGGAGGGGACACCTCTATCGATGTTGTTTCAGTCTCTCGTCGTATCGGCACTTTAAAAGCCATGGGCGACGAAAAGCCTGAAGATTCAGCTGAAGGTCGTGTTAAGCACGGTGATATCGCTGAAGCAGATAAAGAGCCTTGCACCAATGTTACTTTAACTGCTTTGTTCAAGCAGGAAGAAATGACAGCTGCAGAGCACGAAGTTAATGATGCGCTGATCGAAGGCGTAACTATCATGAACGAAGTGATGCCGGTTGAAATCATTAAAGACGCTGATGGCCGTGCAACTGCACTAAAATTAGTCGACAGCAAATTCGAAAACAATGCACCTGTTGCAGTTGAAGGCGGCAAAGAATACATCGTTGAATGTGACCTTATCGTTTCTGCAATCGGTCAGTTTGGTGACCTTGAAGGCACAGAAGATATGGACAACGGTCGTTCATTAATCGACGCTGACAAGTTCTTCCAGGTTCCAGGTAAGCCGGGTCACTTTGTTGCAGGCGACATTGTACGTCCTCACCTGTTAACAACGGCGATTGGTCAGGGTTCTGTTGTTGCTGAAACCATCAAGCAGTTCATTGAGCAAAAAGAAGTTAAAAAGCGTCCTAAAGTTGACGTTCATCACTTCAATATTATGGACAAGCTGAATGAAGCTGATTTAGCACCGGCTGACTATGATTATAATTTATCAGCAGATGAGCAACGTGGTACTGATAGTGCTGATTACGCTATTCATAACTACCAGGATCGCTCTGAAAAGGAAATCATTTCAACTGATAAAATGTTCCTGGGCCACTTCGAAGCAGAAGCACGTAACCTGCGCACCGAAGATGTTCCATCATCTGATGAAGTATTAGGCCACTTTGCTGAACGTATGAATGGTTTAGCTGAAGAAGGTGCTGTTGCTGAAGCCGGTCGTTGCATGAGCTGTGGCATGTGCTTCGAGTGTGATAACTGTGTTATCTTCTGCCCACAAAATGCAGTATTCCGTGTTAAGAAAGACCAGAAAACAACCGGTCGTTATGTTGATACTGATTACTCTAAGTGCATCGGTTGTCACATCTGTGCTGACGTATGTCCGACCGGATACATTGACATGGGCATGGGCGAATAATAAGCCATTTCACCTCTGAGAGGCTTCAGGCCTTCGTTGGAAAATGATCACTTACACTTGTAAGCTCGCATTTTCCGCCATGACCTGAAACCTCTCAGAGGCAAACTGACTTATTATTACCAGTTTAAAAGTTTTAGAAATACCAGATTAAATTTAAATAATAATCAAACATCGTCATTCCTGCGCAGGCAGGAATCCAGCGACTTAAGTCTTACGAGTCGGACTATCAGCCAAACATGCTGAAACGAAGTTAGTTGTATTTAATCTAAAAATATAAACTCTCTAATTATTTTAACTTTTGGAGTTACTAATGCAGCAGTTTGAAAAACGCATGCATAATACTTTAATCACAATCGCGGGATTAGCCCTACTGGCTTTTTCCGCTTTTGCGTTTGCTTCACCGGAAGGTAAGCCGTCTTTTGCGCCTAAAGTTCCTCACCCCACTAATGGGACTACGGAATGTGTCGAGCCTGAAGATGATATGAAAAAAAATCACATGAACTACATCCTTCATCAGCGTGATGAAACGATGCATAATGGTATTCGTACAAAACAATACAGTCTTAAAGAGTGTATTAATTGCCATATACCTAAAGATTCAACTGCCCGCTTTGGTGATGACAAGCATTTTTGCAGTAGCTGTCATAACTTTGTTGGTGTCAGCATTGATTGTTTCCAGTGTCATATGGACCGTCCCATGGATAAAAAAGCCGGGGGGAGCAAACCTCTGGGTAAAAGCCCACATGGTGCAGATATTTCAAAGCCAGTTTCGACAGAGATTGCCAGCACTTCTGAAAAAGGGAGCAAGCAATGAGTTGTAAAGATGTCAATGTTTCCCGCCGTAGCTTTGTAGGTCAAACTGCAACCGCTGCCGCGGCACTAACGATTGCTCCAGGTGTATTTTTGCACTCAGTTGCAGAAGCTAAACCAGCAGATCAGGCGGTTACCAGTGCCGTTCGCTGGGGCATGCTCATAGATACTGCAAAATGCGCAAGTGGCTGTACGTCTTGTGTAACAGCCTGCCACACTGAAAACGGTATCGCATCTCACGATCGCCCGCGTACCGATCAGCAATGGATTCGCAAAGTCACTTTGCGTGACAAGCAAACCCAACACGAAATTTCATTACCGATGATGTGTCAGCACTGTGAGTCACCTCCGTGTGTTGATGTCTGCCCTACCGGCGCATCATTTAAACGTGCTGATGGCATTGTACTGGTTGACCGTCATATCTGTATCGGTTGCCGTTACTGCATGATGGCCTGCCCGTATAAAGCCCGTTCATTTGCACACGAAACCGTTGATTTAACCGTTGATTATGTTCCCCGTGGTAAAGGCACTGTTGAAGCATGCACCCTGTGTGTACACCGCGTAGACGAAGGCGGAACACCAGCCTGTGTTGAAGCCTGTGCAGAGGCTGAACACGGCGCAATGATCTTCGGTGATATTAAAAATCCGAACAGCGAAATTTCTAAGCAATTAGTAGAACATGGCGGCAAGCAGATACGTGCTGACCTTGGCCTGAATACAGGTGTTCGTTACCGCGGTATTTAAGTTATTGAACACAGCGCTACGAAATCGTATTTCGTAGCGCTGTAAACAAACTTAAAACAGATAAAAGTTATTTAATAAATTTACAAGTATTAGAGATTAGTTGAATACTATGAAAAAAATACACTTAGAACAGATTGAAGGTAATAGTACGCAATACATGGGCTTGATTGCTCTATTAGGGTTGTTCGTACTGGGTGCCATTGGCTCAATGCTTTATATGGAGCACGAGGGCCACTGGGTTTCAGGCATGGATAACCAGATCGTCTGGGGCCTGCCCCACGTATTTGCGGTATTCCTGATTGTTGCCGCATCCGGCGCACTCAATGTAGCCTCTATCTCTTCGGTTTTTCAGAAAAAAATATACAAGCCACTGGCACCCCTATCAACACTGGTTGCATTAGCGTTATTAACCGGTGGTTTAATGGTACTGGTTTTAGACCTGGGTCGTCCGGATCGTTTAATCGTGGCGATGACCTACTATAACTTCAAATCTATCTTTGCATGGAATATGATTTTATATAACGGCTTTTTCGTAATCGTTGGTGTCTACGCCTGGTTTATGCTCGATCGTACGATGAAAAAATACAGCCGTTACGCAGGTATTGCAGCCTTTGTATGGCGCTTAGCATTAACCACAGGTACCGGTTCAATCTTTGGCTTTATCGTCGCTCGTTCAGGCTATGACATGGCGATGATGGCGCCAATGTTTGTGATCATGTCTTTCTCTTTCGGACTGGCTATTTTCATTCTGGTATTACTGGCGTCTTACAATGGTACAAACCGCCCGTTAGGTGATGTGGTGGTTAACCGTTTACGCAGCCTGTTAGGTACATTTGTATTTGCAACTTTATACTTCCAGATTGTTTACCACCTGAGTAACCTGTATGCGACAGAGCACCATGGTTACGAAGCGTTTATCCTGCTGGGTGAGCACGGTGGTTCAACTTACTCAAACATCTACTGGATTGGTCAGATCTTATTAGGAACATTAATTCCTATCGCAATGATTTATGCACCGGCTGTTAAAAACTGCCGCAAGACACTGGCAACCGCCTCTATTCTGGTTGTACTGGGCGGCATGGCGGCTATGTACACTGTCATCATTGCAGGTCAGGCCTATCCAATGGATATCTTCCCGGGTATGGAAGTGGTCAGCTCTACGTTCTTTGACGGCGCAACCACACAGTATTCTGCCAGCTTACCTGAAGTACTGTTAGGCTTAGGTGGTGTTGCGATGTCATTAATTATGATTGCACTGGGGATTAAAGTTTTAGGCTTCCTACCTGCTTCTCTGGAAGATTCAGTAGCTGATCCGCATCATAAGGCTGAGTAAGTTTTAAATAACGTTAAAGTCTTATGCAAACGGCTCGGGGGTGACTTCGAGCCGTTTGTGGTTTAAGGCAAAAGCTGTTTTCCGCAAATGAACGCGAAAAAACGCTAGTAAAAGCAGATTTTTTGTTTTGCTGCTGCGCAGCTTTAACAACTACAACCTGCGGAACCTCTGATAATTTATGCCTGAAATTGGCAAACTTGCGAAGCAAGTTAACCCTAAAAACATTTGCGTTTATTTGCGGTAAATAGCTTTTAAAAAATCATGCCACACTTCTTAATCTCAGCTGCCCACAAATCCTCAGGTAAAACTACCCTGAGCATCGGCCTGTGCGCAGCATTGGCCGAAACCGGCAGTATCGTACAGCCATTTAAAAAAGGCCCGGACTATATTGACCCCATGTGGTTACGCAAAGCCGCCAGTCGCCCCTGTCATAATCTCGATTTTTACACCATGCAACAAAGTGAAATTATCGACACAGTTAGTCGTTATTCAAACAATGCTGACATTACGGTTATTGAAGGCAATAAAGGTTTATACGACGGTCTGGATTTGGACGGTAGTAACTCCAATGCCGCCCTCGCCTCACTGCTTAAAGCACCGGTTATTTTAGTACTGGATGCACGGGGCATGACCCGTGGTATTGCACCATTAATTTTAGGCTACCAGGGATTTGATAAAGAGATCAATATTGCCGGCGTGATTTTAAATCAACTTGGCGGCTCTCGACATGAGCAGAAACTGCACGCTGTTATAGAACATTACACCGACGTAAAAGTCATCGGCTCGGTTTACAAAAATCCGGCATTATCAATTGATGAACGCCATCTCGGATTAATGCCTAGCAATGAAGATGACACCGCCGACGTAAAAATCAGGCAGATTCGTGACATCGTAAAGGACCAGGTTGATCTGGACTTACTGCGCAACATTGCAAATAATGCAGCCGCCTTACCTGAAGTCGAGACAAAAACACAGCAAAGTATTCAGATAACGACCCCGCTTAAAATCGGTATTGTTGAAAATGATGCATTCGGGTTTTATTACCCGGATGATCTGGATGCCATAAAAGCCACTGGTGCCGAACTCATCAGCATTGATACCATTCGTGATAACGAGTTACCTGAAATTGACGGTCTATTTATCGGCGGTGGTTTCCCGGAAACCCGCATCCGTGAATTAGAAAGTAACACGCACATGCGCAACCAGATAAAACAGGCTCTGGAAAACGGCCTGCCCTGCTATGCTGAATGCGGTGGCTTAATGTATCTGAGCCGTAATCTAAACTGGAAAGGTCAAAACGGTGAAATGGTTGGTTTCATCCCCGCCGACTGTGTTATGCATAAAGCACCACAGGGGCGTGGCTACATTCAACTTGAAGAAACCTCATTTCACCCCTGGGGTAACTTTAAACCCGCACCAGAAGCCATTATTGCTGGCCATGAGTTTCACTATTCAGCACTTGAAAATCTACAGTCAGATGTTAAATTTGCATACAGAGTAAAGCGTGGAGCCGGCATCAATGGTGAAGCTGACGGCATTGTCATAAAAAACACACTGGCAAGCTACGCACATTTACGCGACACAGCAGCCAACCACTGGGCGCAACGTTTTATTCAATTTGTGCAACAATGTAAACTCAATCGGAAATAGAAAACATGAACATGATTAAACTCACTCCCGCTGCGGCAAAGATGATTAAACATTCAGCCAAAGAAGGTAATTTAGACGGTCTGCCATTAAGACTGGCCTGCACCAGAATGCCCGATGGCAGCTTTCATTACGGTATGGGATTCGACGATGTTAAATCCGATGATATCACTCACACATCAGAAGGCATCGATTTAATCGTATCGATTACTGCCAATGAGTTTATGAATGGTATGACTATTGATTATGTAGAGCTGGAAGAAGGTAAAAGTGATTTTATTTTTATGAATCCGAATGACCCAAGTTACGTTAAGCCGACTGAGTGATATGTTTAAAACATTTACATTACCAGACATGCTTAATCCATCATCCCTGCGAAGTCGGGTATGACAACGTTTTATTCCTTTAAGTTTAAAATTTAAGAGTCAGTAACAATAAATATGTCTTTCTCTGAACGCATTTATTATGAAGTTAAACAAATGTCCAACCGACATTTGTTTAGCTGTATCTCTGCATTATTTATTTTATTATCTCTACTGATATTCAGTAGTATCTGGTTAGCCAATACCGACACTAACAAATCATTGGCTTTGCTCATTCAAATCACATTAATTATTGTTATCTTTATTAGCATTTCATATATCGCACTCACTAACCAGCGTAAACAGGCATCCAATAGTCAACAACAACATAAAGCTCAGCAAATTTTATACAACGTAACGACAACGATTAATGAGGGGCGCGAATTAAAAGAAATTTTAAACTTATTCTGTAAAAAAACTTATTCAGAGTTACATGCACGTAATGTTTCAGTATGGTTAATTACAGAAAACAACTGGCTTGAATATATTACTGGCTCGGGCATCGACCCGGAGATTGTTTCCCAGCAAAAACGTGTGAAAATAACCAGTGAACTGTCTGACACTCTGATTAATAACTCTATTATTCATGATAACAAACATGTTACCCGCCTTGCTGAAATTTTACAGTGTGACGTTACCGATGACAGCCACTCTTTTTATCTGCCTTTGCATTATCAAAGCCGTACACTTGGGGTCATCAGAATAAAACTAAAACAGATACCGCTGACCAATCAAACCGACCTTTATGATTTATTTTCTACGTTGGCAGCACAGCTTTGCAATGCCATTGAAAAAGCTAAACAGGATCAGGAATCGCGGCGCATGATTATTATGCAGGAGCGCAGCTTAATTGCTAATGAACTACACGATTCTCTTGCACAGACTCTTGCCAGTTTACGCTTTCAGGTGCGGGTACTCGATGAAACATTACAACCGACCGCTGAATTCCAGTCTATACGCGGTATCGAACAGGTCGAGAACAGTCTCGATGAAGCCTATTCCGATTTACGTGAACTAATTGCACACTGTCGCACACCGATAGATAAACAGGGCTTAATTCAGGCCGTTGAAAAACTAATTTCACGCATGCGTAAAGATTCCAATACCCATGTATTATTACAAAAAGAATGGGACCATTCCGACCTGCCGCCAAATTTAGAAATGCATGTATTCAGAATTGTGCAGGAAGCCATGAACAATATTCGCAAACACAGCAATGCACAAAATGTACGTTTAATGTTTCGCTGTGATGAAAAAGGCCACCACCAAATTTTAATTGAAAATGACGGCCAGGGTTTTGTGATGCCCAAAGAAAGCGATCACCCGGGTAAACATGTCGGCTTAAGTATTATGCGCGAGCGCGCCAATTATTTAGGTGGCGATTTAATGGTTGAAAGCGAACCGGATGAAGGCACCCGTATCGAACTGGATTTCACTTATAGCAGTGACACAGATCATGACCCCTTACAAAGATTATCGGAGATAAGCTCTTGAGTATGCGCGTATTAATTATTGACGACCACGCCCTGTTCCGGGTTGGTTTACAGGGACTACTTGAACAACGCGGTATAGAAGTGATTGATGCCGTAGCCGATGGTGCCAAAGGCCTGTTGTTAATTGATGAACTCAAACCCGACATTGTGTTACTGGATTTGCGCATGCCGGACATGAGTGGACTTGATGTTTTACAGAAAGCCCGGGAGCAGAAAGTCGAGATCCCCATCGTTATGCTTACCACCAGTAATGAAGAGCAGGATTTAGTTGAAGCGCTCAGAAACGGTGCTCAGGGCTATTTGTTAAAAGACATGGAACCGGATGAACTGGTAAGCGCACTTCGTGACATTGAAAAAGGTAAAAGTGTTGTTGCCCATGGCCTCACCGATGTACTCGCAAAAATGGTACAGGGTGACCCGATAGAAATTAAGCAGAAAGAAACACCATTTTCCGCATTAACACCCCGTGAACTGGAAATTTTATGCTTATTGGCAGATGGACAAAGTAATAAAGTTATCGCCAGAAATTTAGGCATTTCAGATGGCACGGTTAAACTTCATGTAAAAGCCATTTTACGCAAACTCGAAGTGCATTCCAGAGTTGAAGCTGCCGTTATTGCTGTTGAACAGGGCTTAAGACAAAAACAGTCAAAACAAAAAGAAAATTAATATGAAAACATTTAAATCATTAATTGAAGATGTGCTGCCAAATATTAAAGAAGTTTTCCCATGGGACGTGGATGAAAAACTTAATAAATCGGAAGATGTTTTATTAATTGATATCACTGAACCGACTGAGTATGCAACAGTACATATTAAAAATTCAATTAATGTTCCCCGTGGTGTTTTAGAAGCGTCCTGTGACTGGGGTTATGAAGACACCGTACCCGCTCTGGCTGATGCTCGCGATAAAGAAGTTATTGTAATTTGCCGCTCGGGAAACCGCAGCGCCCTCGCCGCTTTCACAATGCAATTAATGGGCTATACCAATGTGCATTCACTTAAAACTGGTTTACGTGGCTGGTTTGATTATGAACTAACTTTATACAATGAGTTTGAGCAGGAAGTGGATGAAGATGATGCAGATGCGTACTTTAGTAAAGGCCCGCGTGCTGAGCAGATGCAATCTGAAGGTTAATCATTCGCTGAAGTATTACCGGGGCCGTATTAACTGTGGGCTAATTCTCGGGTTTAATTCTCGGGTTAATTCTCGGGGT
>CAZHEA010000024.1:11218-44890 GCA_964531165.1 uncultured Thiotrichaceae bacterium
CGGAGTCATGCCCATAACACACTCTGTTTCCTGACAGATGCTAGCAGGCATGACTTCGACCCCTGCTCTGAAAATTCTGATCACTTTTAACACACTTTTAATTCTCGGGGTCGGAGTCATGCCCATAACACACTCTGTTTCCTGACAGATGCTAGCAGGCATGACTCCGACCCTTTAATTATAAAAAACAAGCCTCACCAAACAGCCTTTTTAATATACCAAACTTTTGGTATTGCTCTAACCCACTGTTAATTTTATTCTGTCGATATAACCCTCAACCATATCGAGCAGGCATTATGAAAAAATTAAATTTTCCAGTGAAAATATTCAGCATTATTATCCTGACAGGCCTGTTTTCTTCCGGCTTATTTTCTGTCACTGTACAGGCCGCTGAGCTAATCACTTTTTCAAATGGTAATGTCGCAGATGCAAATGATGTAAATCACAATTTTCAAGAGCTTGCCAGTCGTATCAACAACAGTACATCAACACCCGGACTGAAAGGTGATAAGGGAGATAAGGGTGACCCCGGTGCCACGGTCAGCGCAAGCCGGTCAAAGCTGTCACTGCTCAACAATCTGATCAGCCATTCTGAATCTGAATCCACTTACCCTTACGCCATTCTGGATGCACAAAGCTGTCCGAGCAAAAGTGCCATCACAGCAACAGCTGTCATTGACGGCAAAGTTAATATCAGCATTATTCATCTATTAGGCCATGAAGCTATCTCAGACTTATTTGAGTTTTCATTAATTGGCCAGTCGCTCAGTGATATAGAGCCGGCAACATTAGTGGGGGCCAGCGCAACCCTCAATATCAATACCGCATTGGGTAACCGCAGTATTAATGGCATCGTTACAAAAATAGCGAAAACCTACACTGAAAGTGCAACACCAGTGTATGCAGTGAATATTGAACCGGCAATGGCACAGCTTAAACACACAAATAATTATCAAATTTACCAGCAAATGAATCGCAGTGATATCATCCAGAACCTGATGCAAAGTGCAGGCTTTAATATGGATATTTCTCTGCAGAATCCCGGGAAGCTATTCGATATGTCGGTGATGTACAACCAGAGCCCATTCAGTTATTTACAGCGATTAACCGAAGAAGGCGGCATTGCATATTTTTTCAATGGCGGTAACGTGATTTTCACAGATGACAGCAGCTCCTATCAGGACTCGGGTGTCAGCCTGTCTTTTATCGGCCACGACATTGATATTAGTAGCTTAAATACTGAATCACAATCGTATGCCTTCCGATATTTTAGTGCCCAACAATCCTCAGCAACACAGTTCAGCACCGCCGGTTATAACTTTCAGCTATCCACTTCTGCCATACTCAATTCACAGGGCAGTGGACAGGCTGAAAAGTATACTTTTAGTTTTCTTCACACCAGCCAGAATGATGCAACCAATGCATCTACACTCAGTGCCGCCAGAGACAATGCACGCAAAAATCGCCATTTTGGAAGTAGCAATAACCCACTGATGCAGGCTGGCTACCGCTTTAATTTAACAGCTGATAATACGGGTAAAAACGGGGCTTTAGCTGGCAGCTACGTGACAACAGAAATTACACATGCATTAACCCGCAGCTCAACTGGTAGCTGTCTGGTCTATGCCAATAATTTCAGCAGCCTGCCGGATACCATGATATTTAAGCCCGCACTTAAAACCCCCAAAGCTATCGCTCCCGGAGTGACCACAGCGGTTGTTGTAGGACCACCGGGTGAAACTAAATACACCGATGCTTATGGTCGAATTAAAGTGCAGTTTCACTGGGATCGTCAAGGCTCAAATGATGAAAATGCCAGTGCCTGGGTCAGGGTTGCCCTGCCGGTCGACCGTATAAACGACAAACTACTCTACGTGCCATTAGTCGGCACCGAGGTACTGGTTAGTTTTTTAAACGGCGACCCGTCTTTACCGGTTATTACCGGCTCGCTTTATAATGACCAGCACCTCCCGCCCTTACAACTACCCACTAATCGGTTTGTTAATGGCGGCAGTACAGTGACTGACTTCCCACAGTAACTATAGAAAAGGCTATCACAATGTATTGTTATAAAATCGTAACCCTGAGCCTGCTGATTTTATTTTTATCTGCCTGCGGTGGCGGTGGTGGAAATGAAACCAGTAATGTATCGGAAGAAATCGTGTTAACCGGTGCCTTTATCGATAGCCCGGTATTCGGACTTAACTATAAAACCCCAAGCCGCTCTGGAAAAACCAATATAAAAGGTGAGTTTAACTACCTTGAAGGTGAAACCATTGAATTTTCAATTGGAAGTATTAGCCTGGGCTCAGCCATAGGCAACCCGATAATAACCCCACTGTCTTTAGTGCCACAGGCGAGTGGCCCAACGGATTCACAGGTCACCAATATTGTTCGTCTGTTAATAACTCTGGATAGAAACAATCGACCTGAAGATGGTATTGAGATTACTACCGAGATTGATAATGCAACAACCGATATCAATATCGATTTTTCAGCCACTGATTTTGAAATCGATAAAGGAATACAGAGCCTGTTAACAGCGCTTCCTGTACAACGAGTGTTAGTTGATATAGCCGCCGCACAGGCACACTTTAATGCGACACTACTCGAACAATCAAGCTGGGGATCTATGCAATGGGGAAAAGGTAGCTTGCAGCAGTCTGATTTTCTTGATCAGTAGAACCTGATTCACGGGGCTGCGTGTCGTATCTTATTGCACATACACAGAGTTGCACATACGGGTCTGCGTCAAATTTAATTTATATTAATGACGAGCGAGTTATATATAATAGGATTAAATTTGACTCCGACCCCAGCTTTCGACCCCAGCTTTAACTCCGACTTTACTATTCAGCAGTTAATAAAACTTACGGTCTTTACGGCGTTTGCCTGCCTGCTGAATCACCACACCTTTAATATGAGTGGGTCCTTTAAACTCCTCAGTTTCATACAGGTCATTTAATGGTACTAAATAGTGCTTACCATCATGTTCTCTGTACTGACGAAAGGTATATTCATCTTTCAAATCCAGTGCCACCACATAGCAGCCATCACGAATAACACCTTCTGGATCAACCACAATCACGACCTCGTCCATAAATTCAGGTTGCATTGAGTCGCCTAAAACTTGTAATGCGAAGGGTTCGGCTTTACTACAGGAGGATGCTTCCATGAGGGGTCTCTTAAAAATGAATAATTCTGGTTAATAATTATACACTAATATTGCTTTACAGGTGAAGCCCGTGTTTAAGCTGACAACATCGCATTTTGACATTAATTGACTCTAACTATCGCCATATTAAGCAGGCTAATTATGGTGATCAGAAGATTATCTGTATAATAAAGCCACCATTTAATTAACAGTAGTAGATTATGCCAGCACAGAAAGTTTGTAGAAATAAAGCCGTACAGTTCACCTATACCATTACCGATGATGAAGGCAATGTCGTTGAACAGGTCGATTTACCCGTTAACTATGTTCACGGTGCTAGCAGCATGGGCTTAATTGAACGCATCGAACGCGCCATGGAAGGCCGTTCGGCCGGTGAGAGTATTGAAGTTAAACTACCGCCTTCAGAAGGTTTTGGCGAATATGATCCAGACTTAACCTTCACTGATGATCTTGAAAACGTTCCTCCACAGTTTCGCAAACTGGGAGCGCAGGTAGAAATGGCAAATGGTGAGGGTGAAACAAAAACCTTTACAGTATCAAATATTGAAGGTGACAAACTCACCGTCGATGGAAACCATCCACTTGCCGGTAAAGTCGCTTTATTTAAAGTTAAAATACTCGAAGTACGGGATGCGACTGCGGAAGAAATCAGCAAGGGCATTTCTAACCCGAATGTTTCTATTCATTGATATCCACACAAAATAAATTTGCACATTAAACGATGTGCAAATTTTCTATACTGATCATAAATTTTTTGTTATCTGATAAATCAGCCTTAACCTTCAAACTCAGCAACTCTGCATAGGCTTTCACCAGTGGCAGACCCAGTCCAGAGTGCTCAGAAGATGAGCGGGACTTACTCTTACGCCACAGACGATCAAAAATTAATGGCATATCTGATTGTTCTAATTCGGATGTCATATTTGTAATTTGTAGTTGTGCATAATCACCAGTACGTTTAAAGACAATTGAAATTTCACTTTTTTCATCACTATAACTTATTGCATTTGATAATAAATTATTGATAATTTGCTCAAACTCACTCGCACAGGTAAATATTTTAGTAGCCTCAGGAATGTCACTACATAAATTAAGTTGCTTCAATTTCACTTCCTGCTGATAATGCTTCCAACTGTCATTGATAACGTCATTTATTTCAACGTCTACAGGTTCAAGCGACATGGCTCCCACTTCATAACGAGCCAGCGCCAATAAATTATTAACCAGTGATTGCATTTGCACACTGGATTGCAGCACACCACTGTAAAATTCTTTAGCCAGTAAGCTATCTTTCGGCCACTTCAGCGCAACCTCAGACATAGAACGTAATTCAGCAATGGGTGTACGCAACTCATGAGCAACATCCGCTGAAAAACGTTGCTCACGATAGAAAGATTCATCCAACCGTGCCAAAAGGTTATTAAACTGCTCGATCACTTCATGTAGTTCTAGTGGCGTTTTTTCTATAGATAGACGTGCCTGCAAATTGTCAGCATCTAACTTCTGAATTTGAACTTGCATTTCGTGCAATGGCAACAAACTTTTTCTTACTGTAAACTTGACCAGATAACTAATGATAAACAAAATGACTATAGTCGCCAGCACACTAACAATCTGTATGCTGCTAATTAATACGTCGAGTTCTTCCCTTTCACGCGCTAAAACCAGAGTAATCAGCTTCTGAGTTAATAATTTTTCTGGTGTTCGGTCTTTTGCTTCTGGAATTTGTGGATAAAAAACAACCTCAATCATTCGCCCCTGACGACCATCGACCAGTTTAAGATCTTTAACAATAGAGCCGGGCTCAGTCAATGTTTGAAAAGGCAGGTCTTGAGTTTCTTTTAATGAGTGCGAGCGTTCAAATACCGTATTTTTATCAAGCCATATTTGAAAGTATTCAGTGTGATCATGATTTTCAAACTCCGGCATAAACTCATCTGCAAAATCAAAATCAAGACCATGATGAGTATCTTTCATCAACGTAACGATAACATTGGCTTTAGCTTCTAGCGCCTCATCAAATTCATGTTCAAGCCAACTACTTACGGTAACATTAATCAATAGAGTAACCGTAATTAATATTATGGCATTTAACAATACGACGCGTTTGCTAAGATGGCTTTCTAATGAGTATTTATTCATTGAGTTTCTATATAATACCCAAAGCCACGTTTTGTTTTAATCAGATTAGTAATCTCTACAGCACTCAGTTTTTTACGTAACGAACTAACGTGTGCCTCCAGAGTATTCCTCGAAGCGACTTCTTCACATGAATATATATGATTAATCATAGAATCATAGGTTATAACCCGGTTGCAATTCAGGGCCAGATGTTCGAGTATCAAATACTCAGTTGGTGTTAAATTAATATCGTTGTCATTGACACTGGCCTGTCTTAACAATGTATTAATTAACAGACCATTTAAATCAATAACCGATGATGAAATATTATGCTTACGCCGGGTAAGGGTTAATAAACGAGCGTGCAGCTCATCAAATGAAAAGGGTTTAATAAGATAATCATCAGCACCAGAATTAAGACCCGCAATACGATCTTCAATCTGATCTTTTGCTGATAAAATTAGAACATAAGTATCTTTAAGCTTATTACGCAACTCCCTTAGTACCGTTAACCCGTCCATAGAAGGCAGCATTAAGTCCAGTATAATGACATCATAGTCATTGATCATCGCAAAGCTTAAACCCTCTTTACCATCACCGGAACTGTCTACTGAATACCCCATACGGGTAAAGCCCGCAACCAGTGAGTTTCTTATTCTAATTGAATCTTCAATAATTAACAGTTTCATATATCAGCTTAAATAATTAAAAGTACCTGTATTTCTGTAAAACTCTGTCTGTAACTTCATGTTGATAATTTAAAAAGTAAATGCGTGTTTACTCTACTGCAGATCATTCCCATACAGAGGTTACATATACTAAATAATCAATCTTAAGGAAAACTGAAGAAAAACAATTATTAAAATTTAAGAACGTCTTAAGGTTTGATCATTAGTATATTCCCAGCTAATACAGGTATGTATTGAATGTCGATTATAAAACTCTATAAACTATATTTTGCTTTTTCCAGCGTACTCGCTCTTGGCATATCGAGACTAATGCTATCTATATGGTTAAACAATAAAATTCCTGTAACAGTTTCATCAACAACATTGCTTTATCAGATGCTTTCAAAATCATCAAATAGCAGTCGAAATTTGTCTGCTACAGCACTGGTTCATGCTGCATGGATCACAAGCACATATCAGAATAAAAAACATCAAATACAAAACACAATAAACATAAGAATATCACTAAACCACACAAACACGATCACTATAATATAGTGAAGACAATATAGTGAAGATAATATTGATTATGTTTAAACATAAAAACATTTTTAGGCACTACGCCCTTATCTGTTCGATTATTGTAGTAATAACATTCTCACCAGATTCTATTGCTAAACCTTCAGTGATAAATACAATTGTATTTATTGGCAATGACACAACGCAAGAGTCTGTCATATTAAGAGAAATGTATATATCTGTTGGTGATATAGTCGATTACAATAAAATTGAAAAATCCATTCAAGGCATAATGGATCTTGGTTTATTCAAAACTGTAACCTACTTTATACAGGAAAATTCATCTGTAACTGACTCTACTGAACTTAATACCGAATTAGTTATTACAGTTGATGAAAAAATATATTTTTTAATAATTCCGAGAATCAAGCTACGTAATAACCAGCTAGGTATCGGCATACAACTAAAATGGGATAATGTATTCGGTCTAAATCATAGATTTAAATGGTTAGTTGAAAAAAAAGGCGAAACAGAAAACATAAAGGAATTTAGAAATCGGCTTAATTACAACTATACCAACATTTTAGGCAGTAATTACAGCTTGAATTTATATCTGGTCAATGAGAATACTGTTGACCAGCAAACAGATCTTAGTTATCGCAATAGAATAGATGATGTTCTCGAAGTACGACTATTCAAATGGTTAAATAACACGTCTAAAGCGCGTGGAAAATATGTCAGCATTGGTGCAGGCACTCGATATCGGACTCATGAAACACTTACAGGTAACTTTATCGACGATGCAACGGTAAATTTTATTGCCTTTACTCTGGGAAGCAAAAAAATTCACAGTTTCGCCTATAACCGTGAAGGTAAACACTATGGTTATGACATGGAAATATCTGATAGCGCGATAGGTAGTGACAGCAATTATATAAAAAATCTTGTCTTTTACCGTAGTTATTACACCTTTGATTCTCGCCCCGGAGAAAACCTTAACATTCAAGCGCAGATAGGTTACTCGACTGATGACGTCCTCGGTGACAAGGCATTTAAACTGGACTATAGAAACGATCTACGCGGCTATGAAAAAGATAGCTTGCAGGGAAACTCTATGCTATTACTTAATATAGAATACATGATGGCATTTGATAACTACCCTACTCTGCGCTATCTGGGATTCATTGATATTGGTAATACATATGATTCATTTGGCGATGTGAAAAACGATCTGTTTAAAACAGGTTTAGGTATGGGCATTCGATGGAAGGTTGATTTTTTTGTAAACGTTGACTTAAGATTTGATATTGGTTATGGACTTGACGACGAAAACTATCAGTTCACTTTTGGTACCCGCCATGCATTTTAGTTTTTCACCTAAAATAAGCTTTATGTACGCGTAAACAAACGGTTGTTTTATTTATGCGCTTACCACATGGTTACGTGAACAGTAGCATCGTCTTTTTACATAGGATTAAATTCATTACTCATTTTTTAATAAGTCCCGCTCTTTCTGGACCAGAAAATCGGCAACGGCTAACATTTCCTGCATACCTCCTGCTCGCATCCGATCTATACGGTATTTACCATTAACGATAATTTCTGGAACACCCGCTGGTTTATAGTCTTTCACTAGAATTTGTGCCTGTTTTGCCTGCCTGGCTATTTCTGCTGAATTAAATACCTGAATGAAATATTTTTTATCGATGCCATAGTTTTCAAAAAAAACGGCTAGCTCATTTTCTGTGCTTAATTTTTTCTGTTTTATGACCACCGCATTAAACAATGGTGTATGAATTTCATCCAGTACATTCAGTTTTTTTGCCGTATAGAACGTTTTTGCATAAACTTTCATCGATTCATTCCATACTGCTGGAAATTTCCACATATCGACTTCATTAGACTGTTTTCCACTCCAGGCTCTAAACTGTGAATCAAACTCATAACAATGTGGACAACCATAAGAAAACATTTCAACTACTTCAATTTTATTACTGTCTCGAGTTAATACCGGCTGCTCTAAAACAACATAATGCTCACCAGCGATATAACGCTGCATATTATGCAAAGGAGCTACCGCCTGTTGTTTCTCAGCATGCACATACTCTATCGATTTTCTAGTGACAGAGATAATCACAATATCTTCAGTTGGCACATCTGTAAACTTCTCAACTTTATGTGTCTGAATCATTGATATTGCATCAATCACATCCATGCCTGTCGAAATCTCACCAAATACTGTATACCCCGGCTGCTGATGATTTATATAATCCAGCTTTGTATTCTCCGCAAGGTTAATATAAAACTGTGAAGTAGCCGTATCCGGATGAGATCGGCGGGCCATTGATATTGATCCGCGGATATTTTTTAGCTGATTCGCAGATTCATTTTTTACCGGTGCATGCGGTTGCTTATATTTCATGCCTTTTTCAAAGCCGCCACCCTGAATCACGAAATCGCTGATGGCGCGATGAAACAATGTATTATTATAAAATCCTTCATCAACATAGCGCAGAAAGTTTTCTACTGTTTTCGGTGCTTTTAACGGATAGAGCTTAAGAGTAAAGGATCCCTTGTTGGTTTTAAAAACAACTTCTGGCTCATAAGTTTTTGCATCATTAGTTTTCGCTGTCACCTGACATACAAATAACGCCTGTATAAAAATCGTTATTATAAATAGAAATGATAGATTTTTAAATTTCATTGATATCACCTGTAAAGTAAATGTTCACAATCTAGCCGCGTGATTATATTTCATCCAATAAGTATGAAATAAAAGTTTTATATGACATTATTTTAAACGCATAACCTGAAATCATCTGGCTGCAACCTGTACCGATACAATCTGTTTTTTACCGGATTTGAATGTCAGCGTCATTTCAACTTTCTGACCTTTGATAAAATGTTTTTTAGGCCCCATCATCATCAGATGTTTTCCGCCTGGCTCAAACTGTATCTGGTTTTTTGCCGGAATCACTAAATCTGTTACCTGGTTCATTTCCATCATCCCGTCTACCACTGTCATTTCATGCACTTCAACTTTATCAAATGCATTGCTTTCCACCTTTAACAATGTGACATCCTCAGAGCCAACATTTACTAACGTCATATAACCGGCATTTACTTTGGCTTTTACGTGGGCTTCACGCACCCATGAGTTCATAATCGCCACCACATCACCCGCAGGCTTTTCATGACTTACGGTAAATGCAGCTGTCACCGGCGTTTCTTTTCTTGCCAGTTTTGATATAACCTGCTTACGTTTTGTTTCGGTTCCAATATAATGCAGCAGAATCTCAGCTTCTTCTTTGCTAAGTCGCATATTCGGCATTGCCAACTGGTTATATTGTTCATATAACATCATCGCAACAGGGTCTTTTTTATTGAGCATTTTATCTGGTGCTTTTAACCAGTCATAAAGCCAGCGTTTGTCACGGCGCTGATTCACACCTAATAAATCGGGGCCTAAAGCACCATCAGGATCTTTACCGTCAAGAGAGTGGCAACTAATACAACGTGTCCGGTAAAGCACTTCACCCCGGTCAATGCTACGCAACTCCGGTGCACTGGCATAGTCTCCGCTTCTCACCTGTTTAGATTTCCATCCGGTTAACCAGTTCCCAACCTGATCGGCCAGAACATGAGGGTTTTCAAATGGCGAGCGTTTCATCCAGCGGCCGGTTGCCTGATTACCGATAATCATACTGACATTATGATTATTAGAGCCATCCTGAATTTCAGCAATATATAAACCAAGTTTTTTACGTAATTTTATAATGTCATTTTTATCGCCGGTTAAAAATGTCCATTTTGCACCAAAGCGCTCACGATATTCTTTTAACACTTGCGGTGTATCGGTTTTCGGATCGATAGAAATTGAATAAAAGAAAACATCTTTACCTACCCTGTCTCCCATTATTTTTTGCACTCTAACCAGTTGTGCGGTTTCCAGTGGACAGGTGTCGGGGCAACTGGTGTAAATAAAATTAATCACTACCACTTTATCTTTGATCAGATCATCAAAAAATCTAACCTGTTTACCATCCTGAGTCGTGAGTGGAACATTCGGAAAATAATTCGCACCCCATGGAGATGCAACACTTAATGACGAAAAATTAAGTGTAAAAAATAAGGCGATGGCCGCCACCCAGATATATTTTTTTCGCATTTTATTTTTCCATACTCTTTAAACTTAACGAATTAAATCCACAGCGAACATTAATGTTCACTGTGGATCCGCTCCATTACCAAACGCCAGTTTTTAACTGATGCTCAGCCTGTCTTATCACTTGTCTATGGCAGCCTCCAGTGCCCGCGCTCTGTGAATCGAGCCATCCAATGTGATTGGGGTTGGACAGTTAACGACATGCGGTGAGCTCGGATTAGTAAAGTCATAATCATCTACCCGATCGTCACCTATTCCATCACCATCATAATCGGTGCTGTTATCGCCTGCAGCAATCCGTGGCGGTGCTGGCCATTCCAGAATTTCGAGTCTGCCATCTTCTCGCAGCTGTTTTAATTCCTTAAAGCCTTTCACTACCCGGTCATGCGGCTCTAACCAATGCGCGAAACCGATATGCCACATCGGACTGTATTTCGCTTCCGGCATAAAGTAAGAAGGTAAACCTATTTGACTACCAAACGGACCACCACCATTACTGATACCAAATCCACCCGCTAACCCACCTTCACCACCATCGGTTGTAGCCGGTTGCGGCATTGGTGGAAATGACGGATAAATACGTTTACCCGGAACCCACTGCACTAAAGGTACCGCCGTATTACCGAGGTACTGATGCTTCGGTACATTCGGCACACCCATAGCACGAGCCGGACCAAACGGCCAGGTATCAACCACAACATAGTAAGGCAGATAATCACCACCTTCTGTCCATGACTTATGCAATTTCAACGTTACGTAAGGTGGGTTAGCATCGGTATTAATTTCAACCACATGTCCGGATTTATCAATACGACCCCAGGCAGTACCGTTGTATGCACAGGTTACATTAGGTGGATCATCCGGGAAGCTATTGCAACTTTCATCAACCCGGTTTTGTTCCCATGGCTGATCGCCCCATTTAACAAAGAAGGCATTAAACACCACCTGCTTGCCGCCAAAATTCACCCGGCGTAATGGTGAGTAAGTGTTGCTTTCATCATTGTCAGGAATCGCATCCGGATTGGGGCAGGCTTCACCATTCACATCACCATCAGATACACGACATGGTGGATTGGCCCAGACGGCATTCGGTAGATCACCATAGAATGTCCAGTTACCGGCTTCATCGACACTGGCTTCTGAAGATGCGGCAACCGGCGTATTCGCCAGACCACCACCCCATGAGATACCTAACTGATCAGCAAGTGCTTCATCACTCACATCGTGCATAATGAAGTACACCTGGGTTTCATTACCGTCCGAGTCGATATTGGTTCCCACCGATAACTCATAGGTAATTGCCCCCCGTTCATTGTTGGGCTGAGGATTTATCGCATCACCAATGAACTCATCGCGGATATTATCCAGATGACTAACAGTGACACCGTTTTTAATCCACACAAATAACGGATCCAGCTCTGGACCAAATTCACCCACCGCATCACCGCTTCTGATGGTTGGCAATGCAACCGAATCCACATAGCTCACTCCATCCCAGGTCGGCAAGGGTGTTGGCATCAGCTTAACCTGCCCCGGATTTTCAATATCCCAGCGCAGTAACATCGCGTGATCTTCGTGCTGCGTATTATGGCAATGCTCCATATAGGTGCCGGCAAATTCCCGGAAGCGCAGTGCGATTTCAACTAAATCACCACTGTCCGGCTGCGGCCCTAAACGGTAGACATCTTTACGTGCCCACTTTTCATGCTCCGGTGGCGCCTTGCCATTTCTGCGTAAAATAATTCCTTCTTCGAAATGGATATGAATCGGATGGCTCCAGCTACCGCTGTTAATTAAACGCCAGACTTCTAAACCGCCGGAGTTTTTAGAGGGTGCCGCTGAAATACGACGTGGATCCATACCAAAACCTTTACCGCCATCGGTTTCAATAACCCAGGGCTTGTCATCTGTCGGCTGACGTTCAAACTCGAAAGAACGGTGCAGCGCATTGGCTAACTCTTCTTCAGTTGGTCGGCGTAATGGGATCATGGTCTTCTTACCTTCCACATACATGGCAGGGTCCATACTTAAATCTTCACCCGTATATTCCTGTACGCGAAATTCCAGAAACTTACCCACAACCGGGTCACCATTGGCCCAGCGATCCGCAATACCATCATTATTATCATCTACCTGAATCGGCTGATAATTTCCGCTGGCAAGTTCAGATAATGGAATGGGTTTGTCGGTAACCTGACCATCTTTGTGTTGCAACATATTCACCATATAGATTTTTGTGCCCGGTTCAAACTGGCTAAAATCCACAATAATGTCGTAGCGCTCGGCTATGCCCTGGGTCGGTAGCTCACCGTTTTCAAAGTAAACCATGTGTTCCATAATGTTGCCGTCATTGGCAACCATATAAAACGGCACAGGGTTGCCTGACTCATCAACCATTGCAACCTTGAAGTAACGTGACACCGAACCGTTTAATAACCGAAAACGATACTTACGGGCGCGCACATCAAAGAAAGGTTTATACAGCCAGTTAACCGTCATCACGTCACCAATAAAACCGGTTAAGTTAAACGGGTTAAACCATAACTGACCATCACCGTCCCAGGCTTTTTCTGCCAGTAGCAAGTTAACGTCATAATCACGATTACCCCAGTCCAGTGCGCTGCCACTCGGTAGACGCAAATTAACACCATCATCAATAGCCTCATTACCCCGGTCCAGTGCACTGTAATAGTTCATCATCGCCGCATTGCCTTTGTAGACGTTTTGCGCGGTGAAGTCGAGCATGTGATCGTGGAACCAGTGCGTACTCATGGTCTCGCGCCAGTCACCCGGAATTTTCTTAATACCGCCACGACCATTCGGCATACCGGCTCTTTTATCTTTCTTATCGGTATTAATTGAATCGGTACCCGCCAGTGTCATCGGCCAGCGATAATCATAAAATTGCCCGGGGAAGAAAAAACTATTGGCATAACCATCACTTTCCGCCGGATTGTGACCGTTGTGCTCGTGAGTAGTAATGGTGTGAACACCGAAGCCCCGGTTAGCCGCGACATCTACCGGCAAAGCATTATAGTGACGCATCAGTACCGGTTCACCGTAACGTACGTTTAGCAATTTTGGTGGCAAGGTACCGTCAAATGTCCACAATGCGGTGGGTTCCTGAATTGGCATATTCGGATGAAAGCGAATATCTATTCCACGGGTTGTACCTTCCTGAGCAGCGGCTCCGGTGGTATTGTGATACAAACCTCCTGGACCAAACTCACCTTTCTTATATTTATGTTTCTGCTTTTTATCACGGAATCCGCCGTTGGTGCGGGCACCGGTTTGCGCAGTCTGAAAATAAATTTTCGGTTTAAACTCATCCCAACGCTGATGTGACCAGCCAATACCGGGAGGGCGACCTTCCGCCGGCGGATTATCCAGTTCACGCCCAATATAATGCTCAATCACATGTTCCCATGGATTTTCATCTTCTGTATTGGCATATTTAGTTGGCTTCGGCCAGATACGCTGGGATAAAAATTTCTCCAGCTTATGGCCATCAGGAATACTCTGAGCATCTTCCGGCTCAGGTAAATTTTTCCAGTGACGGGGTTTCTTTTTCTTGAACTTAAGCTTTTTAGGGCCAAATTCTTCGAAGCGCAACATCTGCTGACTAAACGCAGTGGCTCCATATAAAGGGCTGGGTGCACCATTACTCGGAATATTAAAACGGCCATCATCACGCTGATCAGCCGCTTGCAAAACATTATTTTCTGAAGCGTCAACGGCTTCGCCGGTTTTGCCGCCTTCAAACGTACCCGCACTGGCTTCCGGTAAACCTTCCAGTTTCGAACCATCCGCATCAATAACAAGATCACCTAAAGTCCAGGGGTCACTATTCGATCCGTGCTCATCATCAGCATATACACTACTGATAATTCCCACTGATACCGCCGCCACGCCAGCAACGCGCAAACACCTGCGGGTAGCATCAAATATCCTTGATTTTTTTATATTAATCATTTGAAATTTCCTATTTTTTATCTGCGATGGTATTTATAACCGCAAAAAAATAAACAGGATTGGTTTCTTATGCTCAATAGTTATAACTATCAGGCTTATATATTTTATTCAGATTAAGTTTGGTAAATCGCGCTCAAAGTTTATATTTTTATAACATTTTACAATTTAAAAAAATTGTTTAGCTATATTGTTTCTCTATCAAACTGTCTTTTTGTAATGATTTTCTAAAGCTTGACGGACACATACCAATGATACGCTGAAATGTTGTGGTAAAATTAGATAGCTCACAATAGCCAACAGAAAAAGCAATTTGAGTCACATGAAGGTCGGTATTTTTTAATAGCCCTACGGCTTTATTAACACGCTGTTGAATAAGAAAGTCCTGAAATGTAATGCCCTGTTCTTTTTTAAATGAGCGACTGAAATGCGACCGACTCATGCCACAACGACGAGACACATCATCAACTGTGATTTTATGTTCAAGATGCTGGCGCACATAATCGACGGCACATGAAGTCGATTTGTTTCTGACTCCACATTTATAGGGTCGCGCAGCAGACGGTACAACTGGCATCGGCATCAAATTATTTCGCTGCTCTGTCTTATTTTTTTGCAACTTTTCCAACAAAAATTCAATACTTGAGAACAACTCCTGAAAATCCACCGGCTTGACAAAATAATTCCATGCACGCGAGCGCAATGCCCATATAGCCAGCTCTGTAGAGTGATCGTCGGTAAACATAATGAATGGCAAAGAGGAATATTTAGATTTAGTACCACTTAAAATACTTAACCCATGCTGATCGGGAAGATCGAAATCGAAGAATACCAGTGTCGGCTGATAACGATCTATTGCCGCATCAATCTCTTCGTAACTGGTAATTGAGACTATCCTATATTTTTCACTCAATGTCATTTTCAGACAGTCATCAATTTTGGCAAATCTAAAATCAAATAATAAAAACACCGGTTGTTTTTTAAAATTCATATTCATCTCATTGCTATATTTATCAAAATTCAAAAATAGAACGCTCTATTTCAAATTGAAATATGACAACCTAGATAATTGCGCCAGCAAATCTAAGTACCGTTTATAAACTGAGTAACTACAAAAAACCCGGGTAACACAATAAAATAAAATATCCGACAACTTACGAACACTTTATTAATATGCCACTAATAATTATTAGGTATGCAAATGAAATGATTTAAACTAAAAGGAATGAGTTTGCTAACCAACGCCAATTTATCACACATACCTGTGTTATATTTTTTATGTCCTTTTGACGATATATAACATACTAGATACTGACTAACCAGTTATAATTCTTTATCTTCAGACTTTAACAATTTAAAAACCACTATAATCAATGCAAATAATCATAATAAAACTACCATAGCTTTTGATTTATATAGACATTCTACTTTCCGACAAACTGCTTGATTAAAATCACAGTGACAATGGGTTTTGCGGGTCAATCCCCTCCATAAAGGCAACTTTTCTATCAGAGTGTGTCAACTGATAAGTTAACCCAACCCAGTTACTAAGCACCTCCCCAGCCGTGTCATGCCAGGTATTATCAAGATCACTAATAACTAAATGCTCAGGAAAATCCGGCCGCACATTATTGTTTTTTATTGCTAACAATAACCGCGATTTATACTCACGCAGAATAGCAGAAGACTTTACACCGAAATATCTATGTGGAAATGGTGGATATGTTTCGCGTTCGCCATTCGTAAACAGCATGACTTCACGTTTAAACTCCTTTAATAAAGAGATCGTGTCATACTCCGGATGCCCCTGAAAAAAAATCGTTCGAAAACCATCTTTTGAGGTTGCCAGATGCACACTATTATCATCTTCTCCAACCGCCAATACTTTTAATTCTGCCGCTTCAAACTGACTACGACTGACATCATTCCAACGCGAATGCGGCACATCAAAACGTGTATTAATATCGGTAATTAAAGGGTGCGTCTGATCGGTAATTTTATGCCTGAACACGCCCCATTTTTTTTGTCCCCGGGGTACACGCTTTTGTCCACATCTAAATTCCAGCACTGCATGAGTTGCCAGGCAGGAACAAAGCGTTGACGTCACATTTTCATAGGCCCAGTCTGCTACTTCAATTAGCGGCTTCCAGAAAGGCTGATTAGACAGATCAGCGCCAATAACATTTGCCCCGGTAATAATAAGCGCATCCAGCCCCTGCTCTTTTATCTGTTCAAAAGTTTCGTAATATTGATTAATATGCAGCTGTGCATTTTCACTACGTGGCAATTCGCTTAACGTAAACGGGTGTACATAAATTTGCGCAATTGGGCTGCTTTCACCAATTAATCTGAAAAACTGCCGCTCAGTTGCTGCGAGTGCGGCATCCGGCATCATATTCAGCAGGCCAATATGCAATTCACGAATATCCTGTTGACTGGCAGTGTCCGGTGTTAGTACTTTTACACCCTCATCACGTAAACGTTTGAAAGAGGGCAACAGGTTGTGGGCAACGATTGGCATTTAGTTTTATCTACTCGTGTCAAATTCTATATTTTAAAATTAATTATAATTACATCATTAGCTAAAGCGGTGTTTAACTTTTATCAAGTTCAAAAACTAAGCACTTCTTTGAATTGCCATTTCCAGTAACTTTAAAAAATCTTTTTCATTTTTAACTTTAGCAACTTCTTCCGATGTTACGGTATAACCCTGTTGAGCTATTTCTTCATATCGGGGAATACGTGAATGAAACAACCGTGGAAAAACCCAACGGGTAAACTCATCCGGATCCATTTGTGCGGCATACTCTAAATTATTTTCTTTTAAATAAATCGCCAGCTGTTCCTGTAAAAATGCTGCACGATAATACAGTGGTTTGGGTGCACTCTGCGCACGCGCAATAAGTTTCTCTTCTTCCTGTTTATTTGTAACCTGTATATAAAGCATCAAAGTGTGCTCCGCCAGCGTTTCAATCACACCCGGCTCATCCAGCTCACACAAACTACCACCGACATCATTGATAAAGTGGTCATATCCATAAATGCTCTGTGCTTTTTCAATAAAATCCGGCACATCATACATAGTTGATATTTCAGCTTTGCGATACAGCTCCTGATGTTTTACAAAATCATCAAGTTCCACACCACCCAACTGCGGATTTCCCAGTTTACCGACAAAGCTCAGCACCGGACCAAGATCATGCACTTTGATATTATTGCGAATATAAATCCAGTCATTACGTAACAGCTCATTCAAAAAAGGCACCTGCATCGCCTGCTGCTTAATCATATCCAGAATAGGCTCATCCAGATAACGTGTACCGATCCGATAATCACCGGAAAAATGGAACCACTGACTATCCCGTAACATACTAGATAAATAGGTCTTACCTACCCCGGACATACCCAACAGGGTCACTTTCTTATTTTCCCAGGCCCGAAATTCCTCAACAGTGAACTTCACTTAACTCTCTCCAGATTTAAATTTTATTGGCTACACCATAACAGGTGCTGTCATCATTACTACTACTAAATTGTACCTGTTTATCATTAATTATCAGAGTAATCAATCAATTACAAAGCTTTACATAAAACCATTAATATATTAGCTCTTTCTAATATATTAATGTAATATTCTGCTCTCTAATCATTCAAAGAACAGGGATTAACATGATAAAACAAACTCGATTGGCTACATTGGGTATTATTTTACTATCATCAAGTATTGTTTTCACCGCTTCTACACATAGTGCGCGGGCACTGATTCTAGATACCTTCGAAACACTGGTACTGACTTCACTGGATACCATAGAAAATCTGATTCTAAATTTATCCAATGACATTGGGGTGATGGCCGACCGTATATTACTTATGTCAGATGACATCGGTGAAATGGCTGATCGTATCGTACATACCGAAGAGCTTATTATCGCCGGATTTTCTGAAACGGGTATTTCCAGCCTGATTCTTAGCCCGGCAGAAGGAACACAGGTCAGCGCATCAACGCCGATTGATATTAGCCTGTCGAGCGCTGCACCTGACTATCTGCTGTATATTTCAAACCATGCAGATATGTCCGGCGCAACCAATGCACTGGTTCTTAATAATGACACCTCGACTGCCTGGAGTCGAGTCGCAGACTTTGCAACCGGTGATAAGTTATACATTGCTATCAGGACAGCAGGAGAAAACAGCAGTAGTGATTTTTCCAATACCGTTATGTTAAACCTTCAATAACACTAGCCGCGCCAATATTTGCGAGCATCATCCCCGCAAGGGGGTGCATCATAGATACGTGCTTAGAACGGGTGCCCGTACATTAACCAGATAGCCGTGTCTTCATCCGACCAGGCAATATCCAGCCTGCCAATATCATTATTAGCCATAATTCGAAAGCTAACGCCAATATCTGACTTCATTGAACTGTGTAATTCCTTAAAGTCCCAGTCAGGTGCAACCCGGCCAATTTCATAAAATACCGCAATCTCCCACCATTCCAGATTCGCGAACTCCAGAAAACTGATATTACGAATGAAATCTGAATGTGGAATAGTCCGAAACTCAGCCGAATAATAAATCGCACTATTATCATGAAAACGCTCAATCGGATAGGCCCTCAGGCGATAAAGCCCTCCCAGAGTTGCGCCGAAATAATGTGGAGCCGGCGTGTCACTCAATGTCTGTGCGGTCCACACATTAAGAGCAATCACCTGTTGTTCGGTAAGCGGGCCTTTGGGTAATTTGAAATATGTACTGTATTCAAACTCAGCTGCACTCCATTGCTGGTTATCTCCAAAGCCCGGATCATATTTAATACTGACATCCAGTACACTGCCAATACTCGGATTGACAGGAAAATCGGTATTATCATATTTTAACGAAACACCAACACCGGTAGTAGAAAGAGGAAACGCCGTATCCACATCATAATTTCTGTTGTGATGAAAGAAACTGGTTTGAAGATAGGTCCGACCGGATTTAAACGGATTAAAAATTTCACCGCCATTAGCCCCTCCGACCAGCAAACCGTCACTTAAAGTATAAGTATTAATCGGATTTGATTTCGCATTTCCAATATCAAATACATATTTAAAATCCACTTCCAACCAGTTTGAAAAACCTTCTGCTTCAAAAAAATCAGCCGGATCAGAATCATTACTGCCTGCCGGTGGCGAATCGCCAGATGGCCCAGTGTTTAAATATGCTCTTTGTTGAGGAAACTCACCCAGCCCCAGACTCACATCCATAAAAAGATGCGGGCTCTGAGAAAACTGATAGTTGTTAAAAAACACATAAACCGCAGCCGCCCCTTCGTTACTCACCAAAGCCGTTGCGATTAAACTATTCTGCTCCTGTGGCAAACCACTAATACCACCGGCTACACCTACTACAAACCCCATCGCCTCAGATGCAAAACCATATGGCAACACATAAGGCTCAGGTTCATTATCTTTAAGACCCAACTCGCGCACAATAATATCAGCAACCGCTATATTGGAAATAAAAAATAATGAAAAAAACTGCAGGCTAAATCGTTTTTTCATTATTTTATTTTAAACACGGGATGATAAATACAAATTAATATCAACATGATCAATTTGATCTGCATCCAGAAATTTTTCAGCATACTTCAGGTATACACCTGCCTCCAGAAACAGATCAAATAAATCGCTATCAATATGTTTATCTTTCGACATAAATGACATTATCCGCAATGATTCACTCAGTGTCTTGGCTTTTTTATACGGCCGAGCTGATGCGGTTAATGCATCAAAAATATCAGCAATCGCCATCATTCTTGCGGTTAAGGGCATATCCTCTTTCGTTAAACGTTTAGGATAACCTGTTCCATCCATCGATTCATGATGACAACCCGCAATCACCGGTACGTTTTTTAAATAAGATGGATACGGTAGTTCCTCTAGCATTTTTATCGTTTGCACCATATGGCCATTAATAATATAGCGTTCTTCTGCTGATAGCGTGCCACGCTTAATCGACAGATTATACAGCTCCCCGCGATTAAACTTATACTCGGGTACATCAAGCTTAAAGCCCCACTGATTATCTAAGGGCATTAAATCCGCTTGCTGTCGATCGATGATATGTTCCACATTATCTGATAATAATTTCTCTTCCACCGGCAAACTTTGACTGGCTGCTTTGTGCATACGCTTATTTTCCTCCCATGATACACCCAGGTGTTTATCCAGTGTCCGGCTCCATCGCCTGTCAGCAATCTGGTTTAAGCGCTGTATTTTTTCATCCTCCATAAATTCACCACCTTGATTACAGCTAGCGACAAATGTAAAATCATCATTCAGTTCTTTAATCTTAACTTCATATTCCTGTTTTAATGAAACCTTATCACCACCGTTTCCCAGTGCTTTTAAGTATTCAATTTCAGCATCACGCTTTAATACTTCAAAGCGAGTTCGTACTTCATGAATACGATCGTAGATCGTTTCCAGCTTGGTTGATTTATCGACAACATATTCCGGCGTTGTGACTTTACCGCAATCGTGCAGCCAGCTGGCAATATGAATTTCCTGCCATTGATCGTCATTTAACTGATAGTCTGAAAATATTTTCTCACTGGAATCACAGGCGGCCTGTGCAAGCATTTCAGTAATTTCAGGCACCCGTTCACAATGCCCCCCGGTATAGGGAGACTTGGCATCTATCGCTCCCGCAATTAAGCGGATAAACGCATCAAATAAGTCCTCCTGCATTTTCAATAAATATTTACTTTCCAACGACACCGCTGCAAATTCAGAAAACGCCTGAATAAATGACAGAGACTGCTGCTGATTTTTATCGCCAATTCGGTTATCTGACAAATAAGCCAGAACAATCATACCCATAAATTCACACTGTCGATTGCGTAATGGCAATAAAACCAGATGCAAATTTTCATCTTTGAGTTTATCCGCGAGTGCTGACCAATGCTTATCCTGCTTTGCATCCTGATACAGGTACTTACAATCAATAGAATTAATTATCTTTGAAATCCCATTATTATCGGTCAGTGAAAAATCGGGCAAACACTCACTTGAAACTTTTGAATTCGTTTTAAGCTTCAGTGTATTTGGCTTTAAAGCACCATTACTATCATCCACTAAATAAGTAGCCACCGCATCTGCCTGACCTGCATCAAGTGTTTCAATGGTGATTTTTTCCAGCAAAGAATCAAAGTTTTTTTCATGTGCGAGTGAATTTATCAAGCTCATAAATCGGCTTAGACTTGATTTCATTAATGCCTGAGCATTCGCCAGATCATCAACTTCTTCAATTCGCGTTATCGTCTGAGGTGACTCAGAAAAATTAAAATTCATTATTTCTTTGGCATCAATCGCCAGTTGATGCATAGCTGCAGAAATACGTTTAGAGATGAACCAGATAACCGGCAATGTCATTAAAATAATCACCAGTAGCAAATACAATGAATTAAGCGCAATGCTAATCGCATCTTTAAGCAACTCTTTAACCGGCGTAAACATAAACAGATAAAGATGATCCCCGCCTAATTTACCGATTTTTTTAACTGCACCTTGCCAGGGCGCACCATCAACATTAAAAATTAATGTCTGTTCGTTAAATGCATGATCAGTAAAAAAACTTTTCACAACATGACTGTTTAATTCAGATAATGATTTAAGGGTAATATCCCCTCCGGCATTTTTAATTAAGCTTTCATTCACATTAGAGCTAGCGACCACATGTCCTTTAGATGTAATTAAATACAACTCCGATAAATCTGTCATTCTGGAACGTTGCAGACCTGTAGATATATCATCCAGAGTAATATCAGTTGCGACCACTGTTTTAGAATGCTGCATTTTCATGGTAACTGTGGTACCGACTTTTTGCATAAAATAGAAGTAATAGGGTGCTATCGCTTGCGGTTTGTCTGTAGCCTGTATAAACCACGGACGGGTTCGCGGATCATAATCACTGTTTACTGGTGTAACACTATGCAACTTATGCAGATGCCTATCCAGATATAATCTGTCCAGTTGCGATTTACCTACCTCAGAAAAAGACAGATTATCCACCACCATCGCCGCTTTTTCCGGAGCATTAAATTTTTCTCTTAATTCCCGGGTGTTAAGCTTTCTAACAATAAAGTAATCACCATCTTCATAGCCCAGTTGTATGGCGGTAATAGAAGCCTCAGTATATAGCGCTGCGGATATTGAACCGATATATTTTAAGCGTTGTTTAAATGTTTTACTGGCGGATAATGAAGAATGTGAAAGCATTGCCAGCGAGTTGTGTACCGGACTATATGTTTTACGATAGTTAAGAACAATTTCTTTAGACGCTCTGTCATATATTTCATCCGAGGCGGATAACAGTAGCTTTGTGTTTTGTATATAGTTAAGCGTTCCTACCAGACCGCCGACACTTAGAATAAGAACGGCAAATAAGCTTGTGAGTATAAGTTGTAGTGAATACTTTTTGGTTTTTTTCATCTGTATCAGTTCTAAAAATAGCAGATTCTAATTGTACATCAGAAACCGCTATCTGTAGAACTGATTAAAACTTAATCAATGCCCAGCATTTCCAGTCACTGCACTCGGGTCTACTTCATATAAAGCAGGTAATGAATGAGCGATACCTTTATGACAGTCAATACAGGTCTGACCGCTCTCCAGCCCCTTACTATGATTAGACACAGCGCGGCGTTGTTGCTCGGCAAAATCCATAGATTCATAGTTATGACAGTTACGACATTCACGTGAGTCTGTTTTTTTCATAGAGCGCCAGACATTACGTGCTAACTCCAGACGCTTCTCTTCAAACTTTTCAGGCGTATCAATGGTGCCCAGTGCTTTATGTAACAGCTCGTTACTGGCCTGAACCTTGCGCACCATTTTATGAATCCATGGTTTCGGCACATGACAGTCCGGGCAAGTTGCCCGCACCCCGGTGCGGTTAGAATAATGAATAGTTTCTTTATATTCCTGATACACATTTTCTTTCATTTCATGACAACCAATACAAAAGCCTTCAGTATTTGTCGCCTCCATTGCGGTATTGAACCCACCCCAGAAAATAACACCCGCGACAAATCCGGCAACAATCAAACTCCCTAATGTTGCCGTACTCGGGCTTCTCAATTTTTTTATCAATGACTTAATATTCATTGCTACACCCTTAAATTCTAGTGAATGACATTAACTGACTGAAATGAATTTCCCACCAGCGGTTTTGCATTTACCTGTGGTACATGACACTGGTTACAGAAATATCTGCGCGGTGCAACATTTGACATCGCCTCGCCATCCCGCCCTGTGAAATGCGTTTGTGAAATTTTCGTTGCCCCTGATTTCTGGTAGTTTGCCCAGCTATGGCAGGTTAAACATTTATTAAATTTCAAGTTAATTTTATAGCCTTTTATCTTATGCGGAATGAGCGGTGGCTGTTGCACATACTCACGAGTGATCGGGGCCTGATCACTGATATTGCGCTTTATCACCACTTCATTTGATGACGCTTCAATATCCGATGAACCACGTAATGAATTAACTTCACCTGGTCCTGCTATTACGCCAGTTGACACTAGCACTGATGAACCCACCAGTATTAACCCTGCTAAAATTGAATTTTTCATAAGTTAAACTCCCCCTGAGAAGTTAATAAACATATCATGAAGTTATGGTTTTAAATTAATAAATCGGTGATTAATAGTAAAAACATCTTTTGCACAAACATCGATGCAACGCGCACAGTTTGTACAGTTTCCAGAATCAATTAACACACTGCCACTGCCTTTAAGCGCAGGCTTTATAACCTGTGGTTCCGGACATATCGCATAGCAGTCCATACAGTCATTACACTCTATTCTGTTTGCTGCATTTACTTTTATTAAACTGAATTTTCCCAATACACTATAAAATGCACCCATTGGACAAAGGTGACTACACCACGCACGGCGACTAACCAATGCATCAAGAATAAATATGCCGCTGATTAACAGCCACGAAAACCCCATCCCAAAAACCAGCTCGCGCTGTAGCAATGTTACCGGGTTAACCAACTCCCATACCAGCGTTCCTGTAACGGCTGCCAGAATAAATAACACAACCAGAAAACCATAACGACTGGCTCGAGCAAAGTGTAATGTGGTTTTTATTTTAAACACACGCCTGACCCAGTCAGCAAGGTCGGTAACCATATTGATCGGGCATACCCACGAACAATATATCCGTCCACCAACAACTAAATAAAATGCAGTAACAATTAACGCCCCGCTCAGCACGGTTAATTGCGGATAATGCCCTGCAAAAATAGATTGCATAAACACAAACGGGTCACTTAACGACAACGTATCCAGAATTAAGCTCGAACTCATATTGCCTTTAACAAGCCAGACTCCGAACATCGGCCCGGCTAAAAATAAAAGCAAAATACTCAGCTGGCTGATACGTCTAAGCAACAACCACTTATGTGCCACTAACCAGCCTTTTGAATCAATAGCATCCTCGCCGATTTTTTTAACACTGGCCGCCATTACAGCTTGCCTCCGTTCAAACGCTCAATCGCAGTTTTTTCAAATGGTGTTTTCGGCGGTGTTGTTTCAGGCTGAATTAATCCTTCACCTTCATAGTCATAACGGGTTCCCTCTGGCAAGTTATACTGATGTTCAATATCCGGAGTCACTAAACTTTCACCAGCCTGACGCTTTTCATCCCAGCCCAAACGATAATGCTTACCCAGCTCACCTTTCGCCAGTTTTGTGGGTAATACTTTTATTGCCGCCTCATCAAGAATACAGGCATGCTCACATTTTCCACATCCAGTGCAATCAGACGAATGCACCACTGGAATAAATAACGCATGTTTTCCGGTACGTTTATTATGTGAGTACTCAATAGAAATAGCCTTATCACGAACCGGGCAAACGTTATAGCATACTTCACAACGCAGCCCCTGAAACGCAATACAGGCTTCCTGATCTATCAGCACAGCCAATCCCATCTGTGCATTATCAATATCAGTAAGATCAGGATTTAATGCCCCTGTAGGACAGGCCTTAATACATGGAATATCTTCACACATTTCACAGGGGACACTACGCGCATCAAAATAAGGTGTACCCAGTGCAACGCTATCGCCAAGCTTTGAAAGCTTTAACGTATCGTAGGGACAATCGCGCACACACAATCCACAACGTATACATGCCGATAAAAAATCGATTTCATTTTTTACACCCGGTGGACGAATTGCACCCGTGGGTAATGATTTAGACTGTTGTGAATACAGGCCCAAACCTATCCCGAACATCACAGCACCACCAGCCGTTCTGGAAACTTTTTCCAGAAATTTACGGCGACTGTTTAATGTCGTGTTTGCGCTGGTATTCACTTAATATTTATTCCTGTTTTCTATTCTATATATTTCTATGCTTTGAAAGGTCATTCAATCTTTAACCAGAACAAACCGACATTGCCAGTATGGCTGATTAAAGACCATCAACTAATAACGGATCTAAGCCTTCTCTATCTTAATGGCGCACTTTTTGTAATCGGTTTCTTTAGATAACGGATCAGTGGCATCCAGCGTGACTTTGTTAATCAACCGACCCGCATCAAACCAGGGTACAAACACCAGACCTTTTGGTGGACGATTACGACCACGGGTTTCAACCTGACATTCTATTTCACCACGTCGTGAAATTATTTTTGCGGTTAAACCGCGACGTAAACCACGTGATTTGGCATCATCCGGATGCATAAATACCACCGCATCAGGAACCGCACGATACAGTTCCGGCACACGACGCGTCATCGTACCAGAATGCCAGTGTTCTAAAACACGGCCGGTTGATAACCACAAATCATATTCATTATCCGGACTTTCTGCAGCTGGCTCGTAAGGTGCAGTAATAATATTTGCCCTGCCATCCTTCTTACCATAAAACTTAAAGCCCTCACCTTTTTTAACATACGGGTCATAACCTTCTGCATAACGCCAGAGAGTTTCTTTACCATTAACTACCGGCCATCTCAAACCGCGAACTTTATGATAGGTATCAAATGGTGCCTGCTCATGACCTTTTTTCACACCTTCCAACTGGAAGCGACGATACTCTTCAAATAAACCTTTTTGTGCGTAAAAACCGAAGTCTTCCATTTCATCATTCTGATATTTATTACCCCGGTCATCCATTACCGTCTGCTTTTTAAACTGGTTTACATAGCCGTTTTCAAACAGCACACTGAATAACGTTTTGCCTTTATACTGTGGCGATTTAGCTAATAAATCGGCAGGCCACACATCTTCCATTTTAAAATGTTTTGAAAATTCCATTAACTGCCATAAGTCAGATTTGGATTCACCCGGCGCACTCACCTGCTGTCGCCAGAACTGGGTACGGCGTTCTGCATTACCATAAGCCCCCTCTTTTTCTGTCCACATAGCAGTGGGTAAAATTAAATCAGATGCCATTGCGGTTATAGTTGGATACGGATCAGAAGTGACAATAAAATTATCCGGATTACGATATCCCGGTAATGTCTCTTCATTTAAATTAGCCGCAGCCTGCACATTGTTATTGCACATTACCCAGTACACATTCAGCTTGCTATCTTTCAACATACGGTTTTGTAGCACCGCGTGATAACCCGGCTTACCCGGCACTGTACCTTCCGGCAACTCCCAGATTTTTTCTGCAAATTCACGATGAGATTTTTTCTTAACCACGTAATCCGCTGGCAGACGATGCGAGAATGTGCCGACTTCGCGAGCCGTACCACAGGCAGAAGGCTGTCCGGTTAGTGAGAACGGACCGTTACCCGGCTGTGAAATTTTTCCGGTTAATAAATGTACGTTATACATCAAGCCATTAGTCCACACACCACGTGTATGCTGATTAAAGCCCATGGTCCATAGCGATGTTATTTTTTTAGTTGGGTGAGCATAAAGTTCAGCTAAACGCTGTAGGTTTTTCTTTGGTACACCGGAAATTTCGTGCGCATAATCCAGTGTATATTTTTCAATACTCTTAGCATATTCTTCAAATGAAATACTACTGAGCTTACCGCCTTTGCCAGTTTTCTTTTTCTCCAGCTCATGCTCGGGGCGTAAACCGTAACCAATATCGGTCGGTGTCTTTTTAAAGTTTACGTGCTTACCGATAAAGTCTTTGTTATAGGCTTTTGTCTGAATAATATGATTGGCAATATAGTTTAAAATCACCATATCGGTTTGTGGATGGAAAACCATCGGGTTATCTGCAAGATCAAATGAACGATGTATAAATGTTGATAATACATGCACTTCGCAATCGTCTTTTGTGAGACGGGTATCGGTAATACGCGTCCATAAAATAGGATGCATTTCCGCCATATTTGAACCCCACAACACAAATGCATCTGCGTGTTCTAAATCATCGTAACACCCCATGGGTTCGTCTGCGCCAAAGGCACGCATAAAGCCGCCAACTGCTGATGCCATACAATGCCGTGCATTCGGATCTATATGGTTTGAGCGAAAACCCGCCTTCATCAATTTAGATGCGGCATAGCCTTCAAAAATTGTCCACTGACCGGAGCCAAACATACCGACTGTTGAAGTGAGCTTATCCGCCGGCTTACCTTTATTAGCGGCCATGTCTTTTTTCATCGCGGCTTTCCATTTCTCAGCCATAATGCCGAAGGCTTCATCCCAGCTGACTTCTTCAAACTCACCTTCTTTATCGTATACCCCGTTGGTTTTACGCAATAGCGGTTTGGTCAAACGATCTTTCCCATACATAATTTTTGACAGGAAATAACCTTTAATACAGTTCAGACCTTTATTAACCGGTGCATCCGGATCACCCTGCGTCGCCACAATTTTTCCATTTTGTGTACCGACCAATACCGAGCAGCCAGTGCCGCAAAAACGACAGGGAGCTTTATCCCAGCGAATTTTATCTTCAGAGGCGGCCAGCACTTCTTTCATGCCGGGAATCGTTACACCAGCAGCTGTGGCAGTTGCTGCTATCGCATTATTTTTTACAAATTCACGCCGTGTCATTTTCATGCTGACATCCTCTCTTCATTAGATTGTATTTCTAAAGTTTCTTGTTCGTTAAATTCATCATCACTAAACTGGTAAATCATTGAAGCCGATAAAACACCTGAGATTTTATAAAATCCCATAATTCGATCTCCAACTTCTTTTCGGTTTTCATCTTCTATGGTCACGACTAATCGACCATCTTCGGTTTGTGCATGCACTTCCACACCCGCCTGACTCTCAAGGGTCTGCCTGACAGAATCAATCTGCTCAAGCTTTGCGTGCACCAGTGCACTGCAAATATTATATTTACTCATGATGTTTTTCCTTGCGGATATTTACGGACAGTTATTGCCTGTGCTGGACACACATGCACACATTCACCACAGCCATTGCAGACTGCTGTATTGATATTGACCTGACTACTACCACCTACCACTAATTTAAACTCAATTGCAGACACTTCACACGCTTCACCGCAGGAACGACACACTGTGCCATTTTCAGCAAGGCACTGATTGTTAATAACGGCTAATTGCGACCACGGAGTCTGATGATTATTTTCTAATAGTATTAATGCCGACTCAGGACATGCCTGCACACAAGCTTCACAATAATCACAGCCCAGCCGCTTAAAACTCATTTGAGGAAAGCCACTTGCCGCTTTTACAATTAAATTAGACGGACATGCCTGCGCACATTCAAAGCACCGGGTACACACATCCGTAAAAAGTGACTCCTCTATCGACCAGGGGGGACGAATTGGAATCTCTCCTTTAAATTGACCTTGTAGAAACTGTTTACGATTTATAGCCTGTGCTTTCAACTTGCCCTCTCGTTGCTGGAGATTATCTGGCTAACACTTATCTTGTATAATGAGTAAAGCACATTAGATGAACTTAACATTGATTCAGGTCAAATTAGCAGCTGCTTATATTTTGGGGAAGACAGATTTATATGCAGACAATAGTCGAAAAAACAGAACTTATTAGTACAAAGACATCCACCCTATCTGAAATAAATTCACAGAGCGGAAATTAAAGCATACACAGAATGCATTTATTGAGAAAAACAGATATAGAAAAGAGCGTTGGAGCGGCTTGTTAGAAAAACGCCACCTCACTGATTCATATGAGTATTTATCAGTGAGGATTTACCGGGTCGGTTGCCGGACATATTGGCGAATTATTTAATCTGATTAATAATCAGCTTGATTTTCTCCTGAGCCTTAACATTTACCGGTGACTTTTCAGCAAATAAATCACCCGGCTGAGTACCCGGCTGCCCGGATTTACTAATCACTGCAGAAATTTTCACCTGTTCAAAACTCGATAATTTCATTTGTGGCATCATCGCCATTGCATCGCTTAAGCTTACCGTAATTGGCAAATCAGCTACTGTTTTCTTAACTGCTGCCAGTGGCATTGGCGGCCCCTGCATGGCTTTAGCAAAAATAAATAATGTATCACCGGGGCTAACCCGGTCTTTTAAAGACGGATCCAGCTCAACGCTAACCATAATCTGCGCGGCACCATCATCACCGGCGGGGGCCATTGCTTGAGCCGTAGGCAATGCGGCTGATTGCTGCATTTGCGTAGGTACGGCTTTTTTCAATTCTGCAACTTTGTCTGCCGGTAACTGATCCTCTGCTTTTTTAATTAAAAGAGACAGCTGCTGCTGCGCCTCTGCATCCTGACTGATAATGGGATACAACTTATACCAGAATGTTAACGCTTTGGCATAGTTTCCCTGCTGGCTTTCTGACGTCCCCGCCATCCATAACACCGTCGGGTTATTCGGCATCATCTTTATCACTTTATCAACAATGGGCTTTGCTTTGCCGGTTAAACTGCCACCTTCCGTCATCGCTATCGCATCCGCATAACGCAGCAGTAATTCCGGATCTTCAGGCTGTTGACTGGCGCTTTCTAGCTCCAGCACTTTTTCATAAGCAGCCGCAGCTTTATGAAACTGCTTTACCGCCATATAGGTTTTACCTAACATAAACCAGCCATCCGGATTATTCGGATCCTGCGCAAGTCGTTGTTCAAGCTTTGCCAGCGCCTCTTCCATTGTCATTTTCGAATGATTTTCACCGGCGGGTATCACCGTTTGTGCAATCCGTGTGCCGGTTGCGGCTTTAAAATCACCTAACTGATAATACAGGCCTGCCGCCGCTAGCGGAATTGAAAGAGCCAGTATTAACGCTGCCAGCTTATTCGTTTTAGATGCTACGGGTTGTTCATTACCGGACTGGCCTGCATCACTTAAATCTAATGCCAATGTCGATTCAAGCTCAGCATGCATTTGCTGATAAGCTTGCTGATTAATTTCACCGCTTTCTAATTGCAGTTTAATTTCGACTAAACGTTCTTTTGCAATCGTCACATTCAAATCATCGTATTCATCAGAAAACGCATAATTTTGTTTGCGCAGTGTAGGCACAATAAATATGATCGCGAGTAAAACTAAAACAACTGCACTAACAATAAAACTAATCATAAAAATTCCGGGGGTTCTTTTTAGGCAACGGCACCAGGCCGTTGCCTTTTGATTCTATTTCAATAAAACTCTAGTTATTCAATACACATAACGGGATTAATCATCCAGCAACGAATGGGCTTTTTTTTGTTGCTGCTCATCAATCACATCATCAGCCTCTTTATTCTGTTTACGCATATAACTAAAGACCACCAGTGCCGCCACTACAAAAAATATTAACGGCCCAAACCAGAGTAAAAAAGTCGATTTTTTAACCGGTGGCCGATACATCACGAAATCGCCGTAACGTACCACCATAAAATCAACGATTTCATCTTTGCTCATACCTTCGCTGAGTTTTTTATAAACCAGTAATCGCATGTCCTGCGCAAGCTCTGCATTGGAATCAGCCAGGTTCTGATTTTGACAAACCAGACAACGTAGCTCCTGCACCAATACGTTATAATCGCTTTCCATTTTTGGCGTAGCAAAATCGTGGGTTTCGAATCTGGCTTGTACTGCTGTTGAAAACAGTAAAATCAACATTAAAAAAAACGATACTTTTAAACTGTTCATTTTTTATTTAACTCAAGGGTAGATAAAAAACTTTGCCATTCCGGTATGCTATTGAGACGGAAATCCAGTGGCTTGATTTTCAATAAACCAAAGCCACTGAATTCCAGTCTTCGCTGAAATGACTCACCAATAAAGCTGTAAAATACTTTTTCAGCCTTACTTTTATTATTTAACAAAATACTGTTTGAACTTTTTTTGCCAAACCGACGGTGTAATACCACCGGCATGTTTAGCCATAATCTGACCTTTAGCATTTATCAGGAAGGTTTCCGGCGCACCATATACCCCCCAGTCAATCGCCACCGAACTGTCCGGGTCAAAACCGATTTTAACAAACGGGTTACCCATTTTAGTTATCATCGCTTTAGCTTCCACACGAGTATCACGCCAGTTAAGCCCTACAATAGGAATACCATTGCGATTTAATTCCATTAAATAAGCATGCTCACGCCAGCATTCAGGGCACCAGGTTCCCCACACATTAAACAGCCAGACTTTGCCCAGCATGTCAGCTGTTTTCACTATCTCAGTTTCATTATATAAGTCGGGAACATTAATTGCCGGCGCACTGCGACCAATAAACTCGGTGGGAATATCCCGTGGATTATAATCACCCGTATTGGTGCGGTTCAGCATATAGGCAAAGCCGCCAATCATAATAAAAAAACCAAACAGCAGTGAATAACGCGCCATTACGCAGCCTCCGCAGCAGCTACATTCGGCTGCGCTGCTTTTACGCTTTTGCGGTAACGTTTATCCGTTGCTGCCAGTAGCCCGCCAAAGGCCATTATCAATGCCCCCAGCCAGATCCAGCGAATAAAGGGTTTGTGATATAAACGCACACTCCATGCACCTTTACCATCCAGGTCTTCACCCAGTGAAACATATAAGTCACGCCAGAAGCCCGCATCAATTCCGGCTTCAGTCATTGGCATACCACCGGCATTATATAAACGTTTCTGCGAGTGCAAACGGGTAATCTGCTGACCTTGATACTTCACCGAAAACCATCCTTCATCGGCAACATAATTAGGCCCTGTGGCATGTTGTACGCCCTCAAACAGAAAGTTATATTCACCAATAGAATAAGATTGCCCTTGCACTAAACGAATATCTTTTTCGGTGCTATACAGTGAGGTTAATGTGATACCAACAACAAACATGGCAACTCCCATATGAGCAAATGTCATACCATAGAATCCACGCGGTACATTTAACAGCGCCTGCATTTTATCTTGCTTGCCGGCAACCCGGTCTAGTATTCCCACAAAGCTCAATGAGGTAATCCACAGCGCTAACATCACAGCCACCACCGCACCCCATTTAACTTCATCTAATAATGCGTAAGGAATAACCGTACCCATCACGACACTAAACACAAATGGAATCAATAGTTTTTTACCCAGTCGGTCAAGACTATCCGCCTTCCAGCGCGACAATGCCGCCACCCCTAACAACAGTGCTATAGGAATGGTTAATGGTACAAACATCGCATTAAAATACGGCGGGCCAACTGAAATTTTTCCCGCATCCAGTGCATCTAATGCCAGCGGATACAGAGTGCCCAGCAAAATTGCCGATGCCGTAATAACTAACAGAATATTATTTAGCAGTAACCCGCCTTCACGGGATAGCATATTAAGTTTCACCGCACTGCGAATTTGTGGTGCACGCCAGGTGTAAAGCGCCAGTGAACCGCCCACAACAACACCAAGAAAGATCAGAATAAAGATGCCGCGTTCCGGGTCGTTCGCAAAGGCATGCACCGATGTTAATACTCCAGAGCGGACTAGAAATGTACCCAGCAAGCTCAATGAAAAAGCAAAGATTGCCAACAGTACTGTCCACGCTTTAAACACGCCGCGTTTTTCGGTAGCGGCTAAGGAATGGATTAATGCGGTGCCCACTAACCAGGGCATGAAGGAAGCATTTTCCACCGGATCCCAGAACCACCAGCCACCCCAGCCAAGCTCGTAATAAGCCCACCAGCT
>CAZHEA010000025.1:0-33367 GCA_964531165.1 uncultured Thiotrichaceae bacterium
ACGCAATTCTCAGCGCACATTGAATATTGATGTTCAATTTTTATTTTTTTACATTCAGCTTCTGAATATCCATACGCCTTTTCCATAATAACAGATACCATTTCGTCTGGTACCGTACTTGGTTCTGCTGGAAAGTCGGACCTTCGGTAAGCTTCAAAGTAGCGATTTGCTAACATTTCAAGACCTTTGTCAGTAGTCGCATCAGGTTTATTAGGATTAACCTTGCTAGTTCGCCAAGAAAGCTCATCTGGAAATTCAGACAGGAATGAACAAACTTCTACGAACGAACTAATTAAAGTCTTCTCATCCGCATTTACACATACTTTTTTTGCGATATGTTTTGCTTTCTTTTTATTGAAGCTCAAAAATTTATCCTCTCTCTCTGTATTTTATTTTGTTGCTCTAACAGTTAAGTATCTAGATTTACCTGTTCACTGAGATATCTGTAAATCCAGCTATCTCCATCGGTTACTGTTATCTGTTAGTATGATAGTCGCTATGTGTTGCATTTTGCAAGCTTTGATGGGCGTATAGATTATTGTTGATATCTACTTACTTTTCTATAATTAATTTATTTAAATCAATGACTTACAGTATAAGTGTTATGTTTGTTTTTTTATCTCGTTAAATGATTATATAGGTCGATTATTGGCCGATATTCTTCACTATATAGCTCGTGAGCTATACATTATTTTCTGGGATAGCTGGATAAATAAATCATAAGTAATTTGGTTGTGCATCTTGTTTAAGTTATACAGGATTTTATTAATTACACGTAATTTATTTTAACCGTGTAAGGAATTTTTATTTTGTAGATATAAGGCCTTTTAGACCTCTTTTCTTTCCACTATATCAGATGTTACACCACTGGTTGCTTTTCAACTGTTTATGAAAGCTAGTTTGATCGTTGTTTAACAATTAACTCACGTGAAATAAATTGCTTATAGCGCTTAAAAAACCGTGGCCTTTTAAACATTCTCTATGCTAGAGTTTGAAAGATTATTTAATGATCAATCACAAAGTGACAACCCCGCGCCTGTAACGAATAGGTTTAATCAGTTTGTACCACGAGGCTGCCACTTTACGATTACACATTAACAACGTACAGATATGGTCGATATTAAATAATAATTAAATTAACCAACCATATATAAGGAGTAGCCTATCGACAAACTCATACACTAAACCTTGAATTACAATCGCTGACCTAAGGTGCATCAACACCAAAAGCCAGCTAACCACAACAACCTTCAACGAGGTAATTATGGCTAGAAAATATTCTACGCTACAGACAGACTTTGTCCAAAGAAAATCAGTAGCGAAAACAAACTTTTTTAAATCATCACCTTCTGATGATTCGGTAAATCACCGGATACCCGCTAAACCCCATGGACACAAGCATGGACAGCAGGCTGCTGTTTTTATGCCTGATCGTGGGTTAAGCGGTGCGCAAACCTTGCCCGAACTTTCAACTCTGCTTAACGATACACTCCCCGCAACAATGGAAACCCTGCGCTCGCATGTTAATTACCTGCTGCGTTTACCCCTGCCTGTGGCTGAGAAAAATCGCTTGTTGTTGAAATATTGGGCGATGGAATGCCGGCTGGAGGCGGTGCGTTTGTTGCTTGATGAGGCTGTGGAGTGTGGGGTTGGTTTGGGGGAGGACGCAATAGATCCGGCGTGTTTTGATCTGTCTGGTTTTTCACCGGCTGACTTTTACTTTACCGGGTCTGATTGGGCAGAGTTGCTTTAGCCTGTGGTTGCGTGACTGGTGGATATGTAGGTTGGCTACTCGGCACCTGTTTGGGTGCCGGGTTTCCTTTGGTTTTTTAATGCTGCGTGATTCAGGTCGCTGGATCCCCGATTGAAGTATTCGGGGATGACGGTTAAGGATGCGGTGAATTTTTACATTAACTTAAGCCACTGAATTCCTGCCTTCGCTGGTATGACGGAATGGCTGCCGGGTAATTTTATGCTTTTTGTTTTACATTCAATTTAATAAGGACAGGTATGAAACAGAAAAAATCGTTACTGAAAAATAGGTTTATTGAGGCGGTTAAAAATGGTGAGTTGGGGTCTATTGATGACAGGGGCGTGGTGTTTACGTTAAAAGAATTTAAGGCGGTTTTTTCTGATATTAAATCAGATTACATTAATTCGTTTTTACCCGCAGCCACTATTGAGCCCGGGCGTGAGACTTTCTCTCATACAAAATATTTGTTTCGTATTCGTAAAGGCGTGTACCGGGTGCATCCGGATGTGCTGGATTGTGAGTCGTGGTAGGTCGTTTGCATCTGTTATTCAGCTCGGCTAATGGCTACATAATGTGGTCGGTTGTTATATAATGCGCGCCCCGGTTAATTTCAGTATTTAATATGACAGATTCAAAACACGGCTTAAGCATTTTATATGTGGCGGTTTTTCTGCTTTCGCTAAATGGTCTGTTTTCCAAGCTAATACCTCTGGATGCGGTGACGGTTACGCAGCTTCGTAGTGTAATGGCGCTGCTGGCTTTATTGCTTTTTGCAGTGATGCAAAAACGGGCGATTCGCTTAAGCAGTGTCAAAGAGTATGCCGGTGTGTATATGGTCGGTATTGTTCTGGGTCTGCACTGGGTGAGCTTTTACCATGCCATGCAAATATCTACGGTGGCGATTGGTATGCTGTCACTGTTTACCTATCCGGTGATTACGGTTTTTCTTGAACCTTTGTTTAATAAAAAAGCCATTAAACTGCCGGATGTTATTGCGGCGATTGTGGTGTTTGCCGGTATCGCAATTATGGTAGGGGATGATTTAAATCAGTTTGATAGTGCTGCGATGCAGGGTGTGTTCTGGGGCGTGATGTCTGCCTTGTTGTTTTCACTGCGAAATCTATTACAGAAATATAATCACGCCAGCGTACCATCGGACAGTTTGATTTTGCATCAGGTGATGGCGATTGCGGTTATGCTGGTGTTATTTATCGATGTGGATGCAATTGCTTCATTACAAACCCATGACTGGTTATTACTGGTATTGCTGGGTGCAATCAGTACGGCAATGGCACACAGTTTATTGTCGTTTAGTTTAAAACATTTACCGGCGAAGTCGATTGCAATGATCAGTTGTTTGCAACCTTTGGCGGCGGCGGGTTTTGCCTGGCTGATTTTAGATGAAGTGCCGACAGTGGGAATTATTGTGGGTGGTTTGATTATTGTATCGGTAGCGTTTTATGAGTCGGTGTCGCATGTTGGACTTAGAAATAAAAAGCGTTAAAGGCGGGGTGTCTGCAAATGAACGCAAATTTAAAAAATTAAACTCAATCATTGCTGTTCTGTTAACCGTTTGAAACGGTTTTTTGTGAGTTGGGTATAACCAGTAATTAATCGGCAATTGATTAATTGTGACATGAAAATAGTGAACACCGTTATCGTCATTCCAGAATGCTTGTGTCGGAGATGACGGGGGCGCTGATGTTAGCGGGGCAGCAGCTAAACAGAAGAAAATCTCCCCCAACCCCTCTTTTACCAAGAGGGGAGTCTCGTCATATCGTCAGCTAAAGTTAACTCGTACACAGAGTAGGGTTGACCTGAATACCTGATTGTTTATTTGCGTTCCTTCGCGTCCATTTGCGGACAAAATGCTTTTGCCTTTAAATAAAAAACTACAGCTTAATCGGCTCAAACTCAACCAGCGTACTAACATCCGCTTCGTAATCCACACCGGCAACACCAAAGCCAAACAGTTTCAGAAACTCATCTTTATAACCCTGATAATCTGAAAGCTCATATAAGTTTTCAGTAGTCACATTTGGCCAGATAGCTTTGACTTTATCCTGCACGTCATCGCGCAGTTCCCAGTCGTCCATGCGGATGCGGGCGCTGTCGTCTAAGTCTGCGCCGCCATCTTTATATAGCTGAGTGCGGAACATGCGATTGATTTGCTCGATGCAGCCTTCGTGAATGCCCAGCTCTTTCATGACTTTAAAGCCCATGGCCAGATATAGCGGCATTACCGGAATGGCGGCGGATGCCTGGGTAACGACACTTTTTAATATCGCCATACTGGCATCGCCATTCAGGTCTTTTAATTGTTCTCTTAAGGCACCGGCGGCACGGTCCATATCTTCTTTGGCTTTGCCGAGTGCGCCGTGCCAGTAAATGGGCCAGGTGATTTCGGTGCCGATGTAACCGTAGGAAACAGTTTTAACGCCGTCGGCTAATACGTCTGCATTTTTCAGTGCATCAATCCACAGCTCCCAGTCCTGACCGCCCATGACAGTAATGGTGTTTTGAATTTCTTCTTCGGTAGCCGGCTCGATTTCAGCATCGATAATGGTGTCTTTGCTGGTGTCGATAGCGGTGGCTTTATACACTTCACCTATTGGTTTTAATACCGAGCGAATTACTTCACCGCTATCCGGCATTTTACGTACCGGCGAGGCCAGTGAGTAAACCACCAAATCAATTTTGCCCATGTCCTGCTTAATAGTTTCAATTGCTTTGCTGCGCATTTCATTGGAAAACGCATCGCCGTTTATGCTTTTGGCATACAGGCCTTCGGCATGTGCAGCTTTTTCAAAGGCGGCGGAGTTATACCAGCCAGCGGAACCGGGCTTGGTTTCGCGGGGGGCTTTTTCTAAAAAGATGCCGAGTGTTGCAGCGCCACAACCAAAGGCGGAAGTAATGCGTGAGGCTAAACCGTAGCCCGTGGATGATCCGATCACCAGTACATTTTTCGGGCCGCTTTCAATTGCGCCGTCTTTTTTTACGCGGGCAACTTGCTCGGCAATATTTGCTTCACAGCCGGTAGGGTGAGTGGTGGTGCAGATAAATCCGCGGGTTTTGGGTTTTATAATCACGTTTTGGTTTCCGTTGTTTGGTTTGATAAGTCACGTTATTAAGCACGTGATTTATGGTAGAAAACAGTATGTCGTCATCCCCGAATGCTTGTGTCGGGGATCTAGTGTCTTATGTACTGTAAAGTCGCTGGATTCCCGATAAAAACTTTCGGGAATGACGAAGTTTGTTTTAAGTTTTTATACACACTTATAATAATGTGAAATCAAAACCATATTTATAACGATAAAATATGATTTAAAGACTAGCCGCAACTTTCTTAAGCTTGCCCTGTACCATCGGTGCCACTTCAGCAATTTTAGGGTTATCAACCATACCCAAAACCGCAACCGGGTCCATAAAGCTTACATTCACTTTACCACCGTCTAGTTCGCGCAGTAAAACATTGCAGGGCAGCAGTAAACCAATATCCGGTTCAGCTTCGATGGCTTCGTGAGCCAGGTTCGGGTTGCATGCACCTAAAATCTTGTAGCCGCTACGGTCGATATCCAGTTTAGCCTTCATCACTTTCTGTACATCAATTTCGGTTAACACGCCAAAGCCTTCTGTTGCCAGTGCTTCGCGAACTTTCTCTTCTGCCGCTTGCATTGTTGCGTCAATTGTTACATCAAAACCGTACATAGTTGTTCTCCAAAATAATTGGCAAAGTGTTAGTTTGAGAGTATCTTAATCTCTGGGGTCGAATATTAGCATATCCTATTGTATTTTAAAGTTTCGCCAGCTGCCAGACATCATAAGCGGGCTCTTCATAGGGGTGGGCCTGTTTCATGCTGGCAATCACCTCTTTAATCAACGCCTCAGCAACCACCAGCTCTACCTTATATTCTTCAACGGTTTCAACTTGATTGGCTGTACCGATAAAGGGCTGGCTTCCCGCCAGTGGTCGAAACTGACCCTGTCCGGAGGTTTGCCAGCTACAGTGGTCATACTGGCCGATTTTTCCCGCGCCGGCTTTAAACATGGCGGCTTTAACCTGCGTCAGGTGGCTGGCGGGGATGAATACACATAGTTTGTACATAATGAGAATAATCCCTGATAATTTGGAATGATATAGCGGGTGGCTTTGCTGTAGAATGCACCGCCATAACCCTATTTTGAACTAATTTCAGGAAAAATAAAATGAGTGATGACGGTATTCAACTATCGCCCGAATTAATGACAGATTTACGTGCAGCGCTGAAAAAGCAGGATCCTCGCACCTCTGATGACGTAATGTCTATGCAATACCTGGTGGCTGCTGCCGGCATGTTGCTTTCCAGTATTGATAATCCACAGATGAATAAGACCGATGCACTGGAAGACTTAAGTGGTTTTATGAAGCATGTGTTTGATTATATGGAAGGGCAGAAACCACCGGTTGCACCACCTGCACAGGATGCCTTTGGTGTGTGGAAGCCGAAGTAGTTGATCTTGAAGATCTAAAAGTAATAATTAAGTTTGTCATACCGGCCTTCGCCGGTATGACGGATCGTTACTCTAAATGCATGCCCCGGCATATACAAAAGTAAGCTATTCCTCTCCCTTCAGCAGAGATAAAAATTAAATTACAGAGTTATCTCTATGTCATCATTATTTGAACGCACGGCAATTTGTTTAGACGCCTGTGAACCGGCTCAGAAAGTTGAGTTAACGCAAATGCTTTACGCCGACTGGTGTGCGGGTAAGTTGCAGATAGATTCATCTTTTAAGGCGCCTGATATCGGCGCGGTTGGCCGGCCGGATAAACCTGATCTGGTTGCTCCCAGAGAAGTTTCCCGGCGCAGTATGCACACTGATGAGGGCAGGGTGGTGTTATGTCATGCGCTGGCCCATATTGAATTCAATGCAATTAATCTGGCGCTGGACGCGGTGTACCGGTTTAATAATATGCCGGACGCCTATTATGCTGACTGGTTAAAAGTTGCGTCTGAAGAAGCCTATCACTACACACTCCTTGAATCTTATTTACATAATCGCGATGCAAAATATGGCGATTTTAATGCGCATAATGGTTTGTGGGAAATGGCGCAGTTGACGGCTCATGATGTAATGATTCGAATGGCACTGGTACCGCGCGTGCTGGAAGCTCGCGGGCTGGATGTGACGCCGGGTATTTTAAGAAAACTGGCGCAGTCAAAAGATACTGAATTTATCGGCCATTTAGAGATCATACACAGAGATGAAATCGGTCATGTGGCAATTGGAAGCCACTGGTTTAAGTATCTTTGTGAGCAGCGTAAACTGGACTATCGCGAAACCTTTAAGCAATTAATTCGCGATTATATGAAAGGTAGCCTGCGCGGACCATTTGATGAAATTGCGCGTTTACAGGCCGGTTTCTCTGCACAGGAAATAGCGGATTTAAATGCACTTGAAATTTAACATGATATAAAGTGACTAGTGTTTTAACGGTAGTTGTAGCACGATAACGGCATTGCTGCGAAGTCTACTTTATATTTGTTATCACTAGTGATCTATTGTTTTTATACACACAATGATTTGTTCGAATTTCAGTCACAAATACGCTGCTTTGATAAAATCATTACCAAAGCTAACAGGATGCCCTTGAAGGCGATAAAAGAGATATTTTTAATATGCAAAAAACAGTCGTATTATTTTTAATAAGCTTAATGTTTTCAGGTGCCGCATTTGCACAGAAACAGAAAAGTCTGGCGCTTTATTATGATGAAGTTGAGAAAGGTGCCGGGACACAAACCATGCGATATATTATTAATCAGCAGTTTGTCAGAATTGATAATGGCGATGATGCCGCTGATTTTGTTTTATTTGATGTGAATAAAAAAGTTATTTATAGCGTCAATCACGAAGATCAGACAATTTTAAAAATTGAAAATAACCCATGGACTCAACCGGAGTTTGATTTCGAAGTGTCTGTTAAACAGACTGCCATGAGCAAGGCGCCTAAAATACAGAATAAAACAGTTTTTTCTTATAATGTAGTTGCGGATGATAAGTCGTGTACAGAAGTATTTTTAATTAAAGATATTTATGCTGAGGAAATGAAAGTTTTGTATGCTTATCAGAAAATTCTCTCCGGGCAGCAGGTGGCAACATTGCACCATACGCCAAAAGATATGCATTCACCCTGCTTTTTAGTTGATCAGGTTTACCACGCAGGAGACTATTATAATATTGGCTTACCGGTAAAAATCAGTTATAGCCGTGACTATGTTAAGTTTTTAAAAAGCTATGAATACATTGATTCTGATATGCGGTTATTCACACTGCCTGTTTCATACAAGGAATATAAAACGTTTTAAATAGGTGTAAGTATTAGTTGGTGGTGCGTTTTTTCTGGCTTGTGGGTTCGGACGTTAGAAGCTCCTGTAAGTACAGTGAAAGCTCCGGGTTGTTAGGGTTATAGTACAGGCCGGTTTCCGTTAGCTCAATTGCTTCTTCTGTCGTAGTTGCCTGCCGAGCCAGATTTAAATATTGGTTAGCGCAGGTGTTGATAATTTTTTTGACTTTCTTATTTTCTGGATTAAGTTTTATCAGACTGTAACCATTCTCACAGGCTTCACTGAGATTAAGCTCTGATAAGGGCGTTTCTTTAAGCAGGCTGGTTGATATTACCAGGGCATGATTAATATATTTTTCGCGTTTCAGCTTTTTCTTTACGAATGCCAGTTTTGACTTAATGGCTTTGTTGTTTTTATAGAGGCGATTAAGCTCATGGAGCTCTAATTTCGCATCAATTAGTTTGTTTTTTCGAATAAACCGATCTGCTCTTTTTAATCCACTGTGAATTTTTTTGTCGTCGGTTTGTAACGCCATTAAACTGCTGACTTCTTTATGCATAGCCAGAAGCTCGGCATCGTTGCTATTTATAGTGAGGCCGGTATTAATATTGTCGATGCTGTCATCATAGTGGTGATTATTACGAGCATCGTTTGCCCGTTCTTTATAGTAGTTAATTATGTACTGAATTCCATATTGCGCCTGGGTATTGTCTTCGTCTAACAATAAAACCTGCTGAAACTCATAAAGCGCATTTTTATTCTGTGGACTGATTAACTGGTTTAATCCCAGATATTTCGAAGCGTTGGTCAGATGTGAAGTGATGGCTTTTAAGCTGCGTTGTTCCTGCTCCAGTAATACATTTTGAGCAGCGGTTTTTTTAATGTACTCTTCAAGCTTTTCAATGGTCTTTTTATCCATTGATGATTTAATGGCAACTGATTCAGGTATTTTTAACTTTATTTTTGCCGGTTGTAGCTGCGTGTAAATAACTGAAGATAAAGCGATTAATAAAATGACTAACACACTGCTATTACGCAGGGCGTTACCGGATGACTTTTTCGCTGGCTCGATCGGTTCAGCTATTACCGGGTTTTTAATGTTTTCTAAATCTTTTATGAGTTCATTGGCGCTCTGGTAACGGTCGTCCGGCTTTTTTTCCAGTAGCTTATTGATAATAGCCTGATGGCATTGATATTTTTCAGCCAATGGAGGAACTGGCTCTTTAAGGTGCTTAAAAATTAATGTGTATGTTGAGTCGGCTGTGAATGGCTTCACACCGGTTAATATTTCGTAGTAGACCACGCCAAGGCTGTATAAATCTGATCGATGATCTACCGGTTGTTCGGAGACCTGCTCGGGGCTTATGTAGTTAGGTGTACCGATAAAACCGCTTATAATTGAATTGTCGTGAGCAAAACGTAATGTTTTAGCGATGCCAAAATCAGCAAGAATCGCATTGTCGTGTTCATCAAATAAAATATTACCGGGTTTAATATCGCGATGGGTAAAATTATTGCTATGGGCATGACTTAGAGCACGGGCGATCTGGGTGATAATCCGAATGACTTCGTCTTCACTGATGCCCTGCTGCATTTTTAGTTTTAAGTCACCACCAGATAGATGTTCCATGGCAATATATAAATGGCCATTACTTTCGCCGGCATCATGAATAGTGATTATATTGGGATGATTAAGTACGCCGCAGTTGGCTTCTTTTAGAAACTGCTGACTAAAGTCGAGGTCCTGTGATAATTCTTTACTTAGAACTTTAACGGCGATAGTTCTGCCGACAGAAATCTGTATAGCAAGGAAGACTTTGGAGGTGCCGCCCTTGCCAATTAACTTTAATATTTTATAACCTGGTATACCGCTGTTTGACATAGTTTAAAAATGTTGATTATTTAAAGTGTATTCATATATTTATTTAGATAGATTCTGTCGCTATTATTCTTATTGTTATCATCTAAATTAATTCAATATCACCTCAGTAATGCATCTGAGTGGATGCTATTCAGTAAAGCGAAAGGGGTGATTTCATATAATTTAGAGTTACTCCTGAATGCCTTGCAGTCACCTGACTGGTTGATTTGAGTAACATTACATACTGATTGTACATTATCAGCCAGAAAATGGTAGCGGGTTAGTTTTCAGCGGCAAAGCCGATTATTTGAATGATTTCAGCTGAAAATCCTGCGGGCTATTAAACTCAAGAACGCTACCCTGGCTATACCAGTCACCAAGTACCACACGCTGAGCGTGTTGTTGATTGATTTGCAGATCATGAACCGCAGGACGGTGGGTGTGACCATGAATCATTAAGCGAATATCGTTAGAGATAAATGCCTGATTAACAGCATCTTCATTAACATCCATGATATCAGAGCTTTTTAGCTGAGTTTCTTCCTGACTCTGTTTACGCAGAGCTAATGCCATTTGCTGCCGTTCTGCCAGTGGCTTGCTTAAAAAATCTGCCTGCCATGCCGGATTTCTCAGCATCAGACGTAATTCCTGATAGCGTAAATCATCGGTACATAAAATATCCCCATGTAATAACAGCACGGGAGTATTATCAAAATGCGCAATATAGGGCTCGTGAATTAAGCTGCAGCCACAACGCGCCGCCAGTTTTTCACCCATTAAAAAGTCACGATTACCCTGCATTAAATATATCTTTACGCCACTGTCTGCCAGTTGTTTCATGGCATCGAAAGCCTGGCTTAAACCCAGTGCATTATCATCATCGCCGAGCCAGTACTCAACCAGGTCACCGAGGATATAAAGTGACTCGGCCTGTGCGGCCTGGTCATTTAAAAAGCCGATAAATAGCTCGATAATGTCAGGCCGCTCTGGTGCCAGGTGCAGATCGGATATAAATAAATGTCTGCTCATTAGATATATTAAACCAGAGTTGCGCTGTTAATGATTACGGCTTCAACCGGCACGTCACCGTGACCCATGTTGTTACCGGTAGCGACCTGTGCAATGCTGTCAATGACATCCATACCTTCAACGACTTCGCCAAAAACCGCATAGCCCCAGCCCTGTGAAGTCGGCGCTGAATGGTTCAGGAAGTCATTGTCTTTAAGGTTAATAAAAAATTGTGAGCTGGCAGAATCTGGATCCGGTGTGCGTGCCATTGCCAGTGTGCCACGGGTATTTGAAAGCCCGTTATCGGCTTCATTTTTGATTGTTGCATTGGTTGGCTTCTGTTGCATATCTTCGGTAAAACCACCGCCCTGAACCATAAAGCCGGGAATAACGCGGTGAAAAATGGTATTAGTAAAAAAGTCTTCTTTAACATAGGTTAAAAAGTTTTCTGCTGAAATCGGGGCTTTTTCCGAATTCAGTTCAATTACGATTTTTCCGTGATTTGTATCCAGGCATATTTTATCTGACATGTTATTTACTCTTAAGGTTATTGAGGCAATGGTTGCCGCATTATTACCTGAATTAAAAAAAGCAGGCTGCGGGTTGATTATATGGCGTCCCCGAGACGATTCGAACGTCCGACCTACCGCTTAGGAGGCGGTGGCTCTATCCTGCTGAGCTACGGGGACGGAGGATCGCGAAGGCCCGAGTCATAGGTGGTGTGATGCTAGCCACATAGGGAACGGGTTCGTCGGCAATCCGGGCGCATTATACAGTAACGTCTTATCGAGTAAAAGTGCCTGATTATACGGCCTTTTTCTAGCTTGAATGGCTTGTCGCATCTCTGGTTACCATCGTCCGCTGTCCTGTAATATCCTGAACTGATGGCATAGCTCAGCGTCCGCGGTATCATCCAGTGTTTTTGCTTCACCTCTTGTGACTTTACGCACGACCACGAAATTGGCCCACCACATGGACGGGTATTTCATTCGAAATGATTGCTCGGCGTCATGATAGCTATCAAACGGTCCATTTATGTCGCCTTTCATTTCAGTTTGCTTCTCGCCATTGTGTTCAAGCCGAGACGAGTAGGCACAGATTGCATAGTAGCTCATTTTAAAATTTCCAGTTGTCACAGAATTTCTTCCGCACAATTAAATTGTGTTAATACCGATAGAATTAACGTTTTAAGAATCGCGTTTTGATTGAGATGGTTCAAATCAGTATTTTCCATGCTTACGTAATCGATATGCTCGATTAGTGTTCTGTTTAAAACATAACGTTATCGTAAACGATCAGGTTCCAGATAAATCACAGATAAACATGTCATCCCGGCGTGTTTTTAGACGGGATCCAGCGGCTTTGAGTTAATGTGTCTTTTTTTTTGGCTGACTTCGCCTGTTTCGCAGTGTCAATAATCTGATTCAGGTAATGTATATTCATTGGTTTCCTCTTTACATCGTTTTAGTTTGTAAATTAAGGGTACCGCTGAAGAAGAAATAGCTCTGGTCTTTATGTGCCAACAACGAATCATTTAATCTCTGGGTTTATATTGGAATTTATTTCGCTTTAGCGTTGTGGTTTGTCTTTTGTAAATGCAGCTGTAGCGAAATAACGTTTGCTGCTCACGTCGTGTTGCGCGTTCTGTGCAATGCGCTAAAAATTGAAGTGGTGGTTATACCGATCTTGTTGCTGAGAAATTAATTGAGGCGGCTATTATAGGTAGCAGGAGACAGTTGCCGCTTAGCTACGGGGACAATCGGGCAGGAATGCTATTTCATTAAGTGGCGTTTCTGACGCGGGCGATGACGGCGCTCATTGCGTTTCATGAACTGATGTACTTTACGCCATAAGAATGCATCAGGTGCGTCTTCATAGGTCATTATGTAATTTAAGCTGTGTAAATCATTTTGTGACCATTGCATGCTACGCTGTGCTCCCGGTGTACCACAGAATAAAATCTGGTCACCCGATTTTATCGCAATATCACTGGTTGGCATTAGTAGTAGTTTTTTATTGCGCTTTAGCATTAGTGGTACAGCCGCGATTTGATGTTCTTTCTGGCGCGGGTTCTGTAATAAATTGCCAACTCGAATAACACGACCCAGACGTAGTACCTGACAGAGTGCCCGGGCTTCTTTTTCATTTACATGCAATGTCCAGATGCTGGGTAAAGACTCACCGAGCGCACCCATTATGCGGCTAATGGTAACATTTGCCCATTCGGCATTCTGGTTTCTGGCCTTGTTTAAAAAGGCAATCATTAATGGTGAGACTAACAGGGTACGAATTTTTCGTGCAATGATTTCACTGGGTTGCATCACTAAATTAGCATGGGTGGCGGCAAATAGTTTTTCATTTGATTTTTTATTGTGACGGGCAACAATAAATAACTCCGGATTAAGCTCACGTGCCGTCATAATAATAGACAAGTTATTAGAGTCATTATCAGTGCCGGAAATTAGCCCCACCGCTTCACTGACCCCGGCAACGGTTAGTGTATGGGCATCAAATCCAGTGCCGATAATAAAATCGTTGTTTTTGTTTTCCGGCCGATTAAGAAAGGCATCACGTTTGTCTTCAGAGGGATCAATGATTGTAACCTGTACATCACTTTTTAATAGTTGTTTATATAAATCACTTCCAAATCGCCCAAAGCCACAGATGATCCAGTGGCCTTCTTGAATGTAAATAGGGTTAGTTAAATCGGTGTCGGGAACGCCAGTGAGCCAGTCATATAATAAATGCAGTGATGGTGAGTGCATTGCCATGGCAAAAATATTGGCGAAGGTTGCAAATGGATTTACCACAAAGTCTGTGCCAAAAGAAAACATATTGCTTTCAAATTCTTCCAGTTCTGAGCGGCAGACTACGCATATATCCGGGTGTAATAATTTACTGGTAACGGCAATTTTTAAATTGGTTTCATCCGATGCGGTTACGGCAATAATAGCCGCACATTTTTTGTGCTGTAAACCGGCTTTAATTAACTGTTCAGGGTCACGTGCATCACCTTTGTAACCTGGAATCACTAAACGAAAATCTTCCAGCGGTAAGGTTTGTATTATATTGTCGTTTTCTTCAATGACAACGGTATGAATGTTCTGTTCCGTTAATGCGGTTGCTAAGGCGTGGCCGGTTTCGCCAAATCCGCAAATTAAAATAAAGCTATCAGGAATGCGTTCGAGTTGCTTGGCAAATAAGTTTTCTTTAAGAGCCGATCGAAATAGCGGGTCCTGTACTAGTGAAATAATTTTACCAAGAGAGTAAAACCAGGCAATAACGGTTAAATAAATAGTAACTAATGCCCAGGTGCGCTGGGCATTGGAAAGAGCGTAAGGGATTTCACCAAAACCAATGGTGGTGGCGGTGTAGCTGACAAAGTAAAAGGCATCAAAGAAACTCATGTGCCAGGGGTTTCCCTGATCATCAACACCCGGTGTGATAACCATACCGAGAATAGAAATCGCATAACCCATTATTAAAATAATAATGGGGATGCGCATCTGCCGCATAATGAGTGATGTCACTAGTGACATGGTTTAACGCCGTAAACTTAGTGACGCATCATTGAGGTTTCAATGATAAGCAATATGACAGAGATGAAGTTTGCAATCATGGCGCCACCGCTTAAAGAGATAATGGTCGACATGGTATCAGGTGTCATTACATTGCCCTGAATGTTGACGGCATAAGCCCATACGATTGATGCTGAAAATAATTGCACTAAAGCGACCAGACTGGTTGCGAGTAACATGGCGCCCATTTGTGAGCGGTCACCGAATTTGAGTACGGTTGCGATTAAATTTACGATGATTACTGCAAACAGTTCATACACATTATGGTGGTTCGGGTTATCAACTTCACCGGCATAAAAGCCAAAATTTAAGGTGAGTGCCAGTATCATAAAAAAACTAAAGACAACTTTTTCGCGATTCATTTTTATCGGCCTTTGGGTTTATATTTTTATTATATTTATAATATTCATATAAGGTTTATATAATGTTTTTATTTTATACGCTTAATAGTTCAGTTTGAATATACTCTTTATAATAGTAGATGTTGCATCATTCGCTGATAAATTTTTGACAGTGTTATTAAATCTTCAGCGTTGACGTTTTCATTGATTTGATGAATCGTTGCATTGAGTGGTCCCAGCTCTAAAACCTGAGCTCCGGTGGGTGCAATAAAACGGCCATCAGAGGTGCCGCCGGCGGTGGACAGTTCGGTGTCATAACCGCAAATATCTTTTATGGCTTTGCAGGTGGCTTCTACCAGTTCACCCTTCGGCGTTAAAAAGGGCTGACCGGATAATACCCATTGCAGTTCATATTTTAACTGGTGTTTATCGAGAATAGCTTCAACTCGTTGCTTTAACTGTGACTCGGTCACTTCAGTGGAGAAACGCAAATTAAACATAATTTTGCATTCTCCGGGGATCACATTGTTGGCTCCGGTGCCGGCATTAATATTAGAAATCTGAAAACTGGTGGCGGGGAAAAAATCATTACCCTGGTCCCATTCTTCGGCGGCTAATTCTGCCAGTGCCAGTGAACTGTTATGAATCGGGTTTTCAGCCAGATGGGGGTAGGCTACATGGCCCTGTTTGCCAAGAATGGTCAAGTTACCGGATAATGAGCCACGGCGGCCGTTTTTAACCACATCTCCAAGCTTATTAGTGCTGGACGGCTCACCCACTAAACACATATCGATTTTTTCATTACGCGCTTGCAGGTGCTCAATGACTTTTACCGTGCCGTTAATGGAGGGGCCTTCTTCATCGCTGGTAATCAAAAAGCCGATGCTGCCCTGGTGATCGGGATGTTCTGCGATGAAGTTTTCGCAGGCGATAATCATCGATGCCAGGCTACCCTTCATATCCGCCGCACCGCGGCCATATAAAACACCGTCGATAATCTCAGGTTTAAACGGATGCACGTCCCATTGCTCAACCGGGCCGGTGGGCACAACATCGGTGTGGCCGGCAAATACCAGTAACGGGCCGCTACTGTTTCTGCGAGCCCAGAAATTATCAACCTCGGCAAAGCGCAACTTTTCGATGTTAAAACCGAGTTTTTCCAGCCGTTCAATCATCACCGGCTGACAGCCTTCATCTTCAGGGGTGACCGAGGGGCGGGAAATTAAGTCTAAAGCAAGTTTAATGGTGGGATCGGTTTCTAAATTTGGCATTGTTATAATCAATTTTTATAATGAGTTGGTCAGTAATGCGTTTATTATAAGCTAATAAAAAGCTAAAAGACTAATGCAAATAACCGCAATGGGGTGTAATTATTCTGGTGTGCTGAGGATGCATGCGGGGCACATTGTATTATTCGGCTTTTAGTGGCGATTTTATTCTGTTGATTTTTGTTAATCGAAAAGTCTACTCATGCGTGTGTTGCGTTCTATGCGTACTGATTGGTGGAAATGCCGGTACAATTTATAAAAAATAGTCTAATTTCGATTGCAGTCCTGCCTCTGAAAAGGCAAACTAATCTACCATTCAGCTTGCACCAATACTATGCCCGAATCTCTCACTTATCCAACCGGTAATAATTTCCAGATCGCCGATGCGCCTACACAAAACTTAAAAGTACCTCCGCATTCTATTGAGGGTGAACAGGCGGTACTGGGTGGGCTTATGCTGGATAAAAGAGCCTGGGAGCAAATTGCAGATCGGATTACAGAAGAAGATTTTTATCGGCATGATCATCGCCTTATTTTTCGCAGTATCGCCAAACTGGAAGCGGCGGATAAGCCATTTGATGTGGTCACCCTGTCCGATGAGCTCTCTAAAACCCACGAGCTGGAAGATGCAGGCGGGTTAGCTTATCTGGGGCAACTGGCAAAAGACACCCCGAGTGCGGCGAATATAAAGGCTTATGCAGATATCGTGCGTGAGCGTTCGGTTTTTCGGCAGCTCATTGAAGTTGGAACAGACATAGCCGGCAGTGCCTTTAATCCGGAGGGTCGGGATAGCAAGGAGTTACTGGACGATGCGGAGCGTAAGGTTTTTACCATTGCGGAACAGGGCAGTCGTGCCAATAGCGGTTTTAAGGGTATTAAACAACTGCTGACCTCAACGGTTGAACAAATTGATAAGTTGTTTGAGCAGGAAGGTACGCTTACCGGTGTTACCACCGGCTTTAAAGATTTTGATGAACAAACCAGTGGCCTGCAAAAGGGCGACCTGGTTATTGTCGCCGGGCGTCCATCAATGGGTAAAACTACTTTCGCGATGAATATTGCGGAGAATGCGGCAATTGCGCAGGGTACATCTGTCGCTATTTTCAGTATGGAAATGCCCGCCGAATCATTAGCGATGCGGATGATCTCCTCTATGGGACGTATTGATCAGCATCGTTTGCGTACCGGCCAACTCAATGATGAAGACTGGCCACGTATTACCTCTGCGGTGTCCCTGTTATCAGAAGCTAAAGTATTTATTGATGATACGCCGGCGCTTTCTCCTACCGATTTGCGTGCCAGAGCACGACGACTGAAGCGTGAGCATGGTTTGGGTTTAATCGTAATCGATTATCTACAGTTAATGCAGGTAGCGGGCACATCAGAAAACCGTACCAACGAAATATCCGAAATTTCACGTGGCTTAAAGGCGTTGGCAAAAGAGCTGGAAGTGCCGGTTATTGCTCTGTCCCAGCTTAACCGGAGCCTTGAGCAGCGTCCGAACAAACGTCCGGTTATGTCCGACTTGCGTGAATCAGGTGCGATCGAGCAGGATGCGGATGTCATTGTCTTTATTTATCGTGATGAAGTTTATAACGAGGATACACAGGATAAAGGCATTGCTGAGATTATTGTTGGTAAGCAGCGTAATGGCCCTATCGGAACCACACGCCTGACATTCTTAGGGCAGTACACCAAATTTGAAAACTATAGCCCGGAAATGTACTCATCCGCGGGCTTTGAATAACACACTTTATGAACGGCTTTCAGAGTAAACCGTACCGAGCAGCAAAAGTCGGTATTGATCTGTCAGCTTTGCAGCATAATTTTCAGCAGGCAAAAAAAGTCGCCACCAGCAGTAATATTATGCCGGTGATTAAAGCCAATGCTTATGGTCATGGCCTATTACAGGTCGCCGATGCACTACAACAGGCTGATGGTTTCGCGGTGGCACAAATAACCGAAGCCATTGCATTACGAGAACATGGCATTGTTAAACCGATTACGGTTTTTCAGGGTTTTTTAAACGCCAGGCAACTCGAGTTAACGGTTGAATATAATTTACGCCCGGCTATCAGCCAGCAGTGGCAACTGGACTTTCTACAATCTATTCAAACTAAACATGCGCTTGATATCTGGGTAAAAGTTAATACCGGCATGGGGCGTCTGGGTTTTCAATTAGAAAATGTTGTTGCGATTGTTGAACAATTACAATGCCATCAAGCCATTGATCAGATCGGTTTAATGATGCACTTTGCCAATGCGGATGTAGCGGACCATGCTTCTAACCTGATACAGGTAGAGCGTTTTCATATCTTATCGGCTGAATTAAAAGACATCTCCACGTTTGATACCAGCGCACAAAATTCGGCTGCAATGATTAGTGGTTTATTAAGCGGGCAGGACTGGGTGCGCCCCGGCATTATGCTTTATGGCGCATCTCCTTTAGCAGAAGCAACGGCTGTACAGTTGGACTTAAAGCCGGTAATGAGTTTGCATGCGCAGTTGATTGCGATTAATCAGTTAAAAAAAGGCCAGAGTGTTGGCTACGGCGATAGCTGGATTTGTCCGCAGGATATGCCGGTGGGCATCGTTAATATTGGTTACGGTGATGGCTATCCGCGTCATGCTGTGGCTGCGCCGTTAGCGGTAAATGCCCAGCGATGTCAGTTAATCGGACGGGTATCAATGGATTCAATTGCGATCGATTTACGTGGAATTAAAGCCCAATGTGGTGATCAGGTAGAGTGCTGGGGAAAGCAGGTATCAGTGGATGAGGTTGCTGCCAGCGCGCAAACGATTGCTTATGAGTTGCTGTGTAATGTTGGCCGGATTCAGGGCTGAAGGTTTTTATACCAGATGTAAAAACTGACGCGTGCCTTTATTTTGTGGCGGCAGTCTGCGCAGATTATCCAGTTTATTCGAAGCGATTAGAGATTCAATGTGATTTATATTCTGGTTTAAATACAGTAAATATAAATTATCATTACCAAAATGCGCTTCTGCATATTTGTAAACTTGCTGAAATAAAACTTCTAAACGATTCTTTACTTCCAGATTATAAAAGTCAGGTGTTTTAGCCAGTAGGTCATCACCTGATTCAAATAGAGTAATAGAACCTCCACTTTCATCCTGCACGGTAGTCATGCCACCGAGCTCAAACTCTGGAAATAAACGTTCTCTGCATTTTTCAAGATAGCAGCGGTCAGACATTTGTGCGATTAAATCGGCGGTGCCAAGCATGTAGCCAAGCAGATGGAGCTTTTCATCGGGTAAGCTGATTTTATCCGGGGTAACTTCATAGCCGGTATAGTGAACCATATTGGCAGCGATATCTGCAAATTCAGACATGCCATTCATATGCAGATAATTATTGAGAAAATCAGCGCTGCGCGAAACGTGGATGGGTGTGTATTGCGCGCCATTATGAAATTTCTGATCGTGGGTCTTACGAATGTATCCGGAGTCATGAAACAGAGCAGTGATAATGGTGAGTACCCGGTCACTTTGTCTTTCATGGCCGTCAATTAAACGTGCCACGGCCAATGTCATATCCAGCGTGTGTTGCTTATCATGGTAAAAGGTATCACAGGCATTAAATCCACTAAAGTGACCCTCAAATAAACTGTCAAAATCTTCGAATGCCTGTCTGATTAAACTATCGTCTGTCGCCAGATAACAGCTATGAAAGATATCGCATACCGCATCGCAAACTGCCTGAGTGTCAGTTACTTTTATGGTATTAGAAACATCGTATTGTGAATCGCGTTCTTTCATTAAGCCTGTTTGTTCTGTTTACTTGTTTGTTATGTGTAATGGATCGTACAAAGAGAAAGCTAAAATATCTGTGAGATTTATCACAGTAGGTTTAGTCATAGCTGAATTTAGTGATCTGGTTTACACTTTTTTTGATGTTTTTTTGATTGCAGACGAGGTCGAAGAATAAATGCTTATGATGCTCTAACCCATTCGGGTGAGAGTATGGCGCTAATAGTATAGGTAAAATTATTTGCTGGTATGAGTGAATACACCATCCCAACTTTCTCCAGGCGGGTTAGTGCGGAAAAATGCAATACGATCAAGATAGATAGTATAAATTTTGCATTGTGGTTGTTGCTGACTTAAATGAAAAATAGCCTGTTCTGCACTGTCCCAGTTCTGTTGTTGATAAAGTTTAAGGGCATGATGAAATTCTTTAATTTGTTTGCGTGTCGTTTTATCAACATTTTCTACAAAATCGATGGGCTCAAAAATAGTGACAGGTTTATTTTTGCCTTTTACTTTTACCGTGTCGAGCATGCGATATTCAAATTCGGGTACTTCATGTCGAGTTGCTTCACTGACAATAAAATCTACACCATAGTTTTTAGTTAAGCCTTCCAGGCGTGAGCCTAAATTAACGGCATCACCCAAAACAGTATAATCAACGCGGAACTCCGAGCCTTTATTGCCAACATTCATTTCGCCGGTATTAACACCGATACCAATTTTAATTTCCGGCTGACCTTTTGCTGCAAAGTCCTGATTAAGTTTGTTGATTGCCTTGAGCATATCCAGGCCAGCAACCAGTGCGTTTCTTGCATGTTGAGGGTCTTTAAGAGGTGCGCCCCAGAATGCCATAATGGCATCGCCCATATACTTATCAATGGTACCGCGATTTTTATGAATAGTTTCTGTAAGCGGGGTAAGAAATGCATTAATGAAACCGGTTAGTTCTTTGGGCCCCATATTTTCAGATATGCTGGTGAAGCCGCGAACATCAGTGAACAGAACGCTCATGGTTCTGATCTCACCATCGAGATCAATTTCTTTGAGATTGCGACTCATTTCATCAACCAGATCAGGTGGAACATATTGACCAAATAAATGTGTGAGTTGGCGTTTGCCTCTGGATTCTACGAAAAAACCGTAGGACATATTCATAATGTAAAGTAGTACAACCAGTATCAGCGGAGAAGCAATGGGCATAATAACCATTAGCGTATTCCAGGCGTAGTGATCAAGTAATAAAATGATGCCAACGGTTAATAGTGCACTGATGCTGCTCCACATGGGCGATAGTAGTGGAAGAATAATAGTCAGGAAGATGCCGAGTATAAATAGCAATAAAATTTCAAAGCCAATCATGTATTCAGGCTTGTGTTTAATGCTCTGATCTAAAATTCCCTGAATAATATTTGCATGAACTTCAACACCGGGATAAGCCGATTCAAGTGGGGTAGTTCTAAGATCAAGCAAACCTGCGGCACTGGTGCCGAACAGAGCAATTTTATTTTGGATATTTTTTTTGTCAGCGGTTCTATTTAGAATATCAATGGCTGAAATATAAGTGAAGGTTTTCTGCGGCCCTATGTAAGGCACCATAACGGCAGAATACTCATCAACGGGTATAGCTGTTTCACCGATATAGACCCATTCAAGTGATTTGTTCTGCTCATCATCATCATCGCTAGCGCCGTAACGTAGTTTAACCGTGTTTTTTTGCAATGCGGTACGGGTAATTTCCAGTGCAAGTGAAGGATAAAGTTTATTATTGTAGGTTTGTAATAAAGGCACACGTCTAAAAACACCGTCTTCATCAATTAGAGGGTTATCAAAAAAACCACCAGTGGCTGCCGACTTCTGTAGCGTGTTTACATTTGCGGTGTAACTCGTCGCATTTAAAAAAGTATAAGATTCATTATCCCTGGCTGTGAGCTGAGCTATGGGGGGGGGAAGATTGCCTTTGGATATGTGATTATCCTGATGTGTAAATATCATGCCTAATACGGTATTTCGATGGGCCAGACTTTTAGCCAGGCTCTCATCGCGATACATTAGATTCTGATTTTTACGAATGATGCGTTTAAAATCTTTGTTGTTGGCAACGGAGCTGTTTGCTAATTGTGATATTATTTTGTCTGCCGGATCGATATCCTCCTCAGCAAATAGAATATCAAAACCCAGAACTTTGATGTCATAATAATCAAACAGATTATCAACAATTTTAGCCAGTATGTTTCGTTCCCATGGCCACTGACCTATTTCTGCAAGACTTTTTTCATCGATATCGATAATGATAACTTTTTTATCGACCTGTGCAGGTAATGATAGCTGCAGGCGAAAATCGTAAGACAGGTTTTCCAGTGTATTGACAAAGCGCAGTGGCAGCATACCACTTGCATGGGCAAATAGAATAAAAGTGATGACTAGCCCTAAACCGTATCTAAAGAATTTTTGCTTGAGCACCTGATGGTTCCTGATTACATTATTATTATTTAAAAGACAATAGCAGAGAAGTTAAGCGAGTTCCATGTCCGGCTTTTAGTTGCGTAGATTGAACGAAAGGTATTTAAAGATCTAAATATTTCTAATAAGATACGTTTACAGAAATAAACAGGAAAAAAGTAATGCCAGACACAGGTAAAAATTCAGGCAAGTTTGCTGCCCCGGTTCTGCTGGGCGTGAATATAGATCATGTTGCAACGCTGCGCCAGGCCAGAGGAACCCGTTATCCCAATCCGGTGCATGCTGCATTACAGGCGGAACAGGCAGGTGCCGATTCAATTACGCTACATTTGAGAGAGGACCGCCGACATATACAGGAATACGATGTAGAAATGCTTAAGGCCTCGATGTTAACGCATATGAATCTGGAAATGGCGGTGACCAGTGAAATGCTCGCATTTGCTGAAAAAATTCAACCACGGGATTGTTGTCTGGTTCCTGAAAGTCGTGAAGAGCTAACGACAGAGGGCGGACTGGATGTAGTGAGTCAGGAAGCGCGTATAAAAGAAGCCTGTCAGCAACTAGCCGAAGCGGATATACGTGTGTCATTATTCATTGATGCAGATTTAAGTCAGATTGAAGCTGCCAAGCGATGTGGTGCGCCTATTATTGAAATCCATACGGGGCATTTTGCGGATGCGAAGAATAGTGATGTAGCACTTAAAGAATTAAAGAAAATAAGTGAAGCGGTTGAAGTTGCACATGATCTTGGTTTGCAGGTTAATGCCGGGCATGGCTTGCACTATCATAATGTACAGGCGATTGCGTCTTTAATGCATGTAAAAGAGTTGAATATAGGGCATGCCATTATTGCGGAATCAATTTTTTGTGGCTTGCCAGTTGCAGTGAGTAGAATGAAACAGTTAATGCAGGATGCAAGAATTTAGTTTTTATAGTGTATTTACACCCTTTGTATTTGCTTTAACGTTTTATGAGAGCACTGTCAGTGCTGAAAGTTATCCTCATAAAACCTGAGTAGTTCATCAATTGCATTAATCGTTTTCTCAAGACCTGAAGTGAATTTTTCATGCTCTTTTAAGTCGATAATGTTCTCAAAATTTGAAGCGGCAGCCATCAGGTTAGGGACGCCGCAATATTTTGTGCCGCCGTGAAGCTTATGAATATGTTTTTTTAAGTCATCAGTGCTATTTTCCTGCTGTGCTGTTAATAAGTTTTCGCGGTGTGTCGCAAGTTCACTTATTAACATGGGAAATAACTCATCTGCAAGCTGTTCATTGCCACCGGCTAATTTGATGCCGAGCTGTTTATCAAATATATCATTCTCTGATTTGCGCGTCGTATTATCCGGATTGTCATCACTGTCTTTGGTGTTTATCCAGCGGGTGAATACATCCAGTAGTTGTTGTTCAGTTATCGGTTTGAGCAAAATGTCATTCATACCGGAATCAAAAACCTGTAATTGCTCTTCCGGCATTGCATTGGCAGTCAGTGCAACAATGGTGGTTTTATTGCAAGGGCCGGTAGAGCTGCGGATGCTTCTTGCAGCAGAAAAGCCATTTAATTTTGGCATATGTAAATCCATTAAAATCAGGTCAAAATACTGTTCTTCAGTTAAATCTACGGCTTCCTGCCCATCTTCAGCGGTAACAACCTGAATGCTATGCATTTTTAGTAAAGTTTTAGCCAGTTTAAGATTAATCTTATTATCATCAACAAGCAGCACTTTAATATGGGATAGCCTTGTTTTATCAAGTGGAATTTTGCTGATTATTTCAGGTGACATGTGATGGCTTTCCTGGGTTGTGCTTAATGTCGAGAAAATCTGATTTTTAAGCAGGCTGGTTCTTGAACAACGATAAATTATATTGTTTAAGCCGGCTCGACTTAAGTGCTGAGCATCATTAACATCAAATACACTGGCTAACGTAATATAGGGGAGACCGATTGACTTTAATGTTTTGGCAAGATTACTTAACATGAAGTTATTATTAATATTGCTTCGACTGATTCCGGCTACGATACCGGTGATTTTTTTGTCGTCATTATTCTGTTTGGCATCGTCTAAAATCAGTTGTGGAATTTTGTCCACACGGCTGGTTTCAACGGTTTCAATACCCAGGCTATTTAATATTGAGCGGCTGGCAATTCTATGTTGGTCAACTGATTCAAGTAGCACAACTTTTAATCTTGTGTTTTCTACTGATGGCGGGCATAACTTCTGTTCAGATGAAAGTGGTACGGTAAACCAGAAGCTTGAACCTTTATTCAGATTGCTTTCAAAGCCGATTTCACCGTCCATCAACTCAGCCAGTTTACGAGAAATTACTAGTCCTAATCCAGTACCTCCAAAGTTGCGACTAATCGAAGTGTCTGCCTGAGTAAAGGCTGTAAACAGCCGTTGTTTACTTAACTCATCCAGACCCATGCCGGTATCGGTGACGGTAAAGCGAATGAGTTCTTTTTTATTTGGCAGTGTTTCCAGTAGAACTCGAATAATAACATGGCCACTCTGGGTGAACTTGACTGCATTGCTGATTAAATTAATAAGGATCTGTCTAATTCGAGATGGGTCGCCGAGTATGCTTGCGGGTAAGTTTATTGAGGGGTGATAAATTAATTCAATATTTTTTTGATATGCCATTGGCGCGAACATGGTTATTATCTCATCCATTACATCATCAAGGTTGAAATTAATGTTTTCAATGTTGAGTTTGCCTGATTCGATTTTTGAGAAATCAAGAATATCATTAATAATGGTTAACAAGTTGCTGGCTGAGCTACGGATAGTGTTGACATAATCATCCTGCTCGTCAGTTAATTGTGTTTTGCCGAGTAGTTCGGTAAAGCCAATGACGCCATTCATCGGCGTTCGAATTTCATGACTCATATTAGCCAGGAATTCAGATTTTATTTTACTGGCGGAAATAGCCTGGTTACGTGCCAAATCAATTTCAATGTTTTGAATTTCAAGTTCTTCCAGTGTTTTCTTTAAGTCGGCGGTGGCATTTGATACCTGGTTTTGCAGGTCAGAGCGAATTAATTGCATTTCACTGGCCATTTTGTTGACGCCTTTTTCAAGTGAGCCAATTTCTCCGCCACTGTCAATATTAATACGGGTATTTAATTCGCCCTGAGCAATCTTTTTTACCGCATCGGTTAAATACTGAATGGGTTTTACAACACTTCGACTAATACTAATAGCTAAAAATACGGTGACAAATAAGCCCGCGAAAGTAATTAAAAAACCTTTTATCAAACTATCCAGTTGCTGTACCTGAGTTGACTGGTTGTTTAAGGTAACATGAACATAGCCTAAAATATTAGGTGTGCCAAAATTCTCTTCATTACCGGTGTACAGTTCGTCGTAATCAGAAAGTATGACATTACTTTCTATTATTGTACTGGTGTACTTAAATTCTTCTGGCGTTATAAAAACCGGTAATATCGTTTTGGGAGAGTTTATTTTTCGGGTTCGGCTAATAAGCACTTCATCATACTTATTGCTGATAGTGATGTTAGTTATGTCATTTTCCTGCAGTGTATTGTTTATCAGGTTTTCAATAATATTCAGGTTACCGGTAAATACACCGTATTCACTTGCGGGTGACAAATTGTCAGCAATGAGCTGGCCTTTTATATGAAATGCATCTTCAATGTAGGCGTAGCGGTTAAAGCTAAAATAAGATACCAGTGCCAGCGTAATTAGCAATGTAGGTAACAAGGCCAGAAACATTACCCGCTTATTGATGCCCCAGTTCTTCATTGGCTGGCCTCAGCTTTCTTTATTTTTTTTATAATAGTGCTGTTGGGTTCGAGTTTTATGCCCAGCGAGCGAGCTATGTTTTTATTTAAGGCAACGGAAAACTCATCAGGATAATACTGCTTTTTCTTAAACTTCTTATTCTTAAAGTAGCTGATTACAATGCTGCCTATTTGACTACTTATTTGTTCAGGTTTTGAATAGATAGCCGCTATCGCTCCGGCTTTAACATAAGAGCGTGAGAATCCGATTATGGGAAGCTTGTTGCGATAGGCAGAAAATAAAATTTCACGAATGGTGTTCTTGTTATAAACCACGGGGTCAGGGAGAGTCAGCAATACATCTACTGAGTGATTTAAAATGTCGAGCGACTTTGATAACTGTCCTGATTCTTTAATTTCTTTTACATTGATTTGATGTGACGTGCTATTAGAAATATTTTTTAATGTTCGATTCAGATCTTTGGTGTATGGGCCCAGCAGTACAGCGGTGTTTTTGTTTTTTCCCAGTAGTGCACTAATCAAGTGAAACTGTCTGGCAATCGGCTGGTTGATGAGCAGGCCGCTCCAGTTTTTTTTCAGTGGAAACTTTTTTTGTAATGATTTAAATATATGCCGGGGAATTAGCGCACTTAATACGGGATTTTTAAACTTGCCTTCGAGTATTAGCTTTGTAGACTGACTTCCAATCGGGATAAGTAAGGTATGTTTTTTTATGGTTAATAACTCCAGAGCGCCAATGGTGTTTTTTGATGACAACATCATTTTTTGGCTGTTATACCCAAGCGTGGATAAGTTTTTCTGTAAGTTTTCTATTAGTTGCAGGCTGTAGCCCTGAGTTTTCTGATAAACGATGAGTATTTGCGGGGCTGGTGTTTCGGCAAAGAGTTTTGCCGGCAATAGAAAAAGACATAATATAAAAACAGCAGACACTATACATGATAACAGTTTGCTATCATGTATTTGTGAATGGGTTGAGCTGTTTGTGGTTGTCATTACTGCAGTAGGTCCCTGTAAAATAGTCTTCCTGTTAGTCTGTTTAGTTAGTTGCTGTGGTTAATGTATCTGTTGTTTTAATAAAACCGGAAAGCCATTTCGAAATAGGCTCGTGGATCCTGTAGGCTACCCGGTACATTGACGTTTTGTTGGCTGGAATCGGTATAGTTTGTGCGAGTGTAATCGAAGTGTGAGCTGCCAATGTTCTGGAAAATTAGCGAGTAATCAACCTGACCATCCGCCGTTTTGTGTGACTTTCTAATCACAAAATCGAATTTTGTATACGCTTCAGCTGAGCGGTCATTAAAGGCTAGAGCCGAGTTTGTACGGCTATGAGTACGATCTAACCAGTCCATATCATCGACATAGTAAACCGACAGGCTGGTGTCCAGATTGTTTGGCCACTTTTTCATTAACATCGCCCCCATGCTATTTTGAGGGATAGACTCCTGCAGGCGACCGACAACACCAGCCTGCTCGCCGGGATCAAGGGTGGTGTTTGTGCTTTTTGCGGTTAATTCTATATATGAGTAGAAAGCATATAATCGCCAGTCTGCGGAGATGTTGTAGTCACTGTATATTTCAACCCCAATAGTGTTTGTGCGGGATGTATTACCAATATTAGTTGCACCATTGCTTGGGTTGTTCGGGCCGAATAAATTATCAACATTTTCAGTTGGTACATCACCAATAAAGGGTAGTTCCTCAATCAGTCTGTCGGTGTCATCATGAAACAGTTTTACATCCAGAGTGAGTTTGTTGTCCAGCAGGCGGGCCATCCAGCCGAGTTCAAACGAGGTTATTTCTTCGGCGTTAACGCCGCCGTTGGTGTAAATAAAGGTATCGTTTATTACATCTCCGCCGAGTGCGGCTTCTACTAACGGGTTGTTTAATGGCTGCCCGTTATCCTGAGTTAACTGTTGTTGTAGCGCGTAGTAACCATTTTCCTCAAAGTTTGTCGGGGTGCGGGTAGCTTTTGATGCGCTTAGTCGAAACGAGTGTTTGTCACTCAGGTGATAAATAAAAGCCAGGCGAGGTGCAATATCGGTACCTGAAATTTTATTGTTTTCAAGCATAAAACCGGCATTAATTAAAAAGTCATCCGTTAAGCTGTACTCACCATGGGTAAAGAAACGGTACAGCATAAGGCTGTTGTCCGTGCCCGGATCTAACAGGTTATTTGAAGTGGCTTTATCTGAGCGCACACTGCCGCCGGATACCAGTCGTAATGCGTCGCTCGGGTCATAGTAATAGGAAACTTCCAGGTCATGGCGCTCTGATTTCAGGTCAATAACCTGGGTAAACCCAAAATCATCAATATTACTTAAAAGGGGGCTTAAACCGGCTAATGAAATAGTAATCTCCGGCTCAACCGAAAAGCTTTTCGTGTAGTTATAATAATACTGTACAGTCAGGCTACTGCCGTTATCAAATGTATGTTCCAGCCTTAAGTGCTGAAAAGCCGTTACCACATCGAGGTCATTGTCCGGGTCCGCGGCATTTTCTTTGACATCGCCATACAGACTGTCCTGAAGCCCTCCTGAATAGTAAAGCTGGGTTTCAAGATTAAGCTGATAATCCATTCGATAACTTAAATAATCCGTTTCAGTGAAGTCATTTAACAGGTCAGTGCCCTCGTTATTTTTTGTGCCCACTGATATCCGGTAGTCCAAATCATCTGCCTGACCCGCAAAACGATAAAAACCATCGGCATTATCGTGTGCACCAATGGTTCCCTTAATATAATGGCCGCTATCTTCTGATGCATGCCTGGTGGTGATGCTGACAACGGCTAAAAAGGCATTGTTGCCATAGGTAGATGCATTTGGGCCACGGGTGACTTCAAAGCGTTCAATATCTTCAATGCCGATTACCAGATCAGACCAGGAAACTCCGGCAAGTGTCGGTAGATAGACGGAGCGACCATCTATAACCAGCTGTATGCGCTTGGATAAGCGATCACTTTGCCCGTGATAAGTTGCCACCGGCCGATTACCATTAAGGTAACCAACCGTAAATCCGGGCACCAGACGCAGAATATCGGCGATAGTCTGTGCACCGGAAGCATCAATCATTTGTCGATCAATAACTGTGGTGGAAACTGGTGATTCGTTGAGGGGCTGGGAAAGCCGGGTAGCGGAAATGATGACGGGCAGGTCTTCGAAATACATATCCTCAGAACCCAGCATGGCAACAGCAGTATCATTTTCAGCTGCAAACAGGCTGGTGGGTATAAGTAATAGCCCTAGATGGATCAGGTTTGAATAAGTTAGTTTTGAATTCATTTAGTTTTATAACGTCTCACTGAATTAATCTAAATATGTGATAATGTTGCGAACTCCCTGACTCTTTATAGTTATGTAGCTGATTCTACCAGCTTTTACTATAAAAACTATTTTGAAGTGATTTTAACTATGCATCCTGAAGAATTTCCTACACTGGAAGATTTTGTTGGTAATACGCCTCTGGTACGCCTGCAACGGCTGGTGCCGAATAACAATATTATTCTGGTTAAACTTGAGGGGAATAATCCCGCCGGCTCGGTTAAAGACCGTCCTGCAATAAGCATGATTAAGCTAGCGGAGGCGCGCGGTGAAATTAAACCCGGTGATACTTTAATAGAAGCCACTAGTGGTAATACGGGTATTGCACTGGCAATGGCAGCGGCGATTAAAGGCTATAAAATGGTGCTGATTATGCCGGATAATATGAGTGAAGAGCGCCGTGCCAGTATGAAGGCTTATGGTGCCGAATTAATTAGCGTAACCCGTGAGCAAAGCATGGAAGGGGCAAGAGACCTGGCTTTGCAGATGCAAAAAGACGGTAAAGGCATTGTGCTGGACCAGTTTAATAATCAGGATAACCCGGTGGCGCATTATGAAAGCACCGGGCCGGAAATCTGGCGGGACACCAAAGGCCAAATCACCCATTTTGTGAGTGCCATGGGTACCACTGGAACGATAATGGGAACGTCACGTTATTTAAAAGAACAGAATCCGGATATTCAGATTGTTGGGGTACAGCCGGAAGAAGGTTCGAGAATTCCGGGTATCCGCCGCTGGCCAAAAGAATATATGCCGGGGATCTTTGATGAAAGCCGGGTGGACCTTACAATTGATATCGGCCAGCAAAATGCCGAAGATATTACCCGCCGGCTGGCATCACAGGAGGGTATTTTCTGTGGTATATCGTCCGGCGGGGCCGTGGCGGCTGCACTGAAGCTGTGTGAGCAGGTGGAGAATGCGGTAATCGTGTCGATTATTTGTGACCGGGGTGACCGGTACTTATCGACCGGGGTGTTTCCGGCGTGAGCTTTTTCAACCAAAACTTTAAAGAACAAAGAATTAAAGAACAAAGGCTCAAGAAAACGCGAATGTAATAAGTCCATAGTCCCCCTCTTTGGAAAAGAGGGGCCAGGCGAGATTTGAATAATGTGATTTACATGCAAAAAGTCAAATCTCCCTTTTTCTAAGGGGCAGAAACAGGGTTTATTTTTACTAATAACCTGTAGGTTAGAGTTATCATTTATTTGTTGCAAAGCAGAATACATTAACCCCGTTCGTATAAACCCGAACCCAGATAAATTTCAATCCAAAGATTAAAGAATTATAGTTATGTCAAAAAGAGCACGTCGAAAACGCCTTCCTGAAGGACTGTTTGAAGTCACTATCGAATCATTAAGCCCCGAAGGTCGGGGTGTTGCCCATGTGGATGGTAAAGTCGTATTTGTAGATTTTGCACTGGCAGATGAAGTGGTGGAATTTAAATACAGCCGCGTCAGTAAAAAGTTTGATGAAGGGCGGGTGGTGAATGTAATAAAAGCATCGCCGCAAAGAGTTGAACCGATTTGTGCGCATTTCACTATTTGTGGTGGCTGTAGTTTGCAGCATCAGGAGCATGAAGCGCAGGTACAGAGTAAGCAGGATGCGCTGATGCATCAGTTTGAATATTTAGGGCAGGTACAACCACAAACTATTTTATCACCGCTGCGCGGACCGTTAAAACATTACCGCCAGAAAGCCCGTTTAGGTGTGAGGTATGTGTATAAAAAAGACAAGGTGCTGGTGGGGTTTCGTGAAAAAGGTAATTCATTTTTAGCTGATATTTTAGCCTGTCCGGTGTTACATGAATCAGTCGGCCTGCACATTGAAGATTTGTCAGACTTATTATTTAATATGAAAGCCCGTGCATCGATTCCACAAATTGAAGTGGCGATTGACGATACTAAAACGGCACTGGTGTTTCGCCATCTTGACAGTTTATGTGATGAAGATAAATCGATACTGATTAACTTTGCTAAACAACACGACTTACAAATAATGTTGCAATCCGGTGGGCCGGATACAATGCTAGCGCTGTGGCCGGAAAATCCGCCACCTTTAAGTTACACATTAAAAGAGCAGGGTGTAACCATTGAATTTCAACCTAATGATTTCACTCAGGTAAACAATGAAATAAATCAGTCAATGGTGAGTCTGGCATTACAGATGTTAGAGTTAAATTCAGAGGATAAGGTGCTGGATTTATTCTGTGGTCTGGGTAATTTTAGTCTGGCAATGGCAACCCGGTGTGCCAGTGTAGTGGGTGTTGAAGGCGCACAAAGCATGGTGATAAAAGCCCGTGAAAATGCGCGGCGTAATAATATTGATAATGTAGAGTTTTTTGCAGCGGATTTATCAAAGGATATTTCCGCTGAAATCTGGTTGAATAAAGTCGGTGTAAGTCAGCAGTACGATAAAGTTTTATTAGATCCGCCTCGCTCCGGTGCCATGGAGATGCTGAAATACATTGGTAACTTAAAGGCTAAACGCATTGTGTATGTTTCCTGCAACCCGGCAACGCTGGCACGCGATAGTAAAACCCTGGTGCAGGATTATGGTTATATTCTGGAAAAAGCCGGGGTAATGGATATGTTTCCGCATACTGCACATGTCGAGTCGATTGCGTTGTTTACAAAAAACGAATAGCAAAGATTAAATGAAAAATATATTAGTTAAACTACAGAGCCTGATTAAACAGCATGCAGCGGAGCAGATTATGCCCCGTTATAATCAGGTGGCCTATCGCTTTAAACAGGACGGAAGTCTGGTAACCGAAGCCGATTCGCAAATGCAGAAAGCCATGATCGACAGTTTGCTACAGCATTGGCCCGAGTATGTTGTGCTCGGCGAAGAAATGACAGAAGCCGAGCAGCAGGTGCAACTCGATAGCGATGCGAAAGGTTTGTGGGTTTTAGATCCGCTGGATGGTACCAGTAATTTTGCCAGTGGTATCCCGGTTTTTTCCGTATCTATTGCACTGGTTATCAATAATGAAGTGGTATTGGGTGTAATCTACGACCCCAATAGAAATGAAACCTTCAGTGCGATTAAGGGCGAAGGAGCCTGGTTAAATGATGTGCCTCTGGTGAGTCAAACCGAAAGGAAAAACTTAGCCCAGTGTACGGCTCAAATTGACTTCAAACGTTTAAAACCGGAAATGCGGGTATGTTTGTCCCGTGAACATCCCTATGCATCGCAACGTAACTTTGGTTCCGGGGCTTTAGACTGGTGCTGGCTGGCGGCCGGGCGTTGTCAGATTAATATTCACGGTGGGCAGAAGCTGTGGGATTATGTGGCGGGGCAGTTAATATTAAGTGAAGCGGGGGGCTATGCGAAAACCTTTGGCGGTGAACCGGTGTTTAAAAAAACCTTAAGTTCGAGGTCGGTTATGGCGGCGGTAGATCTGTCGTTGTTTAAACAGCTACAAAAATACTTAACTTCACTTGAGTGCAGAAAATAAAAATTGAAAAATGGCTTGTGGTCATTTGTTCGTAGAAAAAATTAAGGAATATAATAAAAAATGAAAGCATTCGTCATTAACGAAAATCAAATAAAGCAGGCCGGGCTGATTTTAGCCGGTGTTATCGTGGCAGTGTTTTTAGCAGGATATTTTTTGGGCTCAAAATTAAATGATACAACACAGATTGCAGCGGCTCAGAATAAGGTGGTTGCAGTGCCATCAGTAGCACCGGTAGCGGATGCTAATACGGGTGTACAAAGTAAGGCGAAAGAAAAATCAAAAGCGAATAAACAGAAAAAAAACACTAAGGCTGAAACTAAAAAAAATATCAAAGAGAATAAAAAATCGGCCAAAGCAAAAGCCAATAAAAAAAACACGGTAGATAAAAAAGCCAAGGACGTTAAAAAAGACAAGAAAACACCGGCAGATAAAAAGCCGGCTCCGAAAAAAACGGATACGGCTAAAAAA
>CAZHEA010000025.1:33467-44292 GCA_964531165.1 uncultured Thiotrichaceae bacterium
AAAAAACCAGCTAAGACCAATGCGCTACAAAACAGTAGTGATAAAAAAAATTCGTTAACGTCTACTGACAAGGTTTACTCTATACAGGCAGGGATGTTTTCCAGCGAAACAAATGCCAATAGTTTTATTGAGAAACTCGCAGCTAAAAAGTTCGATGCCTATTTAAGCAGTTTTGTATCCAGTTCAGGCGCAGTCAAATATAATGTCCGGGTTGGCCGGTTTGCGCAACGCGATCAGGCGCGAGTATTATTAAAAGACTTTCAACAATCTTTTTCCTCACCGGCATATGTGGTTATTTCGCAGCCATAATATTTTAATGATTTATGTATAAGCTTATTTGCTTTGATCTTGATGATACGCTGTGGCCGTGTATGCCTACTATTGTGCAGGCTGAGAAAATGCTCTATAACTGGCTGCAACAACACAAACCGGCAATTGCTCAAGCTTACAGCAGTGATCAGCTGCGGGAAAAACGTCAGCTATTAATGAAGCACCAGCCCGCATTAATGCATGATTTATCCGCAGCCCGGCGGGTGCATTTAATGCAGCTGGCTGATGAGTTCGGTGATACAACTGAGTGGGTAGAAAGCGCGTTTAATATTTTTTATGAAGCTCGCCAGAAAGTCAGACTATTTGATGATGTGCTGCCGGTATTAACGGCATTGAAATCACAATACACTTTAGCCGCACTAACCAATGGCAATGCCCATATTAGCAAAACCGGTCTGGCGACATATTTTGATTTTCAGATTTCAGCTGCAGATGTGCAAGCAGCAAAACCGGACCCGGCGATGTTTATCCGTGCTATGCAACAAGCCCGGGTCAGTGCTGAGCAAACCCTGCATGTTGGCGATCATCCGCTGCATGATATTCTGGGGGCGCACAATGCGGGTATCGATGCGGTGTGGATCCGGCGTTTTCAGCAGAGCTGGGATCTAACCGGTTTAAAACCGCTACAGCAGTTTGACGATTTACAGCAGCTACAAAAGTGGTTAATACCACATGCGGTTTAACCTATCCGGCACTTTACTATATAATGCGCAACTCAAATAAACGAAACCAGTAATTTCATGAAGTATAAAACCGACGACCTACGAATTTCCGGCCTCCAGGAAGTGTTACCTCCAGAAGAACTCCATCGGGAGTTTCCAATTAGTGAAGTAGCATCGGATACGGTGCATACAACACGTCAGGCGATCCATGAGATTCTACTGAGTGATAGTGATCGACTGCTGGTGATTGTAGGGCCGTGCTCTATTCACGATACTAAAGCCGGACGTGAATATGCGAAACGCCTGAAACCTCTCATCGATGAGCTGGCTGCAGAACTGTGCATTGTCATGCGAATTTATTTTGAAAAGCCCCGCACCACGGTTGGCTGGAAAGGTCTGATCAATGATCCGCATCTTGATGACAGTTTCAATATCAATCACGGTTTGCGTCAGGCGCGTAGTTTGTTGCTGGATATTGCCGATATGGGGATTCCCGCAGGCACCGAATACCTGGATTTAATCAGTCCGCAATATATTTCAGATCTGGTTAGCTGGGGTGCGATTGGCGCACGGACGACTGAAAGTCAGGGGCACCGTGAACTGGCATCCGGTTTATCCTGCCCGGTGGGCTTTAAAAATGGCACCGATGGCGGCTTAAAAGTCGCTGTTGATGCGATACAGGCTGCCTCACGCCCCCATGTGTTTATGTCATTAACCAAAAAAGGCCGGTCGGCAATTTTTTCAACCACGGGAAATGAAGACTGCCATATTATTTTACGTGGCGGTAAGTCACCTAACTATGATGCGGCGAGCGTAAAACAGGCAACTGATCAATTGCAGGCCAGTGGCCAAAATATGCACCTGATGATTGACTGTTCTCATGCCAATAGTGAAAAAGACCATAATCGACAAATTGCGGTATGTGCAGATGTGGCAACTCAGATTAAAGCCGGTAACCATAATATTATGGGGGTGATGCTGGAAAGTCATCTGGTTGCGGGGCGTCAGGACGTAAAAAATAAAGATAATCTAACTTACGGGCAAAGCATCACTGATGCCTGTATTGCCTGGGATGAAACGCAAGCTTTATTGAGACAGCTGGCAGACGCGGTGCGTGCCAGACGTGGAGATTAATTGAAGTTGCGCCAATACACGGCGCGCTGTGCTTTATTTTTCTAAAGTAGAACCGTTAACCGGTTCTACTTATTTAATGAGCGATTCTGACAACTCATATTTCCACAATCCTTAGTGCAGTTAACTTCTTGATCCATCAACATTTTTTGTAGCTGGTCGCGGTTTACAGTTTTAACCGAGCGGCCGGTTTTGGTGTCCAGTAACCGTAGGCTCAGGTTCGGGCAATCCAGCAATGTTGTGATTAAATCATTCATGATTAGTCCTTTAGTGTGTCTAAATGAGAATTATACTCATTAAATTTTATTAATCAACTCAGTTTATTGACTGACGTCATCAATCAACTGTATTAATAGGCGAGTTGTCCAGCCAGGCATGTATATTATCTACGACTTTGTTGGCAATTAGCTGGGCATCCTTCACATTATCAGCACTTAACCCCGGGACATTGCACACAACTACGTCGCGTTCGCGGGCAGCGACAATATCAATATGGTCAAAATTTTCACCTGCTGCAACAATCAGTTTTAACTTATAGGTATCTTTAATTGTTTTAGCATCAATCGGTGCTTTGGTGCTGACAATGACATCCGCACGCCAGCAGCGCTCTTCAATTTCATCTGCGCCCAGTTCAACATATTCTAACCAGGCGAATTTTGGCAGGTCAATCGGCGGAAATTCAGGATGGCCTTCAAGCTGGCCGCTGTCGACCAAAACTATATTCATTTTAAAATCACTTTATATATAAAATCGCAGATTGTATGATGGCACAACTTAAACATCTTTGAATAATTAAAAAAATTATGAGCATCATATTAAAATCCGACAAGCTTGATCAGGTTTGTTACGACATTCGTGGCCCGGTTTTACAGGAAGCTAAACGCCTGGAGGAAGAGGGCCACAGTATTACCAAACTTAATATCGGTAACCCGGCGCCGTTCGGTCTGTGTGCCCCGGATGAGATTATTCAGGATGTGATGCGCAATCTGGTGAATTGCCAGGGCTACTCCGATTCAAAAGGGGTTTACTATGCGCGTAAGGCGATTATGCAAAACTGTCAGGAAAAAGGTTTTCCAGCAGTGGATGTCGACGATATATTTATTGGTAACGGGGTAAGTGAGCTTATCGTTATGTCAATGCAGGCGTTATTGAATAATGATGATGAAATGTTAATACCTGCACCGGACTATCCCCTATGGACGGCGGCGGTGAGTCTGTCAGGTGGTAAACCGGTACATTATTTATGTGATGAAGAAAATGAGTGGCAGCCGGATATTGCCGATATTGAAAGTAAAATCACTGATAGAACCCGTGGTCTTGTGATTATTAACCCTAATAATCCGACTGGGGCGGTATATACAAAACAGACGCTGCTGGCACTAATCGGTATTGCACGTAAACATGACCTGGTCATATTTGCCGATGAAATTTACGATAAAATTATTTACGATGATGCACAGCACATAGCACTGGCATCACTGGTTGATGACTTACTAACAATCAGCTTTAACGGCTTATCAAAAGCTTATCGGGTTGCCGGTTTTCGAGCGGGCTGGATGGTAATCAGTGGCGCCAAAGATCATGCCCGTGATTTTATTGAGGGTATGGAGTTATTGGCGTCGATGCGCTTATGTTCGAATGTGCCGGGTCAGCATGCTATACAGACATCACTGGGTGGTTATCAGAGTATTAACGACCTGGTAGCACCCGGTGGGCGACTCTATGAACAGATGGATTACAGCTGGAAAATGTTAAATCAACTGGACGGGGTGAGTTGTGTTCGCCCTAAAGGTGCGCTGTATTTATTTGCAAAGCTAGACCCTGAAAAATATAAGATTGATGATGATGAAAAATTTATTCTGCAGCTATTACAGCAGGAAAAAATATTGCTGGTGCAGGGCACGGCATTTAACTGGCCGAAAACAGATCATTTCCGGTTGGTGTTTTTATCACGGCGTGAGGACATGGAAGGGGTGATGGAAAAAATGGATCGCTTTTTAAAGAACTACCGGGAAAGTTGTTAATAACTTTTACATCAGGATGGATCTATTGGGTTTATGCTTTCAAACGTATATATTAAGTTTAATCAAATTTGTATTTCCGCGCACCTCTAGCGGAAATTTGAAATCAGTGGTTCAAGTCGTTTGCTGGCGATAAATACACTGGCTACCGGTAATATATCAGGGTGTTTTTTTATCTGCTGTTGCCAGTATTATAAGTGAAGTAAGTGAGTTATTGCAGGGACTCAATAAATACAAAATCATCTGCTTTGCACGATTTAAGTAAGGTTACATCAGTAATGGCATGTGCCCAGATATTGGTTCTGCTTGCCAGTCTAATTTCATCGCCCACTGATGCAGGGGTTTTTCCATAGCCAATTGCAATGCAGTTGCCTTCAGTCCAGAAAGCAATTTCGCCAGCTTCAATAACATCTTTAGCGTCGTCTTCTAACTCAGCCATAACCGGTGTTTCAAAATAAATTTCCTCACCCCAGGTTTGTGCCTTTGAGCCAAATGGTAGAGCATCTTTTACATTGCGTGCGGTGGGTGTGTCGAGAAGCCTGGCTTCAATTCTTACTTTGCCGATGGTGATTAATATTTTATTGCTCATGTTTAACTCTATATTTACTGCTGCTGTATATGGGAGGCCTGAGCGGACGTTTTGCTGATTGCAGAAGACTCTTCGCTGGCGGCAGCGATTATAGCAGCTTCATCTGAAGATTTCAGATCAGGGCTGAAGGCGGGTTATGCTCCAATGCCCGGCATCATTCTGAGTATAGGTAAAGCGATCATGCAGTCGATTTTCGCGACCCTGCCAGAATTCAAATGCGCCGGGTATTAATCTGTAGCCGCCCCAGCTTTCTGGCCGGGCCACTGCACTGGTATCGGTGTTGTGTAATTGTTGAAGTTTATCTTCAAGTGCCTGTCGAGATGCAATGGGCTGGCTCTGCTCAGATGCGGCGGCACTAAATTGACTGGCAAGCGGACGTGAATGAAAATATTCTTCGGCTTCTGAGCGGCTGAGCTTTTCAACTGTGCCCTGAATTTTTACCTGGCGGTCAAAGTCACGCCAGTAAAATAATAAACAGGCCAGCGGGTTATCTGCAAGTTGCCGGCCCTTATGGCTGGCGTAATTGGTGTACCAGCAAAAGCCTTTTTCATCGAGTTGTTTGAGTAGCACAATGCGCGCATCAGGCATGGCATTGTTATCGGTGGTAGCCAGTATCATGCTGGTAGCATCTTTTAGTTCAGCGTCTTTGGCCTGTTGCAACCAGAGTTGCATTTGCTCAAACGGGTCAGTGTTGAGTTGTTTACGGGTTAAGCTACTGTAGTCATATTGGCGGCGGGTATCGGCTAATGTAGTCATAGTTTTTCAGGTGTTTTGAGTTAAAAAAAGCAAGCTTACTGTTGTGTTGTTTTAGATGTATTGATTTGTGCTAAAAAGATAATAAATTTTCTGCAAATAAATGTGAAGTTAGGTAAATCAAGATCACTTGCTCTCGTTAATTACCGGTGCCTTATATTAAGAAAATAAATTTAATTTTTTATTCATTAATTTGCGGACAAAATACTTTTATCTTTTAAACCTCAACGGCATATAAATCATGCTCACTCGAATCGGTAATTTTCACATCAATTAAAGTGCCGGCTTCATATTGTTTATCAGAGTCAACAAATACCAGTCCGTCAATTTCCGGTGCATCAGCCTTACTGCGTGCAATAATGCCTTCTTCGTCAATATCATCCACTATAATCTGCATTGTCTGGCCGATTTTTTTACTGAGCTTACTGGCACTGATTTCTGCCTGTAATTCCATAAAGCGTTGCAGGCGGTCCTGCTTCACATCTTCCGGAACCTGTTTGGCAATGTCGTTGGCTGTCGCGCCTTCAACCGGTGAATAGGCAAAGCAGCCTACCCGGTCCAGATTTGCCTCTACCAGAAAATCTAATAGCTCCTGAAAATCATCTTCGGTTTCACCGGGGAAACCGGCAATAAAAGTGCTGCGCAGTGTTATATCAGGGCAGATCTCCCGCCATTTTTTTATCCGTGCCAGTACATTTTCAGAGCTGGCTGGGCGCTTCATCGCGCGCAGCACTTTATGGCTGGCATGTTGGAAGGGAATATCCAGATAGGGCAGAATTTTACCTTCAGCCATTAGGGGAATAACCTTATCAACGTGTGGATAGGGGTATACATAATGCATGCGGATCCAGATGCCAAGTTCCCCCAGGTGATTAGCCAGATCTTCAAACCGGGTTTTTATCGGCCGGCCATTCCAGAAGTCAGTCTGGTATTTCATGTCTACGCCATAGGCGCTGGTGTCCTGAGAAATAACCAGTAACTCTTTGACCCCTGCATCAACCAGATTTTCGGCTTCGGTCATCACTTCGCCAATCGGGCGACTGACCAGATCACCGCTCAGTGATGGAATAATGCAGAAAGTACAACGATGATTACAGCCTTCTGAAATTTTTAAATAAGCGTAATGTCTGGGTGTGAGCTTAATGCCGGCGGGTGGAATCAGGCTGGTATAAGGGTCATGCACAGGGGGTAAGTGCTGGTGCACGGCTTGTAATACTTCATCAGCTGCATGCGGGCCGGTAACCGCTAGCACCTGCGGATAGTTATTAGATACGATGTCGCCTTTTGCTCCCAGACAGCCGGTGACAATGACTTTGCCGTTTTCATTTAAGGCTTCACCGATTGCGTCCAGCGATTCTTCCACCGCGTCATCAATAAAACCACAGGTGTTTACTACCACAATATCCGAGCCTTCATAAGACGGGCTGATCTCATAACCTTCGGCACGTAGTCGGGTGATGATCTGTTCTGAATCGACCAGTGCTTTGGGGCAACCAAGACTGATAAAACCGACTTTGTGGGGTTGTTGTTGAGTGTCATTGTCTGTTTTTGATGTCATGGTACGTCGCTGATTCGGGTTTAATAAGAAGGCTATTTTAACAGCATGTGGCTAATATTTCCCACAATGTGACCGGTTTAACAAAACTTTATATTGCTGACTTGGTGATAGCCAAACAATGAGATAATAAATACCAAGCTAATGCATGATGCAGATGGGGTTTGCAATAGCCATATTTTCAGGGAAAATAAAGGGCAAATCAATGATCGTAGAATCAGTTAAAAACCATGCTGTTATGCACAGTACTGATTTTGTACAAGGCTTAGGTTTTTTAAAAAAACATTCACTCCCACAGGCATTGCTTAAATTTCAGCTGGCGTATGATGCGGTGGCATATAGTGATATTAATCATAATAAATATGCATCGTATTGTGGGCTAACTCGCGTACTTAATGGTGATCGGGCCGGGGTGGAGTTATGTCGTGATGTCGCCCGTCGGGAAAATAAAGATGGCGATGTCTTTCTAAATCTGGCGTTTGCTGAATGGCATCTGAAAAGTCGTAAGCGAAGCATTGGTGTGCTGAAAAAAGGCCTGATAATTGATCGCAGGCATACTGGGTTAACGCGTTTTCAGAGTCATCTTGGAAAGCGTGGCAAGCCGGTGTTGTTTTTTATTTCCAGAGATAGTTTCTTAAATAAAGTGCTGGGAAAAATGGTACATAAAAAAGACAGCAGTGCAGAAAAACTCAACTATCAGTGGTTACTGTAATTTAATAATGTGGCGGTGGTGTTTCTTCATCCGTTGATAAAATATTATTCTCACCACTGGACTTTAATTTTTCATCAAGCATTTTTACTTTTTCAACTACCGCGCTGAGCAGCTGGTCCTGTACGTAAATAGTTTTATCCAGCGATAAAATATGATCTTCCTGATGGGTCAGGCGAATCTCCAGATCGATAATTTTTTCGGCAAGTAAATTCAGTGAGTCAGTCACGAAATTTCCTCAGCGTGTTTCACCCATAACGCTGTGGCCCCTGCAACCCCCGCCGGCATAGCAATTAAATTAAGCAGCGGAATACTGGTGCATATCATTACTCCGCCGCCAAAGCCAAGTGACAGGCTGCGTTTTGACATGGCCTGTTTATTAATATCTTTAAAAAACTTATTGTGATTGGCCATTGGGTAATCCAGATATTCTAGTGACAGCATCCAGGCCCCAAAGACAACCCAGATAAGTGGTGCCGCAAAGTTAATCAGCGGGATGAATGTCAGAATGAATATCAGAATCCACCACTTGCTAAAATATATAAACTTGCTAAGTTCGGATGCAATGCTGCGCTTAATCATTTCGGATGTTGGAAAGCCCGAACCGTTATCAATGGGCTGGCCGGTTAAATGCTTTTCGACTTTTTCCGCCAGTAAGCTGTTAAAGGGGGCGGCAATCAAGTTGGCAATAAAAGTAAAACTATAATAGACAACCAGTAGAATCATTAAGGCAAAAAATGGCCATAACAACCACACAAACCACATAAGTAAGCTTTCTAGCCAGCCCAGCCATCCCGGCCATCCGGAAAAATCCGGTAACAGACTGTTCATCCACTGGTCAAATTTAGTAAATAAATACCAGGTTGCGCCACCGAATAATACGATGTTGATACTTAAAGGAATAACGACAAAGCGGCGTAATCCGGGCTGTGCGATTAACTTTAAGCCGTTGAAAATGTGGCCAAAGCCGCTGAATAAGTTGCCGATCATGGTTTTCCTGCTTTAAAAATGTTTGTGTAAGTGCTTGAAGGCGGGTTTAAAATATGACGACGTGCATCATCTGGTTTTTGAGTCAGATACCACCCCGCGCATCGCTAACAGCGCGCTACCATAACACGCTTCGCTATATTCTGTCTGCCGGAGTTTAACACCTAACCGTTGCTGGCGAATCTGTGTCCATGGCGCATTTTCGCTACCACCGCCGGCGCTGAAAACCTGCGTTGGGTAGGGTGCGCCCAGTTGCTGAAGTTTGTTATAACCGTCAAGCTCTATCTGGCTGATGCCCTCTAATATACCTTGAAAAAACTCGGCATCAGATCCGGCTTCAGGCAACAGACGGGGTGCAAAATTCGGGTCGTTAAGCGGAAATCTTTCGCCGTTTTGCAGTAGGGGATAATAGTTTAACCGGGTTGGTTGATCGGGTTTTACAAGCGGAGTTAATGCGGCCAGCTGTTGCGAAGTAAAATAGTGAGCCAGCACTGCGCCGCCACTATTTGATGCGCCACCGGCTAGCCAGTAATCTCCAAGCTTGTGACTGTAAATGCCGAATTCGGCAGACGTTACTGGTCGCGTAGATACTATCTTCAATACCAGAGTGCTGCCGAGTGAGGTTACGGCATCGCCGGGTTGACTGGCTCCGGTAGCGATAAAGGCGGCAATGCTATCGGTAGTGCCACTCACTATTCTGCAATTTGAGTTGAGCTTTAACGGGCTGAGTGCAGCCGGGTTTACAGAAGCAATAATCTGACCCGGTGCTACAACGTCGGGCAAGCGGCTAATATTTATATCCAGTTGTTCAAACCAGTGTGGCCAGCAAGATTGCTGGGGGTCGTAGCCGGTTTTAAGCGCGTTGTTGGCATCGCTAATATCAAAGCGTCCGCAGAGCTGCCCTACAATCCAGTCTGCCTGATGCAGGAAATGTTTTGCCTGTGGAAACTCTGCCTGTAGATAAAGTAGTTTTGCCAGACCTGAACTGGCTCCATGAGCGGCGTTATCAGCTGGTGCGATAGCGCTGATGCGCATTGCCTGCTGACGACAGGATGTGTCGTTGTACATCAGAGCCGGTGCTAATGGTTTGCCCTGAGCATTGCAAACTAGCACCGTACCCGAAGTGCCGTTAACTGAAATGGCTTTGACCTGCTGTGCATCAATATGCGTGAACAGTTGGTTAAGTACATCCTGAGTAGCCTGCCACCAGAGGCTGGCATCCTGAGTAATATGGTGATGCTCGATCAGCGGTGGCACAAGTGCCGCTTTGCAGGTATGCAACAATGTGCTGTGCTGGTCGATAGCACAGGCACGAACACCTGAGGTGCCAATATCAATGCCGATGTAGAGTGAGTTTGAATTCATCGGTGCCAGTGGTTTCGGGCCGGGGCCATTTTCAAACAGTCATTCTGAACCGTAATTCAGGGTAGTACTACATGTTCAGGTGCCACCCAGCCGTCCTGTCGATGTTCCGCTATGACGGTGGTATAGACGCCACCACGTACATTAAATTCAGCGGTAATACGCATAAATCGTGGTTCGGTGGCGGCGACCAGATCGCTTAATATCTGATTGGTCACATCTTCATGAAATGCACCTTCTTCACGAAAAGCCCATATATATAGCTTGTAAGACTTCAGCTCAACGCACTTGTGGTCTGCAATATATTCCATATTGATTGTTGCAAAGTCAGGCTGGCCGGTTTTAGGGCACAGGCAGGTAAATTCAGGCGTGTGAATGCGAATGGTGTAGTCGCGCTCTGGGCGGGGGTTATCGAAAGTTTCTAGTTGTTTTGTTGGTTGTGTGCTCATGCTGTGTTCTCTGCTTGTTTCATTGTTAAATAGTGGCTTCAACAGGGTGTGTGTTATCCGCGGTCAGTTGTCAGGGGTTACGGAGTCAAATTTGATCTAAATTATCTTACAGGATGATTTAAACCGATATATGAAATTTGACTCAGACCCCTAATAACTGGGATCTATGGCAACCTCTTTCCGTAACTCGCCATTCAACTAGCCGGTGTTTAAGATATTAATGTAAATTTTGGCCGCATTATAACGTGAAATTGATATACTAGGCGGCTTGAAAATT
>CAZHEA010000026.1:0-38452 GCA_964531165.1 uncultured Thiotrichaceae bacterium
CGGTGAGTATGTAACCGGCGACAAGGTTATCAATGAAGAGAGCCGTAAAGCCATGCGCGAAGCACTGAAAAACATTCAGAACGGTGACTATGCGAAGCGCTTTATTATGGAAGGTATGACTAACTACCCTGAAATGACAGCACGTCGTCGTAATAATGCAGCACACCCGATTGAAGTGGTGGGCGGTGAGTTACGTAAGATGATGCCATGGATCCAGGCGAATCAAATTGTTGATAAAACTAAAAACTAATTTGATCGGGTTTATGGTATAAATAAAGGGGCGTGATGCCCCTTTGTTGTTTCTGTTGTTTATTTTAAAAGGTGCGCTGCAAAGCATAATGTGAAGATTTTAATGTAGGTGCGAATTAATTCGCATGCGCCCATAATATAAATCCGTGCGAATAAAATATAAATTTCAGCTGTTTGATAACTAAACTAAAAACTATGACTCAAAAAAAGAAACCATCATTTCGCCGTAGAGGCATTTACTTACTGCCTAATATTTTCACTACCGGCGCTATGTTTGCGGGGTTTTATGCAATTATTGCCTCCATGAACGGCCACTTCGAAAAAGCCGCGGTGGCTATTTTTATTGCGATGATTCTTGATGGTATGGATGGCCGTGTTGCACGCATGACCAATACTCAAAGTGAGTTTGGTGCCGAGTACGATAGTTTATCGGACATGGTGTCATTCGGCGTGGCTCCTGCGCTGGTGATGTATCAGTGGTCGTTTGTGTCTATGGTCGATATGGGCTGGCAGTGGGGCAAGCTGGGCTGGATGGCGGCCTTTATTTATACTGCATCGGCGGCGTTGCGTCTGGCACGATTTAATACCCAGGTTGGCATTGCAGATAAACGCTATTTTCAGGGTTTACCGAGTCCCGCAGCTGCTGCGGTGATTGCTGCGGTTGTCTGGGTCGGGGTGGATAATAATATCGCCGGCTCCGATGTGGCAATTTTTATGGTTATTATTACTATCGCCATGGGAATAATGATGGTTAGCAATATCTTATTTTATAGTTTTAAAGAGGTGCATTTTAAAGGTAAGGTGCCGTTTTACTCTATACTGATTGTGGTGCTGGTTCTGGCATTGGCATCTCTGGATATTTCCAAATCATTACTGTTGGTGTTTGGAATATATGCCCTGTCCGGCCCGGTGATGAGTTTGCGAAAACTACGTAAGTTTGCTAAAAAGAAATCATTATAAATTTTGACCAAATAAGAAAAAGTGAAATCGGCAGCATGAAACAAGATAAGTTAATTATATTCGATACAACTTTGCGTGATGGTGAGCAAAGCCCAGGCGCATCGATGACCAAAGATGAAAAAGTGCAAATCGCCAAAGCACTAGAACGCATGCATGTGGATATTATTGAAGCCGGTTTTCCAATTGCATCGGAAGGTGATTTCGAAGCGGTTAAAGCAGTGGCTGAAGCCGTTAAAGATAGTACGGTTTGTGGTTTATCAAGAGCGCTGGCCAGAGATATTAGTCGTGCGGGTGAAGCCCTGAAAAAAGCCAATTCCTCACGCATTCATACGTTTATCGCAACTTCACCGATTCACATGAAAATGAAACTGCGGATGCAGCCGGATGATGTTTTAAAACAGGCGGTGGATGCGGTAAAACTGGCGAGACAGTTTACCGGTGATGTTGAATTTTCGCCGGAAGATGCGGGACGTTCCGAGCTGGATTTTTTATGCCGTATTATTGAGGCGGTTATTGATGCTGGTGCTACCACGATCAATATTCCAGATACAGTCGGTTACAATTTACCGAATCAGTTTGGTGAGTTAATTAAAAATTTAATTGAAAAAATCCCGAACTCAGACAAAGCCATTTTTTCAGTGCATTGCCATAATGATTTAGGTTTGGCAGTTGCAAACTCATTATCTGCAGTACAAAACGGCGCACGCCAGGTGGAGTGTACTATTAATGGTTTAGGTGAACGCGCCGGTAATGCTTCACTGGAAGAAGTCGTCATGGCGGTGCGCACCCGTCAGGATTCATTTAATTGCGACACTCAATTAGATACCACGCAAATCATGAGCTGCTCAAAATTAATTTCCAGTGTCACCGGTTTTCCAGTGCAGCCTAATAAAGCTATTGTCGGTGCCAATGCCTTTGCTCATGAGTCGGGTATTCATCAGGACGGGGTTTTAAAAAGCCGCGAGACATATGAAATCATGCGTGCTGAAGATGTAGGCTGGAATGAAAAACAGATTGTACTGGGTAAGCATTCCGGGCGTAATGCGTTTAGAACCCGCTTGTCTGAACTGGATATAGAGCTGGAATCAGAAGAAGAACTCAATACTGCTTTTATCCGTTTTAAAACGCTGGCGGATAAAAAACACGAAATATTTGATGAAGATTTACGTGCATTAATGGCAGACACCAGCTGGAGTGCTGATAATGAGCAATATAAATTAATCAGTTTAAAAGTTTGCTCTGAAACCGGTGAAGTGCCCGAGGCCAGTGTCGTGATTCAGGTGAATGGTGAAGAAAAAGATGCGACCGAATCCGGCAGTGGCCCGGTTGATGCGGCCTTTAAAGCCATTGAAAAAATTGCGCAGAGTGAAGCACAGTTAAAGCTTTACTCAGTGAATAATATTACCAGTGGAACCGATTCACAGGGCGAGGTTTCGGTGCGTTTGGCGAAGGGTGAAAAAATTGTTAATGGGCAGGGTGCGGATACGGATATAGTGATTGCATCAGCCAAGGCCTACATTAATGCGCTAAATCGAATTATGATTTCCAATGCAGATCGTTCGCATCCACAGTTAGGTGATGTTTAGATACGAGTGTACTAGTAATATGCCGGACAATCAGAAAATGTATTTATCAGAGTCGCTCCGCCAGCAATATTTAAAAAGCATGGGTGTGCAATGCTGGTTTGATCCGGCGTTAAACGTTCCCGCAGAGCGAAATACTGAAGCAGGTGAAAATATTCTACAGTCTCAATCTGTATCATCGCAGATTTCTGAGAATATTACCTCACAGGTGGATAAGCCTACAGCTGAAACTGAATCAAAAAATATAAATAATGACGCTGAGTCGTTAGCATCACTTACGGCTAAAATAAGCCAGTGTGAGCTTTGCGAATTGCATATAAATCGTCAGCAGGCAATTAGTGGCGAGGGCAGTGTAAAGGCCAAAATATTTATTATTATCGATGCGCCATTAAACGATGTGGCAGACGAAAATGCATTGTTTACGGCGGCGGATAAAAGCCTGTTGCAATCAATGTTACAGGCTATTGGTAGCGAGCTGTCTGCAGTGTATATCACCAGTCTGGTTAAGTGCATGCCGGCACAGCAACGCGCGCCACAAACGTCTGAGATGGTCTGTTGTGATGATCACTTAACCGCACAGCTGAAATTGATTCAGCCTGATGTGATATTTATTCTGGGTGAGCGAGCCAGTCAGCAGTTGCTGGTCAGTCAGAAAACATTAACTGATTTACGTCTGCGCCATCACCAGCATCTTGGTATTCCTGTTTATGCATCATATCACCCCCATGAATTGTTTAATTGTTCGCAAACCAAGCGCAAAGTCTGGGCGGATCTGCTACAAATAAGAAAGCATTTAAAATAAAGTAGACAAACCAATTACAAAACCACATGGCAATTAATCCTGAAAATGAAGCGCTAATGCGCCCGAGCTGTAATCTTGAAACAGGTTTTCGGGAAATGACAGTGGATGATATACCGGCGGTGATGGAAATCGAAAAACAGATTTATACACATCCCTGGACAGCAGGTATTTTCAAGGATTGTTTACGCGTGGGCTATAATTGTTGGGTGTATAGTGAGAAAGATGTACTACTTGCTTATGGGCTGGTATCGGTGGCGGTAAATGAGGCGCATATTTTGAACCTATGTGTATTGCCGGATGCTCAGGGTAGAGGCCTTGGCCGATGTATGTTGCATAAGTTAATGCAGCTAGCTGAACAGCGTCAGGGTAATTCTATTTTTCTGGAAGTGCGTGAATCCAATCAAGTTGCACAAAACCTGTATGATCAGGAAGGTTTTAACCGAATTGGTTTAAGAAAAAATTACTATCCTGCGGAAGATGGCCGGGAGGATGCGTTGGTATTTGCCAAAGAGTTAAATCTGGATCGTATTTTTATTAAAGATTAAAAGCTGTTTTCCGCAAATGAATGCGAACAAATGCAAATAAAAATCTTAAATATATGGCTATATAAATACTGGCAGACATACTAAGAATTTGGGTGTATTTGCATTCATTTGCGGTAAAATGCTTTTTCTTTTGTGTTAGCTAATATTGTATAATCACCTCATTTTTAGCCTTAACTGATTCGTTACCTATGTCTGAATTACTTGAACAAATGCAGCGTCGCCGTACTTTTGCGATTATCTCTCACCCGGATGCGGGTAAAACCACCTTAACTGAAAAGTTATTGTTATTTAGTGGTGCCATTCAAATGGCGGGTACGGTTAAAGGCAGAAAAGCCGCGCGTCATGCTACATCCGACTGGATGGAGCTGGAAAAACAACGGGGTATATCGGTGACCTCATCCGTTATGCAGTTTCCCTATAAAGACTGTGTTATCAATCTGCTGGATACACCCGGACATGCCGATTTTTCTGAAGATACCTACCGTACATTAACCGCCGTCGATTCAGCACTAATGGTTATCGATGCGGCAAAAGGCGTAGAAGAGCGCACCATTAAATTGATGGATGTCTGTCGCTTACGGGATACACCTATTATTACATTTATTAATAAAATGGATCGAGAAGCCCGTGACCCGATAGATTTACTCGATGATGTGGAGAATATCTTAGACATTCACTGCGCACCAATGACCTGGCCGATTGGCATGGGAAAAAGTTTTAAAGGCGTATTCCACTTATATAATAATTGTGTTCATCTTTTTAGTGCAACCCATGGCGGAAAAATTTTAGAAGGTGAAGTTATCGAAGGACTGGATAACCCGGAACTGGATAAAAAACTCGGTGAAATGGCGCAGGAATTACGTGATGAAATTGAATTGGTGAAAGGTGCCAGTCATGAATTTGATGTTGATGCCTATCGTGAAGGTAAATTAACACCAGTATTTTTTGGATCGGCGATTAATAATTTTGGCATTCTGGAGTTACTTGATTCATTAGATGAATTTGCACCCTTGCCACAGGGGCGTGATGCAGGTGCGCGTTTTGTCGATTCTGATGAAGAAGACTTTAGTGGTTTTGTGTTTAAAATTCAGGCTAATATGGACCCCAAACACCGTGACCGTATTGCTTTTATGCGAATCTGTTCCGGCAAGTTTGAAAAAGGCATGAAGACTAAACACGTACGCATTCAAAAAGATATTAAGCTTAATGATGCAATGACTTTTATGGCTTCAGATCGTGGGCATACGGATGAGGCTTATGCGGGTGATATTATCGGCATACATAACCATGGTACCATTCGAATTGGCGATACGTTTACAAAAAGTGAAGATCTGCAGTTTGCTGGAATACCTAATTTTGCGCCGGAATTATTTCGTCGCGCACAGCTGCGTGATCCGTTAAAAATGAAAGCACTGCAAAAAGGTTTAATACAGCTGTGCGAAGAAGGTGCAACTCAGTTATACCGGCCACTGAATAATAATGATTTGATTCTTGGAGCTGTAGGTATTCTACAATTTGATGTGGTCGCACACAGACTACAATATGAATATAACGTAGAGTGCACATTTGAAAACGTCAATGTTACTACAGCACGTTGGATTGAATGTGATGATGAAAAGGCGCTGGCTAAGTTTAAAGAAAAAACGGCTTCTAACTTAGCGTTGGATCATGCGGGAGATCTGGTGTACATAGCACCGACGCGGGTCAATCTGGACATGACACAGGAACGCTACCCAGATATAAAGTTTTTGGCGACACGTGAACATGGTGTTTACGACATTTAGACGGTTATCGCTTTAGTCGACGGGTAATGTTAATACATCAGGCTTAATAACGTAATAAACAGATTAATTACGGTTGCTTTAAAGCGGTATATACAAACCGGTCAGGCCCGGAGTTGTAAATATATATTCGTAAACCCATACTCGGGTATTCCCATAACTGCAGATCATCATTCACCGTGCTTTGAGTAGCCGGTTGGCCAAAATTCTGACGTATAGTTTGTGCATTATAATCGATAGACGGAATATAGGTAATGGATGCAATGACTGAACTGAGGTGTTTTATTTCGGTGTCACTGTTGACAGAGAATAGTGTAATGCCGGCTTTGGTCTGTGGTGAAGCAATGGATTTATAGATGGCATCAAGCTCTTCAGGCTCAGCTTTATACTTCAAAATGACCTGTGCTATTAAACCGCCAAAAACCAGTTCGTCATAAATATTAATCAATTGATATGTCTTGTTACCACTACCATCAGTTTTCACCTGTAATTGGGTTTTACCAAAGCTGGCAAATATCTGGTTGGCTTCCTGAATACTGGTTTTTTCAAGAGTTAAGCCAAAAACTCTAAGGGCGCTATTTTCCAGACGATCAACTTCCCATGGCATGCTATCTAACTGGTTAACCGATTGATGCTGGCCGATTACCGCTATCATCATAGCAGTACCAATCATGAGAATTATTAGAAAAGTTCGGTTCATTATTAATATGTCTTTGTTCGATATTATATTTATATACTATATTAATACCATATACAAAAAAAGTTGCATGAAGCATATCGTCGATTAGAGATATTCACCATATTTCATAATAAGTGGGGTCTTATGGAAAAACTGATAAATTTAATTAATCGTAGATCAATAACCTATGGAATATATGTTCTCAGCGCAATACTGGCGATATTGTCGCTATATGCTGTAGCGACTGATGTAACGGTCAATCTGCTGTTGGTTTCATCAATGTTCATTGTCGTAGCTCTGGCGTTACTGGTTTTATCAAATGAACTTAACCGTTATACAAATGCCTGCTTATTATCGCAAGCCTGTGAGGTAATTGATTATCACCAACAGGGAAGTCATATCGATAGCTCAATAAGTTCTATACTGCAAACTACGTCCACACAGAGGTCGATTGTCTGTTTTGTTGAAAAAATGAATGGCCTTCTGGTTCATGCATCCAGCAATCAGGGACTGTTCGGCAATGTTGCCATTCGTCTGGCAGATGATGCAAAAAAAATATCTAATATATCGGTGATTATATCAACAGGTATGCAAGAGCTTGAAAACTGTACATCGAATGTGAAAATAACCTTTACTAAACTACAGGATGCTGTGCAGACGGCAAAAAATGTCGCTTCAACCACTAATGACCTTGCAAATAAATCGGAATCAGAAGGCGAAAGTGGGAAGACGGTAATGACTGAAGCCATAACCGGTGTAATGATGCTGGCGGCTTCAGTCAATGATGCAGGAGAAATTATTAAAAAGCTGGGTGCTGATAGTCAGTCGATTGGCGGTATTATCGAGGTCATTACTGGTGTAGCAGAACAAACTAATTTACTGGCATTAAATGCCGCAATCGAAGCTGCGCGAGCAGGTGAGCAAGGGCGGGGATTTGCCGTTGTTGCTGATGAAGTTAGATCGTTGGCAAATCAAACACAGCAATCAGCACGAAAAATTAATGACATTATTAATGTATTACTGAAACATGTTGATGATGCAATCAGGGTTATTAATACGGCAGTTGAGCAAGCAGATAATGCGGATGAACTGATGGAAGGTGTAACTATATCGTATTCAGAGTTGGTGGGTTTGATGAAAGAAGTATCATCTCAATCTCAACTGCTGCTTCAAACTACGCTTGAAACTGAAACCACAACGGATGATGCGATTCATAGTCTAGATCTGATTCATGCTACATCAAGGGCAACGGTGATGCAAACCAATACATTAAAAGCGGATAGTATAGAGTTGGGAAAACTGGGTGAACAGCTTAATATAATGGTGGGCGCAAATGATCCGCAATCACAAACAGAAAATAATGATCAGTCGAAAAATAATGCAGGTGAAATCGATTTATTTTAGTTGTATATTAGTTAATAAATAGTTTTATACACATATCAGAACTCTGGCTATTTTAATGGATTGAAAGCCTGCTATCTATTGATACAACATCAGTGTAGCCTTTAATAAAATGACTTTTCAGTGTGCAGATTAATGTATAAAAATAAATCAATTCTAGGCTGGGCGTTTTACGATTGGGCAAATTCAGTATTTGCAACCGTTGTTATAGCCGGATTTTTTCCGGTAATTTTCAAATCTTATTGGGCATCAACGTTATCTGACTCTGAAAGTACGTTCTGGTTGGGTGCCGGGAATGCGGCTGCGAGTTTAGTTGTTGTTTGCATTGCTCCACTATTGGGTGTAATTGGAGATAAATACAATTTACATAAACCGATGCTATTAGGGTTTATGATTGTCGGCTCAATTACAACGGCTGCATTCTTTTTTGGTGTCGAAGGTGACTGGCAGATAGTGCTAACACTTTATGTTATCGCTACCATCGGTTTTATGTCTGCTAATGTTTTTTATGATGCGCTTCTGGTCGATATTACAAAGAAGTCACAATTAGATAAAGCATCCGGATTAGGTTATGGGCTGGGATATCTGGGAGGTGGTATTGCACTGGCATTATGTGTTTTTTTTAGTCGGAATCCACAGGTGCTAGGATACAACGATGCAATAGATGCAGTATTAATGTGTTTTGTTTTTGTCGCCGTATGGTGGTTTGTGTTTAGTCTACCGTTACTGATCTGGACCAAAGGCGATATTAAACTCGAAAATAATAAATTACATGAACCTATTTTTAAAACCACTATTAACGCTTTCAAGTCAGTATTTGGTAATCGTCAAACGCGACTATTCTTAATTGCCTACTGGTTGTATATTGACGGCGTTGATACAATTATTCGAATGGCCGTCGACTATGGCATGGCGCTGGGATTTGATACCGGCGATTTGATTATGGCATTATTAATTACACAGTTTGTCGGTTTTCCTTCTGCAATTATATACGGCTATATTGGTCACAAAGTCGGTGTGAAAAAATCAATAATGGCGGGTATAGGTATCTATGTTCTGATTACTATCCTCGGCTATTCGATGACAACAACAGAGGACTTTTATAAGTTAGCGATATTGATTGGTCTGGTGCAGGGCGGCGTACAGGCGATGAGTCGGTCATTGTTTTCACGAATGATACCCGCAGGGCAGGCAGCAGAGTATTTTGGCATCTATAATATGTTAGGGAAATCAGCCGCTATTATCGGGCCGGTATTAATGGGCGTGGTTGCATTAATGACAGAAAATCACCGTTATTCGATTTTATCGGTGATGATTTTGTTTATATTGGGTGGAATGGTTTTATCTCGTGTTGATCCCTATAAAGGGCTAACCAATAAAAATAATTAAATTATGATACTTATTATTGATTCAGAAAAAATTGCAGATAGTAAGCTTAAGCAGAGTTTTGTAGAGCTAGGGTTTAAATCTGTGATGGTTGCTAAAAGTGCAGAGCAGGCAAGAAGTATTCTAAACAGTGATTCAAGTTCAAATGGTCAGGATAATATTACACTTATTGTTATTGCTAACGAACTTGAAGATGCGGATGAATTCGAGTTTTGTAGAGAAATTAAAAAAATGCCGTCTGGGAAAAATGCATACGTCATTTTGTTAGTAAGTAGTAACAATAATAAATCTGCTATCGAAAAAGCACAGCAAAGCGGAGCTTCAGATTTTGCAGTTAAACCCTATCATTCAAACGCTTTTGAAGCGCATTTAATTCGTTTTGTAAAAAGCCGAGTGATTATGCTGGTGGAGGATGATCCGGTTATACGACAGATGGTCAGAGGTATTCTAGCAAAATACCAGGTAGAGATCATTGAAGTTGATGATGGAATGAAAGCATATAACTTAATTAATACAATGTTAGCTGTGCGCATGGTATTAATGGATATAGGTTTGCCGAATGTAAATGGTATTCAATTAGTCGAAAAAATACGTAATAAAACAAGCTGGAATAAAACCCCGGTGATAATGTTAACGTCTAATTCAGATATCGAAAACGTGAAAAAATGCTTAATAGCCGGAGCAAAAGATTACATAACTAAACCTTTTAATATAAGTGATTTTATCAAGCGCTTATCGAGGTACCTGCCTGATGAAGGCTGATGCCGATATTACAGTTGCAGATGCCAGACAGGCGTATTTGAGCTGGAATCAATTTCAGCAAGAAAATTTATTAGAATCTCTATCTGTATTGTTAGAAAAAGATATTTATAAATACATCCCTCTTATTTCATTATTTTTTCAGATTAATAATAAACTATTACCAGGCTATGTGGGTCCTGATACGCCAGCTGGAATTTATGCTTATAAACCAGGCAAAGCTGTGATTTATGAGGCAAAATTATTGCATAGTAAGTTCAGGTATCAGCAAGAAGGTGTGATTAAAAATTTTGCGCTAGAGAGTATCTATTTTCAACAACAATTGATAGATGGAAAATGTTTTTGCTGGGTGTTTCATCGTTCGATCATAAATAAAAAAAATCTGGACTTGCTGAAGCAGAAGACAAAAAAAATATCACAGTGGTTTCTTTCCAGAGGATTAGCTGTTGAATTTATCTGTTTGTCTAGCGATGAGTTTAAAAACAATAAGTTTGCAATACTAAAGCAGGAAAATAAATCTATATTTATGGATTGCTTCTATAGTGAGGCAGTTCTACTGGCAGGAAAATATCCGCTTTGGTGGCTTGTGCCACCGACCAAAGAAAATGAGTATGGCGAGGTTGTAACTCATATAAAGCAGGCGCGTTTTGTAGATAATGAAGAATATATTGATTTGGGTAGTATTGCCAATTTTAAGCTTGTTAATATTGTTCAATATTCGGTGGCGCAGGTGCAAAAAATAAAACAGTCTCCTGAGGTTTCTTTAGTAAAGCTTTTACTTATTGATCATAAGGCCAGCGTTTTTCCTGTAGTAGATGGAGTGTCCTGCCGATTAAAAATGCATCTATATAGTGGTGACTTTCAAGTTGAGCCTGCATCTATTGTGGCTGAAATTATGCATGAAGTGTTTTTGCGTTATGCGGACAGGAAACATATTTTATCTGCTAACAGGCTGTTTCTACATTTAAAAAATAACCCCGGAAAACTAAACTTAAAAATAATTGATTCATTTTTGGGTGATAATAGCTTTAATGCTGTGCCATCAGTTGATGCCGGCGGTATAGATAAAATAATTAGTTATCTGAATTTTTTTAAAGCAGTCGCTTATGAGGTGCGTCAAATATTTTCGAATATTGTTATTGAATATAAAGCTCAGAAGAGTGAAATCGATCCGTCTGTCTTATCGACGGCAAATAATATGCAGGCATTTTTGTCGGATAATGCTGATCGCGTTCCACTTTACAACAATAAGGATAATGTCGATATTATTCTTGGGCGTATACAGATAAAACATGAAACAATCGATCAAACAGAGGAGCTATGGAGTTTGGTGCTTGAAATATCTGAGGGCAACCAAAGAGTTATTGAAGGCTTTAGTAGTATGCTTGGATTACTGGCATGGTGCTGGTTAAATAGAGTTGTTAATCACTCTACCCAGGTCTCTATTGACTGTCCCCTTCAGCAGGTTAAGCAAATTGAAGCTCGCTATGTGCTTGAAGTTTTGATGCAACAGATTAACCCCGGGTTGATTTCTGATATTCCAGCTGAAGCGTTTAAAAATCCGGTACGTCCGTTGCAGTCATTAATATTTTTGAATTCCGTAAATGAAATAAAAAACCGGCTATCACTGATTGATACTACGGATAGCCGGATATCATATTGTGAGCAGTTAATTATAAACAGCTGGGGTGATGTCTGTACGCGGACGTATTTTGGTAACGAAGGTGTTTTGAACTGTTTATGTCAGTGGATGAATACGGTACCTTTGGATGGTATGGCTAAACCTCAATCGTTGTTAGTTTTTGGGTATGGTGCCGGCGAGAGCACTTATCAGGCGCAGAGGGTTTCGCAGATATACGATGAATGCCTGTCATTTTTTTATCATCTTAAACAGGTTGATGGTCGCTTTGTTGTGCGCATAGGTGATGGTTTTTATATTATTTATGCCGACAATAATATATTGAAAGTAAATGATATAGGCAATAAAAAAACTTTTCATGAGTTTCTTGAGCTACCCCTGCCTGTCTTTCAGTCAACGGGTCTAGAACGTCTGGCTTTTACTGATTACCCGTTGCAGGAAATCTATCAAAATAATAAATCGAATGTATTGCAGGTGTTTTTCCAGGTGATCAACCGTAATTGTCATACTTGGGTCGTGGATGAAAAAGGTACATTATGGACAGATGTTATGAATGTTTATGAGCGTGAAAGTTATATAACTCACTGGTTGTATTTTTTTAATAATATTCGAAACCGCTTAAAAAAAATCAATTATCAGGCTGCGGAGCTTCCAACACTGGAAATTAATCAGATTAGTTTTAATCAGCTTGGTGGTATCGAGCTTTATTCAGCGGCAGCTGAAAATATAAATGTGGATAAAACATTTATTGATTTGCAGATTAGTATTGAGAGCCTTGAAGGTGGTGATCAGCTTAGCTTAATGTGTGATGGTAAGCGTTTTGATTATCAAGAGTTTAAACAAAGTGTATTGCCAGAATGTATACAGTATTTATCGGCACGCATAACCGGTGAAGGTCGGCGACCGGTATATGTGACAGATATTGATGTGCCGTTACGGCTATTCAATGTGATTGACCGCAATGATATTCAGATCAGTCACATATTGAAATTTAAACGTAATTTTGAGCATCGAGTTAATAAAATGCTGGATGGCTGAAGACGGCTTTGTTATTTATTCAACAATTACGCTACGTATAATCGGAGATGCCGATAAATTACCGGAATCGGTTACCATATACGTTATTGTTTGCGTGCCAGTAACTGTCGTGTTGATAAGATCAGCATTATCAACAATTTTATCTGTTATATCGCCTTCCTGTGCATCAGCTGCCGTCGCGCCTGCATCATTATAGTCAGAATTTTGAGCAACGGTTTCAGTTGCATTGCCTAACAAGGTGATAACCGGTGCGGTATTTTCAACCACGGTCACTGTTCGCAAGGCAGGCAGCGCAGCTACCCCGTTTGCATCCTCAACATTATAGGTAACGAAGTAAATCCCCAGTGCTGTATAGTCAACCTTGGTAGTGTCAGAGGAAATAACATTAGATGAAATATCACCGCCAAGGCCGTCACAGGCTGTTGCTCCCTGATCTGCATATTGAACATTCAGTGTTGCTATCGTGTTGATATCACCGGTGATGGTGATATCCGGCGGATCGAATTCACCACCGCGGGTAACCGTAAGCATATAGCTGGTTGGAATGAAGCTATCGCCTGAAAGATCGATATCGATTATGTTATCAACTCCCAGCTCAATAGCGACGATAGTAGGCTCTTCCGGATTGGTTGCCTGTACGATTAAAACGTCCAGTCCCGGGTAGGCAGCAGGTGCTTTAATATCGATACTGGCATGGGCACAGCTAACATGAGCTGAGTAGGTTTTTGTGCGTGGATCAAATTCGGGTGTCAGTTCACCGGCAGATAAAATAAGGCTGGAAAGAAATGCATTTCTATCATCAGGCTCTACGCAGGCGCTAAGAGTATGTGTTAATAAGATAGTGATGAATATTTTGCTGAAAAACCGAGTCATGCTTTTACCTGAGTGTACTAGATTAAAAATTTAAAATAAAAAATTTAAGATTATGCGATATTAATGCATATCTAATTTGCTTAGTTCGCTGAGAATTGCTACCACTAGCGACTCCCCCTGTGGGCCGATTTTATCACAGAGTTTATCAACATCGCGCTCTCCATCGACCAGTGGTTTGATCAGTGTGCTAAACCGCGCCAGATCACCCTGAGTGGTTGACATCTGTTCGGCCATTTCGCCGAGCATGCTAAGTGCATTGGTATCGCCTTTGCTTGCACCGCTGATTAACTGCGCCAGCATTGGTGCTGCCATACTCGGGTCGGCTTCCTGGTTCGGATCGGGCATGGTTGCCGGATTTTGAATGCCTTTTAAAATAGCATCAACAATAATCTGATCTTCTTCGTCCAGGCCTTTCAAAAGACTACTGTCACGCTGGCCTTTTAAAACTTTTCGAATGGCAGTTACTAAATTTTCCCAGCCGTTTTCAGCCGAGGTTTTTAGCACCTGTTCAAGTCCTGGGCGCAGTGACGTGTCACTGAGTGAGTTCACTACATTCACAATTAATGGTGCGTGAAAATTTGCGATTTGTTGTTGTTTTTCCGGTGCGAAGGCCATATTGTGTTCTCTGTTTTATGGTTAATGTTAGCCTCCCCTCTTTCTCTGGGGGGAGGCTAGATGCTCAGTCTCTTTATTTTAAGAGGGAGCTATAGCGCTGAAATTTTTTCCAGTTGTTGGTTAAGTTTAGTTATTGCAGACTGCATTTCCGCAACCCGCTCACGCTCTTTACTTACTACCGCTTGCGGTGCCTTGTCAACAAAGCCCGGGTTATTCAATTTGGCATTGCTTTTATCGCAGTTCACCTGCAACTTGCCAATCTCTTTATTAAGCCTTGCCAGCTCCGCATCTTTATCAATTAAACCCGCCAGTGGAATGAGAATTTTCATTTCCCCTATGAGGGCGGTAGATGACTCTGGTGCTGATGCGTTTTCGTCAATAAATTTTACCGACTCAAGTTTCGCCAGTGTCATAATAAAGGCTTCATTATCATTGAAACGTTTGCTGTCGGCATCACTGGCATTTTGTAAAATAACCGGTAGTGGTTTACCCGGTGCAATATCACTTTCTGAGCGAATGCGGCGGATACCCATAACAAATAACTTTACCCATTCCAGCTCTTCTTCAGCGCTTTTATCGATCATGGCTGCTGACGAGAGTGGATAAGCCTGGTTCATAATAGTATCGGTGCCGCAATGCTCAATATTAATACCGGTCAGCGGCGCTACTTTCTGCCATAGCTCTTCTGTAATGAATGGCATAATTGGATGCACTAAACGCAAGATAGTTTCAAGAATTTGCACCAATGTCTGGCGGGTGCCGCGTTTTTCCGCATCACTGAAATGATCCTTTAATAAAACCGGTTTAGATAACTCTAGATACCAGTCGCAGTAATCCTCCCAGATAAATGAGTAGAGTTCCTGTGCGGCCAGGTCAAAACGATAGGATTCAAAGTGGCGATGAATATTATCTTCAACACCCTGTATGCGAGAGCGAATCCAGCGATCAGCTAAGGAATACTCACAATTTTTATTATCAATCCCGTTGTCCTGATTTTCGGTATTCATTAATACATAGCGGGTAGCATTCCAGATTTTATTGCAAAAGTTACGGTTGCCGGAAATACGTTCGGTGGACAAAACCACATCTCGACCGGTTGTTGCCTGCGATGCAAAGGTAAAACGTAATGCATCAGTACCTAATGAAGGAATACCATCCGGGAATTGTTTGCGCGTGGCTTTTTCGATTTTCTTCGCCATCTTCGGTTGCATTAAACCGCTGGTGCGTTTGCTCACCAGTGTTTCTAAATCGATGCCATCTATAATATCAATCGGGTCGAGCACATTGCCTTTTGATTTAGACATTTTCTGGCCGTCCGCATCGCGTACTAAACCATGAATATAAATTTCTTTAAATGGGACTTCTCCCTTAAATTTCAGACCAAACATAATCATCCGTGCTACCCAGAAGAAAATAATATCGAATCCGGTGACTAGTACACTGGTGGGGTAGAACTGTTTTAAGCGATCAGTTTCTTCAGGCCAGCCTAAAGTGGAAAACGGCCACAGTGCAGATGAAAACCAGGTGTCGAGGACATCATCATCCTGTTTTAAATTGACGTCGTCGGCTAGTTTATATTTTGTGCGTACTTCGGCTTCTGAGTCAGCAACATAAATATTGCCGTTGTCGTCATACCACGCTGGAATCCGGTGCCCCCACCAGATTTGGCGGGAGATGCACCAGTCCTGAATATTATTCATCCATTCGTAGTACGTTTTATTCCAGTTTTCCGGTACAAACTTTATGTCGCCGTTTTTAACTGCATCAATTGCAGGTCCGGCAAGGGGGGCAATTTTCACGTACCATTGATCTGTCAGATAAGGCTCAACAACAGAACCTGAGCGGTCACCACGGGGTACCATTAATTTATGGTCGTCAATTTTTTCCAGTAGATCGAGCTCTTTTAAATCGTGAATAATCATGTCACGGGCTTCGTAACGATCAATGCCCTGATATTTTTTCGGGCATTCGTCATTAATGCAGGCATCAACGGTAAAAATATTGTGCATCGGCAGAGCGTGACGTTGACCCATTTCATAGTCATTAAAATCGTGAGCCGGGGTGATTTTTACGCAGCCGCTACCGAAATCCATGTCCACATAATCATCGCCGATAATGGGGATTTCGCGACCGACTAATGGCAGGGTAATGGTGCTGCCGATTAGGTGTTTAAAGCGTTCATCTTCCGGATGTACCGCAACAGCGGAATCACCGAGCATGGTTTCCGGGCGGGTAGTGGCGACGACTAAATGTGTGGTGCCATCGACGGGGCCATTAGTGAGGGGGTAGCGCATGTGCCACAGATGGCCGGATTCTTCTTCGGAAATCACTTCTAAATCGGAGAGTGCCGTGTGTAATACCGGATCCCAGTTCACCAGGCGTTTGCCACGGTAAATTAAACCTTCGTCGTAAAGTTGGATAAATACTTTATGTACTGACTCGGATAAACCGTCATCCATGGTGAAACGTTCATGTTCCCAGTCGAGGGAGCCACCCATACGGCGTAATTGCTGAGTGATCGCTCCGCCAGACTGCTCTTTCCATTGCCAGACTTTTTCAATAAATTTATCACGCCCCAGATCATGGCGTGACTTTCCATCCGCAGCCAGCTGGCGTTCAACCACCATTTGTGTGGCGATGCCCGCGTGGTCAGTGCCCGGCTGCCACAGGGTGTTATCCCCCATCATGCGATGGTAGCGGGTGAGGGTATCCATAATCGTATCCTGGAATGCGTGGCCCATGTGCAGTGTGCCAGTGACATTGGGCGGTGGAATCATTATGCAGTAATTGTCAGCATCGGCCTTAGCCTGCGGGGTGAAGTAGCCTTTGTCTTCCCAGGTTTTGTACCAGGTTTGTTCGATAGATTGCGGGTTGTAAGTGGTTTCCATGGATAACTTTGATTTTGCTGTAATAAAGATGCGAATTATAACGTAAGTGGAGGGTGAGGCGTAGGCTGATGCGGGTTTTAACGGTTTAAAAAATTAAAAGCAATGGGGGTTAAGCTAATTTGAAAGCGGTTATCGGCAAAATAGCACTTTGCCGATAACCGCCGAAAAGTAGCAGATGGCTGCTATTCAGGATAATTTAAAATTTTGCGGCTACGCTTAAAAAGCTAGTAAAGACAATAGTTTCAGTGCTGAAGAGTGTTTCATAGTCAGTAGGGTCTCTAATGGTGACAAAAAAATCGATTACGATATGTTGCCAGCTATATCCAATGCCACCATTTAGCTGGATACCGCTATAGTTTTCATTGCTGCCAAATATTTTTCGATCTTCATCGAAAATACCCGGACCGCCATAAGCTCTTAGGCCATTTCTTTGCAGGCCCATGCCGAACAATAATGCCAGCTCGGTACCTTCAATTTCAACGTTAGATAAAGATTCATGATCTAATGAATAAAGATTGCCGCGAATAGAGAAAAAGTTTGTGAAGCCATATGACGCGGTAAATGCGACACCATCAAAACTGTCATTGGAACGATAATTGAAATCATCATTATATGAGACAGTTAATGCGTAAGTACCAATTCCAATATTAAAATTATTGGTGTCTTCAGCAATGGCGAGTGAGTGGTAGCTGAGTAAGCTGGCGAACAAAGAAACAAGTTGAAAAATACGAAGTTTCATAAATTAAATCCCTAATATAAAAACATAACAGGGAACCAATTATAAAGTGTAAATAATCATTTCCCTTTCCAGTCTGATTCATCTTACAGAACTTGACTGATTAATCAAATTCCAAATTTGGAATAAAGTTTACCTTTTAGTTGAGCTTCAATGCCGGGCAGAGCTTCGCTAATTGCCTGATTAATTTTTTCTTTTAAGTGGTTTTTATCAAGTTGTAATTCAGCGGTTTTAGTTGTGGCTGATTGCATAGCTTCTGAAAAATCTTCAGTGGTAAAACCCGGTTCGGCATCATTTTCTAAAGTGATAGAGGGTATTTCGTCTAAATCTGCATTTTCGATGATGGGTGTGCTTTCTAATTCGCGGGTGTTGTCTTCATTGACCGTTTCAACAGAAAAAGCAACATCCGATTCATCTTCAAACTGATGTCCATCAAAATGATTTAACATGTCCTGTTTACCGGGATGTGCGATGTCAGTGAGTATCGGTATATGGTTATCTGAATCATGCATCGGCGCTCTCCAGTGTGTGATGCTTTAATGTGTAACCCGACTCTCGATAGGTTTTGTAGTTCTGTCGGCCTGCGTGTTTGCGTTTTTCATCCTGATTGAGAATTTCCTCAATATGAATACCGTTATTTAAGTCTGCCGGGCGCGAAGATAAGTTAATAATGGACTGAAAGTTATCGTCATTAATTTTCTGGTGAGAAATTAAAATGGGTTGTTGCTGGTCAGCGGGTTCAAACGTAGCAATGCCGTGGGGAATAAAACTGTCGTCACGGATATTCCATAAATAGTTATCGAGCGATTCGCTGTCATCGGCATTATCGGTTTGTATTAATACACGTTTACCTGAACGCCAGTGAGTTTCAGCAAGCTTGCAGGCATAATTTTGCAGGCTGTCCGCCTGATCGTCAGGTAAAATATAAAAGTCTACGTTGATCATATTATCTATTCAAATGAAGATGCTTTGATAATGTATAAGTGCAGGTATGAATAAATCATCACCTGCACTTTAACATTGTCATTACGGTTATTTCGCTTCTGCAATACGGTCAAAAATATATTGCATTAATAGTGGTAAAGGTCGTCCGGTTGCACCTTTGTTCTTCCCTGATTTCCATGCTACACCGGCAATATCTAAATGTGCCCAGCGATATTTTTTGGTAAAGCGTGATAGAAAGCAGGCGGCGGTAATAGTGCCGGCTTCTTTACCACCGATATTGGCGATGTCGGCAAAGTTACTGTCCAGCTGTGCCTGGTAGTCATCGAACAGAGGCAGTTCCCAGCAACGGTCTCCCGCATCACGGCCGGCATTTAACAGGTCATTAATGAGAGGGTTATGGTTACCTAATAGCCCTGCAGTGTGACTGCCAAGTGCCACAATGCAGGCGCCGGTTAAGGTGGCGATATCGATAACAACATCCGGATCAAATTTCTGTGCATAGGTGAGTGCATCGCATAAAATTAAGCGGCCTTCGGCATCGGTGTTTAATACTTCAATACTTAAACCTGACATGCTGGTAATAATGTCGCCGGGCTTAGTGGCCAGGCCATCGGGCATGTTTTCAGTTGCGGGAATGATGCCGATAATATTGTAGGGTAACTGTAAGTCGGCACAGGCACTCATTACACCCATTACGCTGGCAGCACCACACATATCAAATTTCATTTCGTCCATGGCACCACCGGGTTTCAGGCTAATGCCACCTGAGTCAAAGGTCACGCCTTTTCCTACCAGTACAATAGGCTTCTGTTTCTTATCACCACCCATGTGCTGCATGGTAATGAGCTTTGCAGGCTGACGTGAGCCCCGTGAAACCGATAAAAATGACCCCATGCCGAGTTTTTCCATATCGGCTTCTTCTAAAATTTCAGTTTTAAAGTCACGATGGGTTTGGCCTAAGCTTTTAGCAACTTCTGCTAAATAGGTTGGTGTGCAGATATTTCCCGGCAGATTGGACAGGTCACGGGTTAGTTTTATGCCCGATGAAATAGCCATGCCTTCACGAACCGCCTGTTCGCCTTCGGGTAACTCGCGACGACTGGGAACACTGAAAATAACTTTACGCAGGGGGCGGCGGCTATTTTCTTTTTTGCTTTTTAACTGATTAAAGGTATAAAGAGAATCTTCTGTTGCCTGTACCGCATGACTCACCTTCCAGGCCGCATCCCGGCTTTTCACATTGAGTTCGGTGATGCAGGAGAAAACTTCTGTCGCACCACGGTCGTCTAAAAAAGTAGAGACGACGCTATTCGCTTTTTGAAACGAATTAATGTCGAAGTTTTTTTCGCGCCCGCAACCAATTAATAAAATACGGTCACATAATGTATTGGGTACATTATGTAGTAATAAAGTTTGCCCGAGTTTACCTTCACACTCGCCGCGACGAATTAGGTTAGAGATAAAGCCATTACTGGCATCGTCTAATATTTGTGCTGAAACGGAAAGCTTGCGTGATTCGAATACACCCACGGCAACACACGATATACGCTGTTTTTCCGGACTACCGCTTTTTACCGAAAATTCCATAATGACTCCATTAAAAAATATTTTTGATTGCAGGCATGAATTGTAGGATATTTATTATTATATAGCCCACGACACATCAGGGTTATCTTGGTCAGGTGTGCTGTTGAGGAACACTTGCCTATATAGCCTGCTGAAACAACTAAATGAAATTGAATTTTATGCAATTCTGAGTGGTTTATACAGAGTTAATTGTGAAAAAGTCGGGTTTATTTTAGAAAAGACGATTATTTGGCTGTTATGCTGAATCGGCAATACATAAATAAGGGATGTCTATATAGGGGGTGCTTTGATGATGAATGCAAATAAACACTATTCTTTAGGGTAGAATACACAGCATATTATAAAGTATGAAAAAAATATTCATTTATGTTTAAGCGCCATTTCACCATTATTGATCGGTATGTATCAAAAGAGTTGTTACTGACCTGGCTGGCAGTCACTTTGGTGTTAATGCTGATTTTACTGAGCAGTACCCTGGTTCAGCTACTGGGAAAAGCGGCGCAGGGGCGGATTCCGGGTGATGCGGTATGGCCGTTATTAACCTTTACCGGCGCTCGTTATCTTATTGTGTTAATCCCGTTAAGTCTTTATCTGGGCGTGCTGCTCAGCTTTAGTCGACTTTATAAAGATAATGAAATGGCGGCAATGGGGGCCTGCGGTATTGGTTTAATGCGTTTATATCGGCCATTGTTAATGGTTGCGATTCCGGCTTCTGCACTTTTAATGTATCTCACTTTGTTTCTTATGCCGTGGGTAACTCAGCAGGCGGAGCTGCTTAAAAACGATATTAAAAACCGTTCAGAACTAAGCGGTTTGTCTGCGGGGCGTTTTAATGCATCGAAAAAAGCCAATGCGATTATGTTCTTGCAGCGTCAGTCGGATGATGGATCGCAGATGCATAATGTGTTTTTGCACCGCTCGACTAAAAACTCAACCGGTATGCAGCTTGATCAGATTGAGTCAGCGGATTTAGCCAGACAGTATGCCGATAAAAACGGCCGCAATTTTATTTTGTTTGAAAAAGGTCAGTTATATGAAGGTGAACCGGGTACCGCGAATTTTCAAATTACCCGCTATCAGAAAAAAGGCGTTTATCTAGCCGAGCAACAAAAGTCGAAAACGCGCTTACGTAAAAAAGCCGTGCCGACGGTTGATTTATGGAACTCAGAGCGGGTTGATTACCGGGCAGAGTTGCACTGGCGCTTATCTTTGCCTATTGGCGCAATGTTGCTGGCAATACTGGCGTTGCCATTAAGCTATACCACTCCCCGTAAAGGCCGTTACTCAAAACTGGCACTGGCGATTCTAATTTATCTTATTTACTCAAATTTGTTGGGTATCGGTGAATCCTGGGTGGAAAAAAAGAAAGTACCGGAGTGGCTGGGCTTGTGGTGGGTGCATGGGTTTGCGGTGACTTTAATTATTTACTGGTGGATTAAACGTGCCGGTGGGGTGACGCAGTTTATCCAGCAATTGTCCTATAGAGCTAAAAAATCAGCGGTGAAACCGGGATGAGAATACTCGACAACTACATCGCAAAAACTGTGATTAGTGGCACCATAATGGTGTTGCTGGTGCTCGGGTCGTTATTTGCTTTTGTGGACTTTATTTCAGAGCTGGATGATGTGGGCAAAGGGCAGTACAGTATTTTTCAGGCAGGCATGTATGTTTTATTCAGTTTACCCAAACGTTTATATGAAATTTTTCCCACCGCAGTATTAATTGGTAGCCTGTTAAGTTTAGGGACACTAGCGGGTAATAGTGAATTTACGGTAATGCGGGCGGCGGGCGTGTCGATTATGCGGATTGTATTTTCTGTATTAAGAGCCGGTTTTATATTGTTAATTCTTGTGGCGCTGATCGGTGAGTTTCTGGTGCCGGAAAGTGAGAGGTATGCTCAGTCTTTGCGTGCTACGCATTTACAACAAACTGTAAGCCTGGCGGGTAAAGGTGGGTTCTGGGCACGGGATGGCCAGCGTTTTTTATATGTAGGCCATGTGTATCCAGAAATGAATCTGGGTAAAGTGAGTGTATATGAGCTGGATAAGTCAAATCAGTTGATCAGGGTAACACGGGCTAAAGGCGCGCAATATATTGATGGTCAGTGGCGACTGGATGATATTCAGCAAACGGTATTTAGTGATATGGGTGCAAAGAGCCGGGTTATAAAATCTGAAATCTGGCCGACGCTGTTGAATCCGGACTTATTTAATGTCGTTAGTGTTGAGCCGGATAATATGTCGGCGGTGGATTTATTTAAATACAGCCAGTATTTAAAAAGTAATGATTTAGATTCCAGTCATTATGAACTGGCGTTCTGGATAAAAATATTTACCCCGATATCCAGCCTGGTGATGCTGTTAATTGCAATGCCATTTATTTTTGGATCGCAGCGCAGTAGTGGGGCAGGTAACCGAATGCTGGTGGGTTTGCTGTTAGGAATTGGTTTTTATCTATTGAATCGTACGGTTAATCACCTTGGACAGGTTTATCACATTACTCCGTTTATTAGTGCATCAGCGCCGATGCTACTGGTTGCTATAATGAGTTTTTATGCTTTGCGTCGAGTAAAGTAGTCTTTTCAAACTTAATACTATTTCTTTTCCAGTTGCACCAGATGCGATGCAGATAAGATATCATGCCAGGTGCGTTTTTTAGAATCAAATACGCTCCATAGAAAACCCAGTCCGAATACGCTCCATGATAAAACCGCCGCCAATGCGCGAATCAAAGCCTGTTTTTTGTCAATTTCACTACCATCATCTGAAACTAAACGTAGCATCCAGGTTTTCATTCCCAGCGTCTGGCCACCGTGCGACCAGAACCATACATAAAAACTCAGACCTGTAGTAAGTATAGTGCCGAGTATAAGAATTTGGTTGAGCAGGTAATAAGGGTGTTCGGCGGTGATGGCATTTAAATCATTGAATAGATATGTTGTAAAAATACTAATCATACTGGCAACCACAAAACAAATAGCAATTAGCAGAAAACCATCATAAATAATAGCAATGAGTCGTTTCATTAATGAAACCGGTGCATAGTTGTTTAAATCGGGCATCTACTTCCAACGGGTGAGTAACTGGGAGCAAAATTGTAACGGATTACACAGTTTCGTGCATTAGTCATGATTAAATAACCATTAATGCCCGTTTTCGAGTTTTATCTGGATTTTGATATAAACTTATTATCAATATTTATATTGCTGGAGAACACCATGATCAAAAAAAGTCTACTTACCGCGGGTTTAATTGCCGCATCAGTTACCAATGTGCAGGCATTACCTTATGGCTTTTATGATGCCCGCTCAGTCGGCATGGGTAATGTGAGTGTGGCAACCGGTGGGATTACAACGGCCGCATTTTCTAACCCGGGTATGTTATCGGTAAATGAAAACAGCGATAAGTTTGCGTTGTTATTGCCGGCAATTGGTGCGCAGATTATTGAGGACGGCGATGTTATTAATCTGGTCGATGAATTTCAGGAAATAGGTACACCGACGACGCCGGAAGAAGGGCAAAGGTTGATTGCAATATTAAATGAACTGGACGGGGCAAGCGTTGTTGCTGCGGTTATACCGAATGCTGCATTTGTTTATTCCGGGGATAGAATTACCTGGGGCGTGGCAATTCGTGGCAATGTGGTTGTATCGTCAAAGATAACTGATGTTTCAACAGTATTGCCTAATCCCGATGCAATAACACGAAATCTGGGGGTTGCGATAACGGAAATAGGGCTTCCTGTGGGTACAGATTTTTCTTTTTTAGGCGCGAAGATTGCGGTTGGTGTGACTCCCCGTTTTGTTCAGGTTGATGCAATTGAATATGTTGAATTTTTATCACAGGCTAATTTTGATGATATAAGAGATCGAGATACAGAGGATCTTGGAAGTTTCACTACATTTGATGCCGGTGTGACTGTCAGTTTGATTGATACGTTTAGAATTGGCTTTGTCGCCAAGAATTTAATAGAAGAAACAAAAACAACCAGTGCGAGTCTTCTTAACCCTGAAGGCTCTGATATAAACTTTGAAACAGAATACCGTGTTGGAGCATCATTTGATGGTGGCTTTTTTACATTAGCCGCCGATATGGACTTAAATGAACGTAAACCGATTGGTTTTGAAAATCCATCTCAGTCTTTTTCGGTTGGTGCCGAGTTTGATGCGTTTAGTATTGCGCAATTAAGAGTGGGTTATCAGACAAATATGGCATCGGGAGCAACGGATCCGGATTTATTATCAGTAGGTGTAGGTTTTTGGCTTGGTTTTAATTTAGATATTGCTGTTGTTGCTGGTGAAGATTCATCTTATGGTGCCTTTATTCAATCCGGTTTCCATTTTTAAAAATTAGACCAGGGTAAAAAGTCATTAAAAAGTGTAAAATACTTCGACTATATTTTTTAAGATATAAACTGAAATGAGTAGAAAAGTTAAGTTTAAACAAAAATAAATCACATATTTTCTGGTTAAACATAAAAATATAAAAAGTCAGTAAAAAGCAGAATTTTTTTTTAAAAATTAAATCTGAACCCTGTTTCAGGTTTTTTTTTGCAAAAAACTTAATTATTTTAAAAAAAAACGTTATTAATGCCTTGATTTATTTGTAAATTAGAAAATAAGAATTATAATCTGTGCATCAACCCGATGAAGAGGAATATAAAAATGGCCCGTCCTAAGAAAAAAGCAGCAAAAAAATCAGTAGCATCTAAAAAACGCGTAGTTAAGAAAAAAGTAGCAGCTAAAAAACCAGCTGCTGCCAAGAAAAAAGGTGCAGCCGCGGCAAAGAAAAAAGCCGCAGCCGCTAAAAAGAAAGCAGCCGCAGCAAAGAAAAAAGCCGCAGCCGCTAAACGTAAAATAGCCGCAGCAAAGAAAAAAGAAGCCGCAGCAAAGAAAAAAGCTGCAGCTCAAAAAGCTGCAGAAGCTAAAAAAGCTATCAAAAGTCAAATAGCTGCCGTTCAAGCTGATCTGAAAGCCGCACGTGTAGAGTTGCAAACAGCCGCTAAGCGCGAAGCAGCATTAATGAAGATGTCTTCTAATAAAGAAGCAGCAATTGCCAAGTTCGTTGATAAGTGGACTAAGCAGCAGCTATCTAAGATGGAAAAATCACTTAAGCCTAAAAAACGTAAAGCAAAGCGTAAAAAGTCTTAATTGATCTTTTAGATTAGAAATAATCTATAAGAAAGCCGTATCCGTAAGGGTACGGCTTTTTTTATGGGTATTATTAAAAACAAAAGCAGTTTGTCTGCAAATTCACGCAAATAAACCTAAATATTTTGTTTTTGCGCTTTGCATTATTAATATTTTTGCATTTACTTGCAGATTAATTGCTTTTACTTTGTTCCTGGGTAGAAACACTAAATTAATTCATTAAACGGCTGCACTTCAACCATTTCACCGGCTTCAATATCACTGGCATCGCGATCTAGAACAATAAAACAGTTTGCTTTAGCCATTGAACTTAACATGTGCGAGCCTTGTATGCCGGTGGTATCAACCACTAAATGGCCGTTTTCATCGTTTGACATAATGCCACGTTGAAAATCTTTTCGTCCCGGGCGTTTTTTTAGTTTGTTTGTGCATTTGGCCAGTAAACGAACTGGTTCGTTGATCGTTTCACCTTCTAGTCGTTTTAAACTGGGTTGTACGAACTGATAAAAAGTCGCCATCGCAGAAACCGGATTACCGGGCAAACCAAAGAAGATGGTATTGTTAATGTGTCCGAATGCTAAAGGTTTACCCGGCTTCATTGCAATTTTCCAGAACCCGACCTCACCAATTTCATCAAGAATAACTTTAATAAAGTCAGCCTCTCCCACGGAGGCTCCACCAGAGGTAATGACTAAATCGGCGATGCTGGCGGCCTCTTTCAGTGTTTCTTCAATTTCAGTTTTGATATCAGGCACAACCCCCATATCAATACATTCAACTCCCATTTTTTCTAACATGCCAAATAAAATATAACGATTACTGTCATAAATATCACCGGGCTTAAGTGCCTGGCCTACACCTTTTAATTCATCACCGGTGGAAAAAAATGCTACAACGGGTTTTCTAATAACTTTAAATTCAGTAACCCCGACCGAAGCCAGCAGACCTAACTTTGCAGGTGATAAACGTTCACCTGCTTTAATGATGGTATCGCCGGTGAAAAAATCATCTCCCGGATTACGGACATTTTGTTTTGGCCGGTGGTTGCTGCCGATTTTGATCGTCTCACCATTAACTTCTGCATGTTCTTGCATGACAACTGTGTCAGCACCATCAGGAACCACTGCTCCAGTCATAATGCGTACGCTTTCACCGGATTTTAGTTCGCCATTAAAAGGTGCACCGGCAAATGATTTACCAATTACTTTTAATGTTTGCTCACCCGATTGGGGGATGTCGATGGAGCTAATTGCATATCCATCCATGGCGGAATTAATAAAGGGCGGAACATCCAGAGGGGAAGTGACGTCTTCAGCAAGAATATGTCCCGCCGCTTCACGAATGGAGACATTTTTTTTGCCTTTGATAGGTTGGATGCTTTCTTTAATACGTTCAAGAGCCTGTTCAAAGCTGAGTGAGCCTGGATCAAATTCATCGTTGCAGGAGGGCTGTTTTTTCATAATTTAAGTTTTCTCATTAAACATTATCTGGATTATTGCTGACTAAATTGAATAACAAAGTCTGCAATGGCTTTTATATTATTTATATCGAGTTGTGGGAGAGTGGTGTTTTCAAGTTTGTTTTTACTGTCATGAGCAATAGCAATGATTTTATCATCGTCTGGAAATAGCAAGGGTTTACCCGTGGTTTCACGGTGTAACTCAATTTTACTAAACGGCCATTTTTTAAAACCTTCAACAAGAATCATATCAACCGTGTCGGCGGGAATATGATTTAAAACTGTTTGCAGTTCGGGGTCTTTTTCAGTTTCATTCTCTATGGTAATAACTGTTCGATGGCTGGAGCAGATTAACATCGGCACCGCACCGGCCTTGCGCAACTCATAGCTGTCTTTACCTGGCGTATCCATATCGAAGTTATGGTGGGCATGTTTTATTACCGCAATGCGCAGGCCCCGTTGTTTTAATTCGGGTATGAGTTTTAATAGCAATGTGGTTTTACCGGTTCCACTAAAGGCGGCAAAACCCAGCAATGGTTTTTGGTAGATAATTTTGTCGGTCATTTTTTTTGCGCTATCAGGCATCAGTTTATATCATCCGGGTGGTTGAAATTATGAAAACGATTTTTTTGCTTAGAAAAATCACAGATCGCCGGCTCGATTAAATTAAAAAAGTCGTGCACTTTACGTTGCCCCTGCTGCAAAAAATTGGCGAGTAAAGTTTTATGTTGTCGAGGTAGTAAGCAGAACAGCGGCTGTAAGCGTTCGCCATCATGACAAACAGCAGATTTTTTGTTTTGTTGTTGTAAACAATGCCACAGGTCATTTAAAAGATACGCAGGGGGGCAGGGCGAGTCACAGGGCACACAAAGAAGATATTCCGTCGTACATATATTCATGGCGCTTAAAATACCGGCTAACGGCCCTAAATACGCTTTTTTGCAATGCCCGTCTGTACTGCTGGAATCATCACCGATAATTTGATGTGCATATTTTTCATAAATACTTTCATTTCGATTTGCGCTGATGATTAACTGATTAAATGGTACATCGAGATGTTTAATAACATGCTCAATCATCGGTTTATCCTGCCATAGCATTAAACCTTTATCGACGCCCTGCATTCTTTGTCCGCGACCACCGGCGAGAATAAGGTAAGTGATCTGATTAAATGGAGGGTCGACGGGCATAGTGCTATGGTTTTTACTTTATGGTTACGTTGAGACGGTTTTTTCAAACATAAACTTCTGCCAGCAGCTGAAATTCGTATGATTTCAGTGTAATCTAATTACACAATGAAATTTTATCATAAATCAAAATTTAATAACCTGAAGCGCTATCTGTTTAATTATTAAAATGGCTGTTATTGACCAGATCACCGTTAATCAGCAGTCTCAGATAGAGCGTTTTCTTGATGTTTTATGGATGGAGCATGGGCTGAGTCAAAATACCCTGTCAGCGTATAAAAATGATTTATCAAATCTGGCGTTATGGCTATCTCAAAATAATGTTGATTTAGTGCAGGCGACGCAAGTTAACTTGCAGGATTTTTTAGCTTATCGCCTGAGTGAAGGGCGAAAAAACAGAAGCGCGGCGCGTTTATTATCATCAATGCGTCGATTTTATGCCTGGCTCCTACGGGATAAAGTCATCGGGATTGATCCGGTGGCTTTAATTGAAGCGCCAAAACCGCAAAAATCATTACCTAAAACGTTAACCGAGCAGCAGGTGACTGATTTATTGAATGCGCCGGACCTGAATGATGATCTGGGAATTAGAGATAAAGCCATGCTGGAGGTTTTATATGCCACCGGTTTAAGGGTAACCGAGCTTATTGGGCTTGAATTCTCGCAGGTATCGCTTGATCCGGGTGTGGTGAGGGTAATCGGCAAAGGTGGAAAAGAACGCCTGGTGCCACTCGGTGAAGCGGCAATCGAATATCTACAACATTACCTGCAGCGGGCCAGAATGGATTTAATGGCACAGCACCTGCCCTCTAATGCTCTGTTTGTGACCCGGCGGGGCAAGGCTATGAGTCGTCAGGCTTTCTGGTATTTACTTAAACGTTATGCGATTGTTGCCAGTATCGATGTGGATGATTTATCTCCGCACACACTACGTCATGCTTTTGCTACGCATTTATTAAATCATGGTGCCGATTTACGTGTGGTGCAGATGTTACTGGGGCATAGTGATATTTCTACAACACAAATTTATACGCATGTTGCTAATCAGCGTTTACAAACGTTATATCAACAGCATCATCCCCGTGCATGAGTGAGTGCTTTTAATGTAATATGGCGACTATTGAATGCTGACAGAATAAATTTGCTGAAAACGCATCATTTATCCTCGGAATTAATTATAATCCCGCCTGTCTATCTACGCAGTACACATTTTAATATTGAGAATTGAATCTATGAAATTACTAGTTAAATCCGCTCTAATCCTTTTGTTATTGGCATTCGGTGTCGCTACCACGGCATTTGCGAGTGATGCGGAAATTAAGGAATTAAGAAAAAGTCTGGCAACCCGTATGCCGACTGCAGTTGATGCGTCAATTAAAGTCACCCCGATAGCGGGATTATTTGAAGTTATGTCAGGCAATCAGGTCATGTATATGACAAAAGATGCGCGTTATATCTTCGATGGTGATATTTATGATATGAATAGCCGAAAAAATATCACTGAAGATGCACGCGGTGCTATTCGCCTGCAAGCGCTAAATGCACTGGGTGAAGAAAATATGCTGGTGTATATGCCTAAAGGTGAAGTTAAACACACCATTACTGTATTTACTGATATCTACTGCCCGTACTGCCGAAAGTTACATAATGAGATGGACGACTACAGAAATAACGGGGTTAAGGTGCGTTATATTTTTGTACCGTTTAAAGGTCCGAAAAGTGTACAGACATCGGTTTCCGTCTGGTGTTCAAAAGATAGAACCAAAGCCATGGATAAGGCAAAAAGTGGCGAAGACCTGGAAACTAAAACCTGTGATAACCCCATCAGTAAACATCAGGCGCTGGCAACCGAGTTGGGTATAAGAGGCACGCCGGCAATTATGCTGGAGTCAGGTACGATGCTACCAGGATACGTGCCTTCATCAAAAGTCATAGAAAAGCTTAACAAAACGCAATAGCAAAACTTAAATATGATTCAGTACAGAGTCTGTGTGCTGAATCATAAATATTTGAGAGCTTGTATACATATTCCTGTATATCAGAATAATCGGCTGTAACAGTACATAAATGAAGTGCTACGTTTATATTCAGCGGGTATCTGTTCGAACATGTCAGTTCAAAATATCGAAAAACCGACATACAAATTGCGTCCAGCCCCCATCTATTTTATAGTTCTCCCAGATTTGAAACAGCAACCGAGATTATTAAATGAGTTCATACGATGCCTCAGCCATAGAGGTTCTTACCGGCCTCGAACCCGTACAGAAACGCCCTGGCATGTATACCGACACCACCCGCCCGAACCATCTGGCGCAGGAAGTGATAGATAACAGTGTCGATGAAGCGGTGGCGGGCTATGCCAGTAAAATAGATGTGGTGTTTTATAAAGACGGCTCACTAGGTGTCACCGACGATGGTCGGGGTATGCCGGTAGATATACATCCGGAAGAGGGTGTGCCGGGTATTGAAGTGATTATGACAAAGCTGCACGCCGGCGGAAAGTTTTCTAATGACAATTATAAATTTTCCGGAGGGTTACACGGTGTAGGGGTATCGGTGGTTAATGCATTATCCGATCGCGTAGAAGCTGAAATTCGCCGTGATGGTAAAGTGTTTTCTATTGCGTTTGAGCATGGCGACAAGGTGGAGGATTTAAAAGAGATCGGTACGGTAGGTAAGAAAAACACCGGTACTCAAATTCGTTTCTGGCCGGAAGCAAAATATTTTGACTCACCGAAATTTTCCGTGTTGCAGCTAAAACATGTTTTGCGTGCCAAGGCGGTTTTATGTCCGGGTTTGAAAGTGACCTTTTTAGATGAAAAAGCTGCTGAAAATAGTGAATGGTATTACGAAGATGGGTTAGAAGATTATTTGCTGGAAAGTCTAAAGGGTTATGAATTATTACCCCGGGCGCCGTTTACCGGTGCAATGTCTTCTGAGCATGAGGCCGTTGACTGGGCTTTATTGTGGCTGCCCGAAGGCGGCGACTCTACCGGTGAATCTTATGTGAATTTAATTCCCACGGCTCAGGGCGGTACCCATGTCAATGGTCTGCGCACGGGTTTAACAGAAGCCATTCGTGAGTTTTGTGAATTTCGAAACTTATTACCTCGCGGAGTAAAACTCAGCCCCGAAGATGTGTGGGAAAAAGTCAGTTATATTCTGTCAGTTAAATTATTAGATCCACAATTTTCAGGTCAAACCAAAGAGCGTTTATCTTCACGTGAATGCGCCGCTTTTGTTTCCGGCGTGGTAAAGGATTCTTTCAGTTTGTGGCTCAATCAAAACACCGATCAGGGTGAGTTGATTGCGATGTTAGCGATTGATAACGCACAGAAGCGGATGAAAGCCGGTAAAAAAGTGGCGCGTAAAAAAGTCACTTCCGGCCCGGCACTGCCGGGTAAGCTGGCGGATTGCAGCTCATCGGATGTTAATTTAACCGAGCTGTTTTTAGTAGAAGGAGACTCGGCGGGTGGTTCGGCCAAGCAGGCCCGCGATAGAAGCAATCAGGCGATTATGCCGTTGCGTGGAAAAATATTAAATACCTGGGAAGTGGATGCGGACCAGGTGCTAGCCTCGCAGGAAGTACATGATATTTCAGTTGCGATTGGTGTAGATCCGGATTCGGATGATCTGTCCGGATTACGTTATGGCAAAATATGCATACTGGCGGATGCAGACTCGGATGGATATCACATTGCAACATTACTATGCGCATTATTTTTACGTCATTTTCGCACTCTGACAGAGTCGGGGCACGTCTATGTGGCAATGCCGCCGTTGTTTCGAATTGATGTGGGCAAAGAAGTGTATTACGCATTAGACGAAGCTGAAAAACAGGGCGTGTTAGATCGTATTAACGCCGAAAAGAAAAAAGGTAAAGTGCAGGTGACACGATTTAAAGGCCTGGGTGAAATGAACCCGATGCAGTTGCGCGAAACCTCTATTGCACCGGATACGCGTCGGCTGGTTCAACTGATTGTTGAACCCGGTGATGAAAGTGATCAGATGATGGATATGCTGTTAGCGAAAAAACGTGCAGCAGATCGCAAAGCCTGGTTAGAGAGTAAAGGCGATCTCGCTGAAATTTAATCTAATGTGTTTTGTGTTGATTACTCGTTTCCAGTGAGAATGGGTTGAATCGGTCTTGGTAGTGGCATGTTGTCGAGTATTACGGTGCCGCTAACCAGACGAACAAAATATAAATCGATTTTGGTGCCGCTTGAAATGCCGGTGGCGCCGTTTAAAAAATTGACTGTCCATATTTTATCTGCGGCATTAGTAACGGGTGTTGAGGTTAAATATTCGCCCGATGCATTTAGCGCAACGCTACCGGCGGGAAAAAATGTTTCATTGATAGCCGGTGTTGAGCAGGCGTATTCAACCAGTGAATTCAGCTCGTTCTTATTGGGTATACGCCAGTCGTTGATGCCATTGTCATCGACAAGGCTTTGAGCTGCCTGATGCGCATCAAACCAGTTAAGTTTGGTCTGGGTACCGGTAGTGCAATCTTGTCCATCAATTCCTAAAGGGCATTTGCGCCATCTCAGGCCGGTACTTTTGTCGGTTACTGTAAAGTCACCATTATCGGTATATCGGCTATCAGGTTTAGTGATATCAATACTGGTACTAAGATTAGTGCAACCGGCCATGGTAACAGCACTAAAGGCCAGGCTGCTAAAGCCTGTAACGAGTGGAATAATAAATTTCATAAACAATCCTTAAATTTGAAATATTCTATCAATATAAAACCGGTGTATTAATTTAGTCGCGATACAAATGCATCGTAAAATAATACTGCAGCATCAGCCGGTTGGTTTATTACGGAATAACGATTTCATCACGAACTAACCGGATAGAGTTTATACCGCTTATTTTAGAGTCAGTAGCCGCCGCGCCGTTGGCAAATTCAACGCCCCATGCAAAAGTGCTCTGATCATCATTAGGTGTCGATGCCGCTGGAGTTGATGACCAGTAGATATTGATTTCCTGACTATTGGGAAAGTAATTAATATCAATTGCAGGTGCAAACTGGCTGTTATTTACAAGAGATAGAAGCTCGGATGCGGTTGGCATACGCCAGTTGTTTGCACCGCATAAATTTAGATTATTAACATCGTTTACAAATGCCTCGGTGTTGCAACCTGTTCCCTGATTGTCACAGCCAAGGCCGCCACTGATTCCGGGGTGGCCGCCGTCATTAGAGCCGGTTCTGTTGAGCCATGCGTAAGTGTAAATTGCATCCCGTAAATCCTGAGAGGCGCCAGGCATCTTGACTTCCCAGATGAGTCCGGTGTAATTATCTTTTACGCATACCCAGGCTTGAGTCGCATAGTCCTGTGATTGATTTGCTAATGGCAGGCCTTTGGAATCTAATTTTGTGTAAGTAAAGCCGGCAAGTCCGTCGCTATCATCATTATTGCTGGCATCTCTGCCGTAGACAGCATCCTGTCCCGCAGGAATGGGATCGTCATCTAAATCACCTGCAGTATTGGTTTGACTTGCATTTGCAAAGTCACAGTTAATGCTGTTGTTATTTGATGTGTTATCGCTTGGTGGTGTTAGTGATGCAGAAAAGTCACCGCAAAGTGTAACCCCGGTGTCATTTAAACGGCCGGGGTAATCATCATTTACAATGATACCCGCAGCTGATGCGTTACCTAATGTGACATTAGCGGAAGCATTGCTAAGGTTTAAAATAAATGCTTCATCACTCTCGGGGAACCTGTCGCCTGATATCAGATATGAAATAGTGGCTGAGCGTTTTCCGGCTGGAATGGTTAGCGTAGAATTGGTCGGTATATAGTCACTGTCGAGAATGGCATTAATGTCAGTGGTCGAATAATCTACGGTAACATTGCCATTTGCAAGCCCTGAAAGAACAACGTCAAAGGTCATGTTTGTTGATCCGCTATCGCCTTCAAATACGGCTACCTGTGTTTGACTTAGACTCAGCGTCACGCTCGGGCCAGGATTCACCGGTTCACCAATTTCATCAAGACTTACGCTCAGTGGGTAGGATTGACCGGGGCGTAAAGCCGTTATACGGCTCTGTCCCCTGAAAGAAACCGTCTCGCCGGTGAGTGCTTCAATTACAATAACCAGATCACGGTGTGGTGAAACTCTGATATTTATGGTTTCTGTTTTAGAACCCACAGGTAAAGAAATAAAAGTTTGCTCGTCTTGTGAATCGGTTATTTTAAAATCAACGCGGGTAATACCGTCGGGTAGAATATTGACAGTTGCGTTAGTGTTATCCTGACTGAATGCATTGGTATTGCTGTTTATTTTTGCATTGCTGCCGGCAATGCTGACATTGATATAAGCATTGTCGTTATCACTATCTTTACAGGCGCTTAGCGATGCGGTTAGTAGCAAAAAAACCAAAGCCATAACCGGCTTTAGGATTGTATTTTTAGTGCTAGAAAAGTTGAACATAATGACTTCCCTGATTCCATATTATATTGGTCGAATTTAAGTCGACGCGATTGAATTTCAAACCTTTAAAATTCAATTCTTGCGCCGATGTTAAGTGTGTTCTTTTCGTAATTGTCAATTCCAAGCAGAGATTCATATTGTATGAACCCCATAATGCCGTGGGGCAATACTATTGAGGTAGCCACAGAAACAAGAAAATAATCACTGACTCTTTCATCCGTTGTGAAGCTGAAAGTTTTATCCGGGTCAATAGCAAATGCAGCGTTAACTTCTTCACCATCGGTTTTGAACTCATGTTTCCATGCAGCTGAAAATTCGGGTAATATCACACCAAAGGAAGTGCTAATGGCCTTGCTTATCTGTATGCCGAGTTTAGATGTCAGGCTTTCAATTGACTGGTCATTAACATTTAAATTAAAGCCCTGTGCTGACTTTTCGGTAAACGCATCAATATTGTTTTCTGCATAAGCCAGACTGAAATCAGTCACAGTCGAGATGCCTGTGCCAATAAAATAGTGCTCATATCCGCTACTTAAACTCAAGCTGAGGCCCTCACCATCCGGGTTGCTATCTGCGATTTCATTAAACGCCTGATTATTAAGCGTGAAATTTATTTTGCGGGTAATATCATACGAGCTTTGTCCATAAGTGAATGCACCCTGTAAATAAATTTCCTGAGAAGGATAATAACTGGCATAAATAGAAAAACTGTTATCTGAGATATCAATGGATCCGCTATTAGCATCTAAACTAATGTCGCCGCTTAAAGTTTTAAAGGCGACGCCGGCAAAAACATTATTATCAAAGCGATAATCCAAACCCGCAAATAGATAGCTAACGCTGCTGTCGTAGCCGGCCAGTGTTGCGGTTTCGTCTTGTGTTGCATCATCAAAACTGCCGGTAATAAAACCACTTAGCCGGTTGTCGTTTAAGCCACCGGCTTCATCAGCACTGGCTCCGCCACCGCTTAACTGGGCCCCGCTGTTCAGTTCGGCAAACTGGCTCATGGGTGCTTGCGGATCAGCAAGTGAGGTTAATTTTCTAGTGGAGTTATTCGCGCTGCGGCGTAATGAAGCCAGTCGTTTGGCAATGTCGCCAATATCAAAAGAAGTAAAGCTATTTGCACTGTAGCTGTTTATCGCACTAAATGAGCGAGCAGAAAGAGCGGTGTAAGCGGGGCCGGTTGCGGACTCGTTTGAGGCATTTAATGCATCACATAAAAGTGTCATGTGCGTTTGATCAGGGCTCAGAGGTTGTTCATTTGCCTGCAGTAGTGCGAGGCTGTCACATACACCGGATTGTGGTGGGTCTCTTAGCACATTTGCAACTGCTGATTCCGGAGTATTGCTATTTGTGGCAACAGATAGTTCAATAGTGATAGCAGAGAAAACCGGTGTAGATAGAAGTAGCCCTACACAGATGCATGAATAGAGAGAAAGTCTTTGTGGGTGTTTAAACATTTATACCGCTTCCATATTTGTAAATATACTTTCATTATTTGTGAGATTGTTGATCCCGCAATTTAAGTAATGAAAATCATCATTCCGTGAGCAATATAAATTACATGATTAACTTATATATTTGCTGCGAAAGTTTATTTTATAGTATATTGCTTGTTTTTACAAAAAAACCTGCTAGCAGCTTATATTGTCTGATGGGTATCTGGTATATAGAGTAAGTGTATTTTATGCAAGTTGTGACTCAATTTGGATTTTTTCGGGCGAAGAGAATGTTTCAGGAGCCTAATTGTGGCAGGTGTCAGCAGTTTCTGAGGCGGGTTTTATTGATTCTTTGTGCCGGGCTGCTGGCTTTAATGAGTGGTTGTGCGCAGCAGCGGGGGCTACAACGAATTGTTGAAGAAAGTCAGTTTCACAAAGCCTTAGTCAGGAGTTCGAATTTTACTCATGTTGTGTATATGAATCAGGCATTCTATGCGCAAAGTCATAGCACAGTAAAACGTGGCAAATTATATGTCTTTCTTGAAGGTGATGGTTTGCCATGGCAAACCCGAACCCGGATATCCAGTAATCCGGAATCTGTTTACCCATTAGCACTGGATCTGATGTCGCTAAATCAGTCCCCGGGCCTCTATCTGCAGCGGCCATGTTACGGAATTAAACCCCATGTTTGCGATAATAAATGGTGGACCAGCCATCGCTATTCAGCGACGGTGGTGGCAAGTATGGTGCAGGTGTTAGAGGGTCTGTCATCAGCTTATGGGCAGATAATACTGGTGGGCTATAGTGGTGGCGGTACGCTGGCCGTGTTAATCGCTGATCAGTTGAACAATGTCAGTACCGTGATTACGTTAGCGGGGAATATGGATCATACTAAATGGACCGAGTATCATCATTATTCAGATTTGCAGGGGTCATTAAATGCGATTGATTATGTGCTACCTGCAAAAATTCAGCAGTATCATTATGCGGGTGAAAACGATGAAAATATTCTGCCGCAATGGATTAAAGCTTATTCGCACAGGCAATTAAATGCGCAATATCTGTTAATTAGGAATATTGATCATAGTTGTTGCTGGCTTGATATCTGGCCGGATATAGTAAAAAATATAAATATTACAGCAACGGATAAATCACAATATTAGCGTTGTTAGCATCCCGGACTGCTGTCATACTTTGAGTGAACAGTCTGTGATAAAATACTTTAAAACGTCTCAAGGGTTACCTTTAAAAGGTTAATAATGGCGTCGCTATTTACAAGGATATATGTATGAACACTTCTTTTACGAACATCATTAAATCTCACCTGTCTTCTATACCCAAATTATTACCCGGCTTCAGCATTACAATACTGCTGTTTTCGGTTTCTGCCTGTGGGCCAAAAACGGATTTATCAGATAACTTATCTGATAATGAAAAAGCCGATGCATTAATGATTGTGGATTGTCTGTTGCCGCCTCAGCTACGAAAAATTGGTCAGCAGGCGACTTACCTTACACCGAGACGGCCGGTTAAAACTACCGGCACAGAATGTGAAATTAGAGGTGGCGAATATGTGGCCTTTGATAGGGCCAGTTATGCCACGGCACTAAAAATCTGGCTACCGCTGGCGAAGCAGGGCGATCCGAAAGCGCAGACTAATGTTGGTGAAATTAATGAAAAAGGTATGGGAATTCCAGCAGATTATAAAGCTGCAGCCTACTGGTATGAAAAAGCGGCTCAGCAAAACTATTCCCGTGCGCAAATTAATTTAGGCAGCCTGTATGAAAAAGGTCTGGGGGTTGAAAAAAATACGCTAACGGCACTTAACTGGTATCGAAAAGCCTCAGGGTTAGCGGCAGATAATCTTGAGTATACCTCTTCACTACAGGCAATAAGCGAAGCACATAAAAAAGAAGTGTTGGGTTTAAAAGACAAACTGGCACAGGCTAAAACCATAGAAAAAGAAGCGCAGGTGTTAAAAAATGAACTGGCTTTAATGTATCAGAAAATTAATAAAGATAAAGACGTGGCGCAGAAAAATAAGTTACTGGTACAGCAGGTTAAGCAATTAGAAGCCAACCTGAAAAAAGCCAAAAAGAATAAGCAGAACCTTGCTCCGCTAAAACAACAGATAGTTGCATTGCAGGGAATGGTTGATGTGTCGATTCCAGCAGCAAGCCAGCCGGCAGCCTCTGAGGTGCCACCCAGAATTGAGATTATTGACCCGGCTATTGTGTTAACCCGGGGTAGCAAAACAGCTATGTTAAAGCCGGTGATTAAATCGCAGGAAATTATCGGTAAAATTTCTGCACCG
>CAZHEA010000027.1:0-37868 GCA_964531165.1 uncultured Thiotrichaceae bacterium
GTCTTTTCTGACCTGGTCTTTTCTGACCTGGCCTTTGCAGCTTTGGCCTTTGCTGGCTTTTTCTTTTTCTGTTTATTCTTTTCAGGTTTATCTTTTTCAGGCTTCACTTTCTCAGCTGTCTTTTTGCTAGCGGCCAGCTTCTGCTTCTTCTCGGCCTTTCTTGATTTATTCTTCTTATCTTTATTCTTATTCTTCTTGGATTTTGCAGAATCAATAGAAACCACTGGCGCCAGTTTTCTATCTTCATCATGACTGAGTAATTCAAAATCAATCTTGCGCTCGTCCATATTGACACCCGCAACATTAATGGTAACGGCATCACCTAACTGGAAAATTTGACCTGTACGCTCACCAAATAAACGATGCGATACCGGCTCATACTTATAATAATCTTTTGGTAAATTAGTAATATGTACCAGCCCCTCTACAAAAATATCTTTTAGTTCAATAAACAAACCAAAAGAAGTCACAGAAGTAATAGTACCTTTGAAGTCCTGCCCGATACGCGTCTGCATAAAATCACATTTCAGTGAAGACACCGCATCACGAGTCGCTTCATCTGCTCTGCGCTCATTAGCCGAACAATGTTCACCCAGATGCACCATATCGCTTTCACGATAAAAATAACCCGCCACGTTATTACCCTGTACCACATGACGGATTGCACGGTGTACTAATAAATCCGGGTAGCGACGAATTGGTGATGTAAAGTGCGCATAGTTTTCCAGCGACAAACCAAAGTGGCCATCATTTTCCGGCGAGTACACGGCCTGTTGCATAGAGCGTAATAATACCGTCTGAATTAAGTGAAAGTCGGGACGTCCCTTAGCCTGATTAATAATACTGGCATAATCCAGTGTTTCCATATCGCCTTTGCGCTTGATTTTTAAACCCAGACCACTGACAAAATCTTTTACGTCTTCAATTTTTTCGGTTTTCGGTCCCTTATGAGAACGGAACAAACCTGGAATTTCATGCTTTTCAATAAACTTCGCCGCGGCAATATTGGCAGAAATCATGCACTCTTCAATAATTTTATGAGCTTCATTTCTGGAGGTGGGAACAATTTCTTTAATGCGTTGATCTTCAAAAACAATACGGGTTTCAGTCGTTTCAAAATCAATCGAACCACGCTTTTTACGTTGCTTGATTAATACCTGATAAAGTGAATACAGGGTTTCAATATGTGGCAGCACATCTTTATACTCTGCACGTAACGCCTGATCGTTATCTTCGAGCATGGCAGAAACCTGGGTGTAGGTTAAACGCGCATGGGAGTACATCACCGCTTCTGAGAAATCACTGCTAATCATTTTACCGGATTTATTAAAGTGCATTTCACACACCATGCACAAACGATCCACTTTCGGATTTAATGAACACAGTCCATTGGATAACACCTCTGGCAACATCGGAATCACCCGTTCCGGAAAGTACACTGATGTGGCACGATTATAAGCTTCTTCATCAAGTGCCGAAGCCCGTTGTACATAATGGGAAACATCTGCAATCGCTACCAGCAGTTTCCAGCCATTGGCCGTTTTTTCGCAATACACCGCATCATCAAAATCACGGGCATCTTCACCATCAATAGTCACCAGCGGTAAGCCGGTAATATCTCGACGGCCTTTTTTATCCTCGGCTAACACTTCCGCCTTAATACCCTTAACTTGCTCTTTAACCTCATCCGGCCATAAAAACGGTAAACTGTGAGAATGAATGGCTATATCAATTTCCATACCCGGCGCCATGTGGTCGCCAATGATATCAGTGATTTTACCTAATGCTTTATTTCTAAAAGTCGGTTGCTGCGTTAATTCGACGATAACAATCTGACCATGAGTGGCTTCACCCAGCTGATCCTGCGGCACCATAATATCCTGAGTAATGCGCTTGTTGTCCGCTACCACAAAACACACACCGGACTCTATAAATAAGCGTCCGACAAGACGATCATTGGCGCGCTCTATGACATTAATTACTGCACCTTCACGGCGTCCGCGACGATCAATACCGGAAACCTGCACCACCGCACGATCACCATGCAGTAAAGTACGCATCTGACGACCGTGTAAGAATAAATCATCACCACCCTCGTCTGGGACTAAGAAACCAAAACCATCAGGATGCGCAATCACCCGGCCACTGATTAGATCTTCTTCATTCACCGGCACATACCCGTCCCGGCGGTTGCGAATTAGTTGACCATCCCGCACCATCGCATTCAGGCGACGACGCAATGCTTCCTGCTGCTCCGGCGAATTCATTTCAAGACGTGACAGCAAATGATCATGGGACATAGCGCCCTCTTCATGAATCACTTCAAGAATCAGTTCTCGACTGGCAATCGGGTTTTCGTAATTACTCGCTTCACGCTCTCTTTGCGGATCGACCAGCGGATCACCCGCCTTAGCCGACTTTGCATTTGGATTAGCGTGAGACTTATTACGTGACTTATTACGTCGCTTTTTATTTTTCTTATTTTCACGATTAGGATTGTGATTGCCGGCTTTTTTCTGACTGTCTTGGTTTTTGAATTTGGACATATATATGCTATCTAATTTTTTCGAGGCCCAATTGTACACAAAGCCGCCAGATAATGCGCCTATTAGATACCGTTAGATCGAATGATATTGCTTTTAATTGACAAAAAAACCGATTGAAGGTAAAGTTCGCGCCGTCTCGGATCAATCGATCCACGCAACACTCAGCCGAGGTGGCGGAATTGGTAGACGCGCTAGCTTCAGGTGCTAGTGAGCTTTGGCTCGTGGAGGTTCAAGTCCTCTTCTCGGCACCATTTGCACCTCTAATAAACCACATAATAGCGTTTCAGGATTTATATGGGGTTTTTATGGAATAAAAATCCATACGCGCCAACTACTTCACTAATTATTATTAGTTATAGCCACGCATAGTTGTGGTGATATTAATCAGTTAATGTTTTCTTTTAAAAACTCAACCACTAGCCACATCCAAAAAGGTTGGCACCTAATGATCTAACGTTCACCTGCATGAACTCACTTGCAAGCACAACTCCCTCACCTGCATTCAAATATAATCACGAGGATAAAGTTATCGGCACACTCACCAAACATTCGGATATTGTCACCGATTCCAGCATAGAATTAGCCACCTATTATAATCAATAAATTCCCGCTCCCGCCTGATAAACGCACCTATTCTGAAACCACCTACGGTATTCTGATCGGTTAAAGACGCCAATCTTGTATTTGAGCTAAAAACCAGCTTCCATACATTGGCCTGTGCGGAGGGCTAAGGTATCCAGTAGTCTAGGCTATTGAATTAAGCACATTAGTTTTTCTCATCCATTGCGGGAATGAATTTATTTACCTCTAAGGCCTGCATAACACCTCGTAACAAATAACTACGAGAAAAATTTACATAGTATGTGCGAGAGCCTTCTTGTATCGGCTTTATGAATCCAGCATCTTTTAACTTTTTAATTAGATGTGTTTTTTGTCTTGAACTATATCTATCACTAATATCTCTGGCTTTAAATGATTGAGTCTCGTCTTTTATCCCAAGCATTAATATCTCGGCTTCCTCTCTTGTTACTAGTTTGCGTTCTACGGCACTAGAAATTGCGGGTGAAAGTATATGAGCTGATAAATAGTCATAATTTAATAAGGCGTCAATTCGTATTATTTCTGATTTTATACCCGACAACACGTAACTACACCAATTAATTAAATCACCATTTCCGCCATTGTCGGCAATACTCAGGCTTAAATAATATAAATCTCTATCACTAAAAAAAACACACGAAGGATTCAATATTCTGCCTTCTTTTACATTAAATCCATACTTAATTAATAACGCATAGTTGAGCATTCTTACTATTCGACCATTACCGTTTCCGAAAGGATGAATCCATGTGAATCTATGATGAAACAAAGCTGTTTTTATTAGATCGTATTGGTCGAAGTCCGCTTTATTAATGAACGTTAATAGCTCGTCCATCAAGTCTCTGACATGTAGGTGGTCGTGCGGCATATGTTTTGCACCTGCTGCTATTTTTACATTGTACGACCGATAAGCGCCTGCATTGGTATCGCCTTCTTTATCCAGGTCTTTAACAATAATAGCGTGTAAATCAAAAATAAAGCGCGCTGTTATTTCGGAGTCTTTTTCAATATACTCTTCTACATACCTAATAGCCTCAGCTATGTTTTTAATTTCACGTAAGCTTTCTGTGCTGTCTATGTCTCCATCAATTTGATGTTCAACATAATCTGCAATAGTTGTGTGGTTGCCCTCAATACGGGCAGAACCCAGGCTTTCTAACCAATGGAAAATATGCTTTAACTGAAAAAAATACCACGGAGCAACGGTGCCGGTTAAATCCCGCTTACGCATATGATCTAGTTCTATTATCGTAGTCGTTAAACTAGAACCAAACTCGGGGTTTACCAATCTTAAGTTGTATGGCATGTAATTATTGTCCTGTATTGCACCACATTGCGCACAGGTATCTACACTAACAAAATAACAGTATCTACACAAGAATGCCGTAACCTACTGATTTTTATAGCTTATAATAGCGAGCTTATTTTCAATGATCTACATTCTCGTTAACCTCTAACAACACAATTTGTGATAACTATCTGCAACTTCGGATAATTCCTGCCACTTACTGATTGCATTCGGGGCTTGTTTGTTTATGGCTAAACTATATCAGACTGTATGGAGTTTTATTCCTTTAAACCTACAAGCACCGTACACCAATGTATTGATATTAATCACTATAATAAAAGCATATAACAGAAACCATACCACTACTCGTAACGACTCATCATGGTGCCGAAAAACCCAAAATTAAACCTCTTTTCGCACCATTTTATTTATACCCTAATAGATCTACGTAGCCGTATTTTATAGGTTTTTGGACGTACCTCTACAATAAAACTTATATCTAAACCTTCCGCATCACCTGTTATGCATTGAATGCCGACTCCATTGCCTGCTGCTCAGCTAGGCTTAAACCCACTTTTTCAGCCGTGCGCTGCCAGTTATCTACACTTGCCAGCACTTTATTTTTAATTTTTTCAGCATCACTTTATCGATGGCTAACAAATAGGTCACGTATTCCCAGGCACCAATATCAACATCATCATAACGGCCTGGGAATTTGGCAATCCATAACATCTCGTTATTATCAATAACACAAGACTTGGGTCTGGCTCCACCAAGTGATGAACCTGGAGATATCAGCATATAAAGCCACTTTAATATTCGGGGTCATCAGGATTATTATTCAGCTCTACTTGTTGCGCCGCATGTTCAAGTTCACATAAAGATGAGATGGGCAGTGCGGCTAGCTTTTTATTATTATCCAGAAACTCGCCATCGATATCTCGTTTAAATCGCAATGCACCCATGCGATAAGTATCGTGAACACCCAACAAAAAATCCACTTCATTTAGCACATTGGGTTTACGCCCTTCTTGTCTGGCAATTGCCGCTTCTCGGCGTTTCATTAATAACCGGCCCCAACAATCCGGGCAAGAATCTAGAAACACTCGACAATTATTCTGCTCTTCGCTGTGTTGATCGCCACTAAACAGATGCAACTGTGGATCAATTTGTTGGGCAAAGCTGAAGTGCTCTTTATTTTTAACCCTGTCCACGCGTAATGCGCCGACCAGCATAGGCTCTATAAATTATTCCCAATCAGCGAAAACGCAAATTTCGATACTCATGGTTTCCGCCTCACGTTTTAGTCTCTCGTTTAGGTGTTATCCGCTTAATATCCTGAAGCTTTCGCCCCAACACATCGTCACTGACAATATGAGTAAAGTCTTGCGCCAACCCCAGCACACTGTGCACGGCAACATAATGGCCGATGGATACACTCGAATCTCCCGTCTGGATTTTGCGCACCGTCAGACGGCTAAGACCGGTACGCTCAGCGATAAGTGATTGGGGTATCCCCCTTCGTTTACAGACGAGTTTGATGTTCTCGCCCATCTGGGGTAGAAATTGCTGATTTTTGGGAAAAACCGCAGCACTACGTTTTTTTTCAAGATTCATATTGAGCACTATATTAATCAATTTACATATATTTGATAAATTTAGTGCTCATTTCTCTGATTGTAAATGAGTCAATCACTGCGCTTACGAGCAAACGATTTTTAGTTAGGGTAATTCACCCTCAATCAAAGCCTATTAAGCGAAACGAAGTAATATACAACGCGACTCAGTTGCTGATAAAACACTGCAAGTGTGTGTACTCAAGCTATAGATAGTCAATAATTTCACTGTAATTCAAATCAGTGACAATGTAATTTATCTATCGGATATAGGTAAGGGCTTTTTAGCTTCAGGAAGATTAATGATTTGTAAATAGAACTATTTATTCTGCATTTTCACTTTAACCATAAAATGGAAAGTAATTTCAGTTTCAGTTTCTAAATTACCTGATTTTTTATCTGCAATTATTTAAATGCGTAAGACTAAAACATTACACTAAAGACATTGCTTTAACTAACGTACGGAGACCAAAAATTTAAGACGCCTCGTCATTCACCCAAATTCGCCACGGTGTTTAATGAAGCAGGCTGCGACTTTCTGAGGCCAGGTGCTTTAGAAACAGGTTAATATCCTGATCAGTCGATCCCAGCTCATACAATGCATCAGCCAGTATTCTCTGCTCATCGGGTTGCGCGGTTAAAATTGAGTTAATAACCGAATGGTTATTAATGGTGCGAGAAATACCATCCGTAATAATTTCCCACTCTTCCTGAGGCAGGTTTCTAGTTTTAAAAAACTTATTTAGATATGCTGCGGTGAGCTTCTTTAGAGGCTGATCTTTGGGTTTAAACTGCATCGCTAGCATCCTTAACATTAAATAACATATCTTCCACATACATTATACACTTACTCAAAATGAGTGTGCGTGCCTTTTATCACATAGTCCGCCATCAAACATGCTATGCACTGACGATTCATATGATTCAACCCCTTCTTTACAACATGAAATACATAGGCTGGCACTGTGTCCCGGCCCCAATGCCAGTAAGTTAAGCCTTAAGCACATGATCCTAAAGTGTATTATTCAGCTGGAACGCGTCACCTCCCCCTTAGAAAATCGCGCCATGAGAGAAATTTAAAAACCTTAAGATTTTATGCCCTATAAATATAGTGTTTTAACCTGAATGTTTTCAAATCTCCCCCAACTCCTCTTTGCTAAAGAGGGGAGCTGATATCTTGCCGACACTATGTATCGGCCCTGTCTATATACAACAAAACTATATCGTTAAGCGGGTTCTGTGCTTGTCTGCAAAGCCGGATAATCTGTGTAACCTTTTTCATCGCCGCCATAGAATGTTGTTTGATCCGCCTCATTTAGCTCTGCACCCTGTGCAAAGCGCTCAACCAGATCGGGATTGGCAATATATAGCTGACCAAATGCAATCATATCCGCATGGTTCTGCTGCAACGCATCCTCTGCTGTACTCTGCTGGTAACCCATATTCGCCATGTATAAACCATCAAAATGGTTTTTCAGTTCAACATAATCCACATTGCGCTCCCCCTGCAACATGTCTCCTTCAAGCACATGTAAATAAGCCAGGTTATGTTTGTTTAACATATCCACAACCTTGTTAAAGGTAATTTGAGGTTGTGAATCACTGATATCATTAAACTGATTTTCCGGTGATAAACGCACACCAATGCGTTGGTCTGCCCAGACATCTTTAACCGCCGCAATCACTTCATCGAGTAGGCGCATTCTATTTTCAACACTACCGCCGTATTCATCGGTTCGCTGATTAGTGCTATCACGTAAGAATGCGTCTAACAGATAGCCGTTAGCCGCGTGAATTTCAACCCCATCAAAGCCCGCCGCCTTTGCACATTTCGCCGCGCTTACATAATCAGAAATGATACTGGGAATTTCACTTAACGGCAGCGACCGCGGCGTCACATATGGCTGCATGCCATCATAGGTAACCGCATCACCCTGTGGACGAATAGCCGAAGGCGCAACGGGTAAACTATTTTCTGGCAGCATAGATGGATGTGAAATACGCCCGACATGCCATAACTGTATAAAAATTAAGCCGGACTTTTTATGTACCGCATCGGTGATTTTTTTCCAGCCCGTCACTTGCTCATCAGTATGAATGCCCGGTGTAGCCGGATAACCGAGTGCGGTTTTTGAAATCTGACTGGCTTCCGTAATGATTAAGCCCGCACTGGCGCGCTGCTTATAGTAAAGCGTATTTAGATCACACGGTACGTTGCCTTCTCCTGCCCGGTTACGTGTTAGCGGTGCCATTACCATTCTGTTAGAGAGTGTTAAATCTCCCATTTTCAACGTTGTTAATAATTGAGATTCCGACATGTAGATTCCTTAATTTGTTATTTAGTATCACAATTGAAGCGTGCTTCCAGCTATTTCCAGACAGAGTATAACCATCAGATTGGCTTTCAATAAGCACCAAAATAGCGTATATATGTTTCTATTTTGGAAACAATGGAGCATTCATGGATGTTGCCAGCCGATTAGTCTTATTTGCCGATGTTGTCGACAGCGGTAGCTTCAGCAAAGCCGCCCTTTATAGAAACATTAACCGCTCGATTGTCAGCAAACATATAGCACAACTCGAACAACATCTGGGTGTACGCCTGTTAAATCGCACGACCCGCAGCCTGAGTCTCACAGAAGCGGGGGTGGCGATTTATGAACATGCCAGTAGTGTGCGCAGCCAGTTAATGGAAACCGATGCATTGGTTGCCTCATTACGTGATGATGTAACAGGTGAGCTACGAATTTCCAGCACCAGTCACTTTGGCCGGCTGCATGTAATGCCAGTGATTAAAACACTGACTGAAGATTACCCTGAACTGAAAATTGATTTACGTCTGGAAGATCGTTATGTCGATATAGTCGGCGAGCGTTATGATGTAGCCATTCGCATTACCTCGCCACAGGACTCGTCATTAATTGCCCGCAAACTTACAAATAATAAACTGGTTATGCTGGCTTCTCCGAATTACTTAAAACAATACGGCACACCCGATTCAATCGCTGATCTTTTAAAACATCGCTTTGTGGTTTACGCGAATGATAACGGAATTATGAATAACTGGGCTTATTATGAAGGCACTGAAATAAAAAACTTATCGGTTAACGCACACACCAAAGTCAATGATGGATATGCCTTATTAAAGTCGGCACAAAATAGCATTGGCATTGGTCTAACGTTATTGTCTGAATGCAGTCACGAAATTAACAACGGCTCTTTAGTTCCGGTATTACCGAAGATTAATTTCAAGGCCTTTGCATCCACTTACATAATGTATCCCAGCCGTAATCATGTACCGAAAAAAACACGCCTGTTTATTGACAGGATGCTGAAATATATTGCACTACAGGATTTTTATATTGCCGATTAAAATAATCAAACGTAATCAGTGATCCGCGATTTTTTTAAGCTGATCCGCGGTGACAGGTCTATTTTCATCAACATATGAATTTTAATAAGAAAAAAGCCACACCCGAAGTGTGTGGCTTATAACAATGATTAGTAATTCAGATTCCAACTCTGATCTTTTTCACTCAAGTTTTCATCCACCAGCATTTCCAGTAGATGCGACATCACCATCACATTTTCCTGCATATCAGCATCACTCAATTTCTTGTTTGCATTTTTCATATTAAGCTCATGCAAAATTTCTTTCATTAATTTAAGATGCTTTAACTTTGCTGCCGTCGCAACTACCTGAGTTGCATCCTGCTTATGTGAAACAGAGAACGCCTGTTTACACTGTTGCAATTTTTTATCTAAAGAGTCTGCGCTAACCACCCCGGCATACGAAGCCGCTAACATAGAAAGCACAAAGACAACCGGTAAAACTTTATTTTTCTTATTATTCATGATGATCTCCATTCATTATTATTGTATGAAATTCACTATAATCAAAATGAAATTACGCTGTTTTTTATGCCAGCGAAATTACTTGATTAAATCTTGTGAGTTTTTAATTCAGACAAAGTTTCTTATAATTAAGAACTTTAAATTACTTCATTGAAAAAATTGATACAGATCAACTCAAATGACGCAGATTACAGATATCCGCGCGCTAAAAAACGATTTGATTTCACTTTAGTAAAGAAGTTTAAATGGAGAGATGATTAAGAAATAACAGATTAGTCAATGATGTGCATCACTGCACTTATTAAGTTTGTCATTCCCGACACATGCATCCGGGAATGACAATCAATATTCTGCGGTTTTTAAACGACGGTAATACGCGTTCTTGCGGTACCCAACACCTCCCCGGTTACCCAGTCCAGTGTATCCACTGTTACGTCATAAACACCCGCCGTGTCCGGTTGAAATAAGCAGTCATAACGTTCAGCTGAACAGGCATCCAGTGATGTCACCTCAACAGGGTTAGGCAGCGCACGTCCATCTGACATGACGACCTGTGCAGTTAAGCCGCCAAAAGTAATGCGCTGAGGTAGATAACCCGCACAGATGTAACGCACCAGCAGTGTTTGGCCGACACTAACGGTGGTCGCAACGGCGGGGTTGGTTAATGCTGAACGAGCTCCGTCAACGCCGGAAATAATAAAGTAATCCGGGTTTAAACTATTCAGCCCAACATCACCACCACAGGTACCCGCACTCCAGTTTAGATTATGCCAGCTGGAATCAATTTCATCACAGGCCCAGATAGCTTCCACATCATAAGTCGGGCCGCCTGCAAACAGCGTACCCTGCCCTTCAGGTGGATCAATAATCAACGCACCATACATACCCATTTCAGCATGTAATACCGTATTGGTATGACAATGATAGAAATAGGTGCCCGCATGAGACGCTTTCCACTGATACGTATAAGTACCGCGCACATCAAATGAATAATGCCCGACACCATCATTTTCAGTGCTGGGTTCAATACCATGATGATGAATAGTATGTAGCCACATCATGCCAGGGTTGGATAATACCGTATGCACGACCTGACCCTGGGTAACGCGAATCGGTGCAGATGGAAACGATCCCCCCCCCATACCGCCACCGCCCATGCCACCACCACCGCCATCGGTAAATCCCCAGATAGTGACGCGCCTGCCATCATCCATTCTCATGGAACCATTCATATAAATGCTGCGATTAAACGTAATATCCGCCGTGGTTAATCCCGGCGTCGCCGGTGAGTCAGGGTAGGTATAGCACCCGCCACCCATACCGCCACCGCCCATGCCGCCGCCACCACCACCACCACCACCACCGCCGCTGCTGGTAGTACTGGGAGTGCTGGGAGTTGTAGTAGTTGTTGTGGTAGTCCCCCTGGAACCTCTGCCACCCATACCGCCGCGAGAACGATGCCCCATATAAACTGGCTTTAATATATCAAACATAATACTTTCCCCTATTTAAATGAAATGGTTGTAGCAACGCCGAACTGGTACAGTCCACCGCCGGCGGTTTGTGTCATTTCATCGTGGAAATGCATTGGGAACTTACCCTTTGTAACTGACGGATAAGCATCGGGTGGCGGATCAAATGGATAAATCACATCTAGTTTGCCTTTATTATTCGGCAATAAAATAGTGTCTTTTTCCCACACATCCGATAGCACCTGACCATTTCGAGTCAGCCACTCAACATGGTTTGCATGCCAGTGCATTGAGTGCACACACATGCCCGCATGCAGCGTTCTAATTAATGCACGATCACCGATACTACCTTCAATCCGGGTTTGCGGATTGTAGCCCGCATCAATATCCGGATTAGTATAATCAGGGTGACCGGGAACCCGCATACTTAAACCATTGATGGTGAAATAAAAAGGTTCGAATTTACTTGAAGGAGTTCGACCACGCCTTAAGTCGTCATGCCATCGTGGATCGATATCATTGATAACCCAGAAGTACTGCTGCTTAAATGTTCGGCTTCCCGCATACAGCTCATCGCTTGAGCCATTAGGCATAATAGCCAGACCACCATGTAAGCCCAGTAGACGGTTATATGGTGCATTGCGATTATCATAAAACATATAGGAACCCGCTGCGCCGGCAGTAAAGCTAACCGTTTCAGTTCGGCCACCGCGAATACGACCACTATCAACCACTCCATCAATAACATAACTGTGATCGGTGCTTAAAGTATTAACGATAGTAATATTGACACTATCACCTTCCTGCACAATTAATGACTGGCCGGGAACGGTTAACGACGAAGCGTTATCGCTGTAGCCTTTAAAATAGACACTCTGCCCATCAGGCTGGACAATAAATCCATCAGTAATATAGTAGGTTTTGTTCACGGTGATAGCATAAGCACGTGGAGCCCAGCTTAGCAAACCCGCCGTTGATAAGGATGTTGCAAGACCTGCAGCACCCATTTTTAAAAATTGTCTTCTTTTCATTATGAAACCTCTTAATTAATAAGTAACGGTTCCTTAAACAAATATCTCCCTTTTGTGCGACTAACTGAAAATTAGAATAGCGTATGGGGCAAGAAATAATTTTTCATTTTACGTCTCCTGGTGGGGTGGATAAAAAACGATAGAATCAGGAAAACCTGATCAAGGATGAACTTTCATCAAATTACGCGATATTGTCCATAGGGAATTTCCTTAATTACTTATCTGTGAAATACTTACATTCTTAGATACTAATAACAGATCTTTATCTCCACAAAATCTGCTACAGTGCATATACAATTTTCACAAAAGGTACGGTAATTAAATGGACTACATTGATGTATTTAATGGCGACGCTGATGGAATCTGCGCGCTTCATCAGATGAGGCTGGCTAACCCGCAATCAAGCACATTAGTTACGGGTATAAAACGTGACATTAATCTACTAAAAAATGTCGAGGCAAAAGCCGCAGACCGGATACTGGTGCTGGATATATCGCTGGATAAAAATAGAGATGACCTACAAAGACTCTTAGATACAGATGCCGAGATAGCGTATTTCGACCACCATTTCGCAGGAGAAATCCCACAGCATAAAAACCTGCAAGCCCACATTAATACCGATGCCAATGTTTGCACCAGCCTGCTGGTTAATCAGCATCTGCAACAACAATATTTAGCCTGGGCCGTCACTGCAGCATTTGGTGATAACTTACATCAATCAGCAATAACTGCAGCTAAACCACTGGCATTATCTAAAGCGCAATTATCACAACTTGAGCTACTCGGCACCTGCCTCAATTACAATGGCTATGGCTCCTCACTAAGTGACCTGATATTCACGCCCGATGACTTATACCGCAAAGTCAGCCATTATAAAAACCCGTTTGCCTTTATTGAAGCCGATGAAAACTACCAGATTTTAGAAAATGGCTATAAAGAAGACATGCAGCAGGTTGAACGCTGTAAACCGGTTACGCAGAGCAACACCCACAGCATTACCTTGCTACCGAATGAAAAATGGGCGCGTCGAGTCAGTGGTGTTTATGCAAATCAGCTGGCAACTGAAAACCCAAGCCGTGCTCATGCAATGCTAACCGAACAGGCTGATAAAAGTTTTCTGGTGAGTGTACGCGCACCCCTCAGCAATAAAACCGGTGCAGATGAGTTATGCAGACAGTTTGAAAGTGGTGGCGGTAGAAAAGCGGCAGCCGGCATAAATAAATTACCTGCAGCAGATTATGATTTATTTGTTGAGAAATTTTTGCAGGCATTTTCATAAAATACTTCACCGCATCCCATTAACTAAAATATTATCGCCGTACCTGCGTAGGCAGGCTATTGTCAGTGAATAAATTTTCACGGCCTTAAAACATAATTTTTTATGCACCCTTAAAGAGTGCATAAAAAATCAAAAAAACTTCGTCATTCCCGAATGTTTATGTCAGGAATCTAGCGACTCTGCACTACATAAAACACTGGATCCCCGACACAAGCATTCGGGAATGACTGCTTATTTTGGTTGTTTTAAAAATTATGTCACATTTCACAGAAAATGACTTATAGCAAAAACAATTAAGACAACATAAAAGCCTGTCATCTCCGAATATATGTATCGAAGATCCAGCAACTTTTTGTGCTGTGAAAACACCAGAGCGACTCTGATCAATATATTAAAAAGTAAACAGCACCACAATGAAAGTCATTCTAAACATATCCGGCAAATTTCAACCGCCTAATTGATTAACATACTCGCTACCCCAGCCACCTTTCTGACGTTTATTCAGCAGCTGTAATTCAACAGCTGCACGCTCATGACTAATCCGCTTATCAATCATATCCTGATAAATCTGGTTAGCCTGTTTACGACGCTTCACCGCATCACCGGCATCCATAAAGGCCTCTACATATTCGGCCAGCCTTCATAGCCAGCGTCGTGATAAACGTTTGTTATCATTACCATCAGACTTATTTTTTTGTCGACTAATCTCTACCGCTTTTTTTAAATCTTGCTCAACCAGTGCCAGCTCTGCCTGAATGTCTTCACGTTGTGTCCAGTTTTTATTTTTAACATCATCGATACTTTGTAAAACTTTTTCTTCGCATAACACGCCAAACTCCTGAAAACGGCTTAATCGCTTAAGTGCATCCTCTGCAATCAACGGATCTTTAGCGATTAGCTGTTCACATGCCAGATAACAACTCTCCCATGCCTGCCAGCGATAGATAAAATCCAGACCGGTACCCTTAATATTCTGCATACCCATAATACGACTTTTTAATCCCGGCGGTGTCTGCTCTAAAATATAATTAACAACTTCATCCCCCCGTGCATAAAAATTTTCGACTAACAGCAGCTTATTTTCAAACCAGTTCCAGCTCTGACGTTTAAAAGACGCATCAATAATAGATGCATCCGTGTTTTCAGCTAGCATTTTCTCCAGCAACTGGTATTGCTGAAAAGATATTAAGTCCTGATTAAACTGCTCACAAACTCTGTCACTATAAATACATTTTTGATCTGATAGTAACTGCTGCAACACCTCTTTCTGAGTCAATATTTTTTGCCATGACAGGTCATCAATTTCGATATTCAAACCTTTGATCATTGCGCGTAAACGTTGACTCACCTGATGTTCACTAATAGGAACACGCAACTGTATCGCCATTGATTGTAAACGTTCTAACGCTCGACTCTGCCCATCAGTAAACAGGCTCAACTGTTGTGAGTTCCAGGCATCATGAATATAACCGAGTAAGCCCTGCAGGTTATCACCGATTAAAATATGCCGGTCAACCGCAATATCCTGCACCATAATGTTAGCAAACACCTGTGAACGGGCAACCCGGTCAGAACGGTTATTTATAATTGTTGTAATCCATATATCCGCATCAAGGCTTAAGTCATGCTGGTCCATTTGCATACGCGACCAGTTTCCCAGCGCACCAAAACGTTCATTCGCAGACATTCCATTAATAAACTCCAGCTGTCTGCCTTGCAAGTTAACCACGGGGAAGGTTTTTAGTACGCCCAGATCCGGCACCACATTATCGGCCATTTCTTTCAGCGCAAAATCCCGCTCAATACCCAGTTCATCAGCCATTTCCAGTACCAGTGCAATATTGTATGGATGCTCCTCATACGGAAAACGCTGCAGAACATCATCACAAATCAAACCAGCCTGCAGCCAGCCAACACTTCGTAAACGCGTATTCAATTGTCGGGCACTGTCACTTAACACCGGCAACATCTGTTCCTCAGACGTAATCAGGATAGATTTTCGGGGAATAAAATTCGTCATAACCCGCGGAATATCATAACCTGCAGGCCCCTGTAAATCTTCGTGATCAGGATAAGTATTGGTAATGGTCGCGATATCATCCCGCATCCAGTCACGCTGTAATACATGCACATAGGAAGGTGTTAGCCCCATGCATTCCCACAAGAAAACATCGCAATTAAGCTTTTGCGACATAGTAACCACATCAAACTGCTCCCATATTGTGGCTTTGTCATAAGGCCTGAATAAAAACATTTCACGTAAAGGACCAAACGTTGGTGAATGCAAAAACATCGCTTCACAGCCTGTGGTTTTAGAAACAACGGAATACCCCAACGCATTAAACAATGCGGCTTTTAAACGTTCAGTACCTGATTTGCCACGCGTTCCCCAACCACCAATCACTAACGGAATTTTATTTCGGGCACGGCGCATCATTTTATTCAAAACAACATGTCTGGTAAAAAAATAGCCACTAACCAGCAATACAAATACACCAAGGTGAAACAGGGTGTTTTCATACACTGAGAAAAAATAATCTTCGAGATTTTGCAAATGGTTATTCCAGCTAAACGGGATGATTGCCGGAAAGAAACGGCTTACAGATTGATCGTCGCTAAGTTTATTATCCAGATTTTTCGAGTGTGATAAAAATTCAACTTTAAACCCCAGATTAAGTAGTGCCTGAATATAATCAGAGGGATCACCATCATTGTTCTGCCAGTTTCTCATACGTGAATATTCGCAAAAATTTGACGATATTTGCAAATGTGCTTTTAATCGCTTAAATACGTTCTCTGGAGGTAATAGCCGGGTTACACCTTCGGCCGTTACTATTCGAAAATATTTTGTTGGCCAGCCCTGATCTAATGCTGCCAGCGCATGGTCAACCAGTGGCAAATAATAACGCGAAGCATTTTCTTCTGAAATATATAAAGGCTCACCCGGCACTCGAGTTTCTGCAAGCTCACTCATAATACTGCTGGGAGCATGCAGTAAACCATAATAATGGCGACCGATGGTATGACGATGTGACTGGCGCTTATCCGTAGAACTGTTACGAAATTCATGCAGAAAACGCCACCAGCGAAAGCCAAAGCGCTCACCCTTTCGCAGATAATATCCTCTCCAGCCTTTTTCCAGACTTAAACAAAAGTCCTGCTGAGAAAGCAATGACATCACCCGCCCTAATTGCAATGGATCACACTTCATGTCTTCAGCAGAGATGAGTACCCGTTGACCGTCCGCACAGTGATGCAAATGAATCTGCAATGTATTATATAAATTGAAAGCTGATTGATTTTGATATAACCAGAACCACTCCATAACCTGAGCAGCTGTGCGGCGAATAGATAGTAACGAACTTTCACTATGTAATAACTGACAACAGGGTAAAAGTTTTTCAATCCACAGAGAAACCTGTGAATGATTAAATTTAAACAGACAACTCTGCATAACTTTTAGTGCTGCTTTTAGCACAAACTCATCTTTATCGTGCTTAACACATTGCAGTATTAAGCATTGCATCAGCTCAAAGTCATTCTCTGGTATCAACTCATCCAGTACTAGTACGACTGAAGCACGTACAGCGGATGAAGCATCATGCTTTAACAGGCTCACCAGCATCGTTTTCTTAAAATCGTCAGCCGTATCAAGCAATGCAGATGCAAGAAGTTGTCGAACTGAATCACTCGGATCTTTTAACAATGGGTGAAATAACGACGTTAATTCAGGCATCTTACTATGCAGATTACCGATAATATTCACCGCATGTCGTCTTACAAAAAAATCATCCCCGGTATGTGGATTATTAATGCGTTTTTGTAAAACAATCTGTAATGATTCACGAGATAAAATACTAAGCAGACTCAGTGCTTCACGCTGTATCCATATATCCTGATTGCGTTCAAGTGCAGATCGATAGATATACTGCAGCGTTGCATCACTGACAAATTGACTGCGACAGTCATCAGGCAATGCGTTTACCGCACGGGACAGACATCTGAATGTCTCTACTCTGATTCTTTCATCACCATCGAAAACCAGTAAAGGCCGTAAGGTCTCTTCAATTTTAAAGCGTCGCCAGAAGGCTTCTATTTCATTCTGGCGAGGTAGAAACTGCTGACACAAAGCCCCTAGCCTGTCCAGGTAAAAAGCCAGACATCGCTGAAGTTCAAATAGTTTGGCCTGATACCTTTCTATAACTGCATCACTTCCAAACCATCTGTAAAATGCTTTTTTATCGCCGCGTAGTGTTTTAGCATCGGCCCCAAGATCAGCACAAAACCTGATGATATGCTGCTGTTTCTCACTGTCATCAATAGATTTAAAGAAAATACGATTAAAGCTTGCATAGGATTTTTTTAATTTAACAATTTCAGCTTTCTTATCATTAATTAATTTCAACATAAATCGCGACAGTGATAAGTCTGTCACATCAACCCCGGTATCATCATCACTTAACCGGCTTTTAAATGCATTATCGAGTTGCTGAATAAATTGTAAATTCAGTTTCTGAGTTTGTTTATTCAGGCCGCCTAATAACAGGTCACTAACAACCGATTTTTGAGAATTAGTAAAACTCATTATTCAGCCCCGCTTTTAACTTTGACTGACGCAGATCACGGAAAAGCGTTTCTGCAGGTGAGTAATCAAGATAGCCTCGCCCTTCTGACTGATGGACACTGAATTGCACACGCAAGGTATCATCACCGGAATCCACATCATGATCAATTGCCGCCGCCAGTTCAAAGCGATATCGAGGATACAGCCATTTCTCCAGTAAAATTCTGGCCTGCACCACACTACGGGATGTTGCTGCCTGACGGTTTTCATCCTGCATAAACTGCAGATTACGTGCATTAATGTCCCAACGCGCGGCACCCCATTGAACGCGAGCGCCTATCCGGCTTCGATACTGGTCAAGATCAGTCCAGTTCGCATTACCGATCAGGGTTAAACCGGTATAAAATTCCACATCCTGATAAGGTCGATAAACCAATGTTTCTGATAAACGAAAACCTGACGGATGATCTTTTTTATAGTTGCTGTAAACATCACGGTCTACATTGATCTCTGCCGCATCACTACTCGCACTTAACCAGCGTGCAAACAAGTCAACTTTAGGCAGGTGATAAAACTGCCGACCTAGCCAGCGCGTCTGACTAAGACGCAGTTGCAACTGCACGCTTGATTCTGTTGACGAAGCAATTTGCTGAGCGTAGGCACGCCCATCAATTGTCCAGTCAACCGGTATAGTATTAAACTGACCTCTTAATCGTGACTTAACGCCAATACTGTTGTTACCCTCCTGTCGAACTCGTGCCAAAGCAGCCAGATAAAACCAGCGCCCATGAATAAATTTTGATAATGGATTATGTTTTCTATATGCCAGTTCAGTTTCAATATATTTATCACTGGATATAGACAGCTCATCAAGAATTAAATTTTGATCAACACTGGTTAATAACAAACTGGTTGTTCCATCCTGTTGCCGGCCTAGCTTCCAGGCGTCAATTATTACAGAAGGCTTTTTAATATTCTCAGGCTGATTAAATGCTACGACGTTATCCGCATAAAGCATAACATCTGTTTCACCTTTTGTAGCTGACTTATCAAGCCAGCTGACTGACACGTCTTTATAACGCTGCTGACTTTTTTTGCGAGTAAAAACCCGGTAATAACTCACACCCTCTGAGGAATTTTCAACTAACTCGAGCTGATGATCACCTTCAGGATAGTAGCGATAATTTGACTCGACCACATCCGTCTGGTTATCTTTTTTACGCAGTAATTTATCTATTCTCAACCATGCACTACCGTGTAGCTTATAAATCAGTGGTTGATGCTTAGTAGAAATTTGATAACGTCGATATTGAGTATTATCAACAGCTTCGTTATTTCTGTCATCCAATGCCAGCATCAGTCGGTGATGAAGCGGTGCCTGCAAAACTTCAATTTTTATCGTATGTCGTCCTGATAATAATGCAATAGACACAACCTCAGTTTCAGCCGACACAGATTGATATTGGGGTTCGTTATCATCTACCTGTATACTGACTTTAACAGTTTTAGTCAGCATAAAAAATGGTGCTAGAGAACGAAGAGATAACTTAATATCACCATCATAAGGATAAAATACAGACACTACCTGCTTGCTACCATTACCTAGTAATTCATCGATAACATCAGTAGTTTCAGGATCTAAGAGTGATTTATAAATCAGGCTATTGGGTGACTCAGGATTATAATCGGTAAATTGCTGAATCCAAAAACCATCACTATGCTGAACAGTATTTAATAACTCCCATCGACTATAACGTCGTATTCGATTTATGACTGATGTTAACGCCTGCGCATTACCGCTATCCGCATATATTTTTTCTGACTGGGCTATCAGCTTGTCAATATCGCTACTATTCGTTTCAAGTTTCAATGAAATACGATTAAGTTGTTCAGCCGGAGTTGGGGTAGTCTGCTTTACAGCATCAATATAATCTGCATTGCCTTCAAGACCATCATCTTGCATGAGCAGCATCATATTATCTGCTGTCAATTGAGGTAACGCACTGACCGGGGTAACATAGTACTGGCGTTGTAAACGAATTAATAATTCCTCATCTGCTGATATTTCAAGTTGATGCAGCCCCGGCCCCAGCTCAAGATCATGCTCAATTCGCTGGCCTGCAAGATAGATAGAGTTATCCACAACAAGTGGTTTTTCAGGTTTAGCCGGGAGATGCATAATCTGCCAGTTCTTTGCAGGTAAGTTTTGATTAATCAAATACAACTGTTTTTTACCGGTCTGTCTATTGCTAATAGAATAACTACGGTTGAGTGCATTAACCTGATTATTAACAATATGATGTAACGGGCGTATCTGTAACTTAAAGTTTGCCGGCCCGGCAACTAACAGCTGTAGCGGCTGCTTTTTACGACTAAGATACTGCTTAAGCTTTACATTAGTACTGGCGTTAAACAACTCAATCTGGCCGGCGTGTGACACTATAGACACATTATCACTACGCCAGTCAGTTAACACTAATGCATTCAATTTTTTCTGCTGATCCTGCCATCTATGTATAGAGCGCAGACGATCATTACGATTAGTCGAAGCTAGACTTTCACGAATTTCAATTGATTCATTCAACAATTCCAACCAGTCCATTACTTCTGAATCACGGCCTAAATCAGTATCTACCCGCGAAAAATATTTTTTTGCCGTAGCAAAGTCGTGAGTGAACATGGCCTCAAGCCCTCGCCACTTATTAACTGCAGATTCAGTAAATGAGTTATCCGATAATATTTTATTGAATACAGAACCCCAGCCGGTATGCAAAGAAGCAAGTAAAACTGATTCTAGCGGTTGTGATTGTTGAGGCAACATCAACAACAGTTGCAGGCCGTTCATCCAACGCCCCTGATTCACCATTACCTGAGCCAATGATCTGATGTTACTCAAGCCGGGCTGATGTACAAAAAAAGCACTCTGTAAAGCCATTATTGCATCATCATTAGCCTGATTTTTATATTCATCGATTAATAACCTAAATTGTCTGGCCACTAAGGCCTGAATTTTTGTACGAGACACTTCATCAACTGACGGATCAATTTTTGAAAATACAATTGACAGCTGCAATTGCTTTGCTAACGCATGCTGACCTGTATGTTGCAAGCCTTTTACCATTTTCTGCAAAGCAATAATCTGCGTTGAAATATCAGAATTATGAATCAGTTTTGACCAGACTTGCATAGCAACAGTCCATTGCTGTGCCTTTTCATATTTAAGTGCTACCGCCTGTAGTTTATCGATACGCTCATTGAATAGATCACTGGTATGACGAAACAAAAAAGCTTTAACGTTAGTTAATCTATTTTGATAATTAAACACCAGCTGTTTATATAATGGCTGCCAATGATTTTGCATTTCTGTATATTGCTCGTCACTCGATTTATGCTTATCTGATAGATGCTGTTGATATAAATTGAGCCCTGCAACAAATTCTGCAAACAAATCATCCTCTGATAACGCAAACAAATATTGAGACTCAGACAACTGATACCGTTTGGCCATTCTTTGCTGTATCGAAAACCACAGAGGAGCAGTTGCATCAACCTGCCAGACTTTTACTGATTTAACACCAGGTTTGACAGCTAACTGTATACTGTAAACATCAGATAATTTAACTGCGCCTTTAGCGATCGCAAGATCACCGGTTAGTGATTCACAACAGGCGTATGAATCAAGAACTTTCTGAGTGACTGAATACCTGATTCTCGACTCAACACCCGGAATATTTCTAATGTTAATCTGCCGTGGAATTTCATCATCCACTTGCAACCATATTTTTTGTGGCGTGTCAGTTGATAGTTTATCTTTGTCTTTGTCTTTGAGTACAAGTAATTGAATATCACTGCCAATGGATAAAGATGACAAATTAAATTGCATCTTATCTGTCGACAACAAATAAAATCCGTCTTCTGCTATTGTTGCTAAGCGCTGGCTATAGTATTTTTTAGATAGATATGATGCCGGTACTCCCAGGTTATACTGAAGCTTGTTTTTTCGATAACGCATCCATTGATGCCTGAAAGCTTCAGCCCTGTCATCAGCTGACAAATAAACCGATTTGAAGACGGTGAACCTTCTTTGTATGTTTTTTTGCAGACGCTTAAGCACCTGTATATCAGCCCATGATTTATAACCGATTGATGAAATTTTTCTATTTATCTCAGAAAGCGCATACAGTGCACCATCTGGCCGGGCATTATCTTTAGCCAGTGACATTACCCGGCTTTCAAATACTGCTAATTCAGCCTTTAAACTAGTTGAACTAAAATCATTCAAACTTAAAGGGTCATTAAACTTACGTAATCCGGAAGTAACATTGCTATCCAGTAAAAACTGACGCCCCATTGAACTTAACTGAACATATATTGAGCGGGAACCCTGCAAACTCAAGGTATGCTCACCTGCGGGTACATTAATAAAGACCTGCGACAGATCAGATACAGATTGACGTTTACCATCAATTCTAAAAGTATGCCTATAATCTTCCATAAAGTTCAGGTCATCTGACACTACCGACTTATCATTTAATTTTATATTGAAATGCACCTCTGTCTCTGGTTTATAAACTTTCTGCATAGGTAATCGTAACGCCACCTGCAAACGTAGTGGCCCTGAGACTTTCAGTCTCGACACTTTCATCGCTTCAACTTCGTAATATCTCTGTAGACCTTCATCAGGAAAGATACTGATATCAATTACTTTCGTATCAGGTATAAATAATTGCCTATTGTAAACCATCTGCGGAGACGTTATGAATACTCGCGACCGATAAAGAGCAATCGTTATATCTGTTTTTGAACTATTTATCATTCTGATAACACTGGTTTGGGTAACAGGTTTTAATAGATATCGAGAATCTTTATCTATGTAAAACTTCTTTTCTACAAACATATTTCCATCAATTGACTGTTCAACCAATAGTTTTTCATGTGACAGTTGATCGCCTCTAGATACAACTCTCAACCATGATTCTGGTGGTTGCAAAACACTTATACTCTTGCCTGCAGCAATAGAAACCTGATACTGATTATTCAGCTTTTCAGGCTGCCTGCCCTGTAACCATTCATCACCACCCTGCAGGTTATCCCAGCGTATTTCTGTAGCAGACAGACTATCTACAGTTAATTGCAATGTATCTATTTCAGCATACACAGGTTTGAATATAATATTTATTAGCATTACACACACAACTATAAAATACGATGCCCTGACGTCATCAAGACAGCATAAGTATGATCGTGAATGATATAACAAAAAAATACTCATTATTATCTGATACACTCGACAAATAACCGACGCATGTCAGCTGATTGATATAATTTTTTTCGTAAATTAAGACTCATTTCAATATGCATAAAACCGGTAAAACCCTGCTTGCGAACGACACTCCCTATGGCATTAGTTGTACCGCCAAGAAAGTTAACATCTCGTGGATAAATATGACTTTGTAGTGAAAGCGCATGACTTAAGCATTGTCCCTGTTTAGCCATGCTCAGGTTAGTAGTTCGAGTGCCATTACTAATAATCAGCTCAAACTCATTACTATCAGACCATTTCTTTGAATTAAACCCATGTAACTGTACAATCTTTCCATCACTGTAAACTTCTACAAACGCCTTACTGAATTGAACAAACAAACTTTCTGTCAGGTGAGCCATATCAGATTTTTTATCGCCATTACTTTTAAATTTTGTAGTCCTGTTGACTGTATTAATTGCCAGCGCCTTCAAAGCGTTTTCCCGCATCATATTTAATGCAATAACACCGCTTTTCATATCATGGAATGCATGCGGCGCCTGAAGCAGAACCTTACTATTAGAGTGTTTACTGACAATGAACAAACCCTGGCCAGAATATGGTTTAGCCATCTCACTTAGCAGATAATAATTATCATCTGCTGTTAACGTAAGATTTAATGGTGCCAACTGATTATTGATATCTGCTGAAACATTTCCCAATATGATGCTTTTGAACAGGCTATGCATAATTCCCAGCTGGCTTTTATGGTATGGCTGATAATCTAAAGACTTTTTTGATTTCCAGACGTTAACCAGATCAGAATCCGCAGGTACTGTTGTCGGTATTAATATCAACAATACCAGCAGCCAGACGCACCAGCTTTGCGGATTTTTAAAAGCAGTTTCTCTATTCATTTTTTTTATAAATATTATGTTCAATAAATACATAACATACCCGCACTAATTGACTTATTCATGCTCAGCCACCAGTTCCACATCCGGGTATATTTTTCTACTCGGATATAATCCCGGTATACTACGTGTCAGTGCAACGAACACTTGCCTGCCTTTCAGTAACTCAACATCAATTCTATACTTTTTATGACTTGGCATATCCGTCCCCAAAGGTATAAAAAATAGCCGATTATTCGACACCTGGTATTTTTCATCCAGCATCAATGGAAGCTCAGCCTCATTAAATTTTGCGGGCAATGAGTGCAATTCATACATTCTGTACATCAATGTCCAATCTTCAAAAGGACCTAATATACGACTATCAAGGCCGTTTATTTTTACTTTAATCTGTAGCTCATCAGTCATCGACAACTGACTATAAAAACGTAGTGCCAGCAGTTCTTCCGGTTTCTCCTTTAATACTTCAAATCTTAGTATATTCTCTGTCAGTTCAGAAACTACACGCTTATGCATTATTCGTGGTTTTTCATTTAACTCAACGACCTGTACACTGTTTATATAAAAATCAACATCGTCTGTTAGACTTTCATAATCAACTCTCAATATATGCTCACCTGTTACAATACCTGGCAGACGTATTTCACCATTTTTTGCAAATAACTTCTGTTGATAAGATAGCTTATCATCGACCCATACACGTATTATTACTTCACTTGCTTTTGACTGAGAGTAAATTAATGATGGTCTTAAAAAGTTACTACCGTCCTTACCGATGAACATTAAGCGAGTATTAATTGCCTTGTGTATATTTACATATCGAGAGGTGCGAGATTCAATCCTAAAGGGTGAATTTTCTTCAGACTGCTCAAGTATATATCGTCCCTTCCAGCTACCTGACGGAAAAAACTGATCCCAACGATATTGTCCAGACTGTATCTGCTTATCTACCTGGGGCGCTCGACGCTGAACCGTAATCAGCTGTGATCGACCGTTGCGCATATTATGTTTCCAGTTGTCTGGACGCACACCAAACCATACCGGTTGTGGATGAGCATTTTGTATTACCATTTTATTTAGTTGAGTATTTTTCGGATGGACCTGTTTATAGGGTAATTTTTTGGGCCGACTATAGGCAGATAACCAGACTCCTGTCGGCGCGCTAAATATTATTTTACTAACATTATGAGAGAAATTAAAATACGCATGAAATGGCTCTGTTATCCAGCGCTGTGGTTCAGCCACTATCGCATCATACGCGGTTAGCTTAAACGGGATATGTAACTGGCCACTTCTTATCAACTGATCATTTTCATTCAATATACGATACGTGATATTTTTGACGGGTTCATTATCGATTGATCGTAAATCAAATCTATATGGTGTTTTATAACCGCGAATATGATTTATTTTATAAACCAGATCTATCGTATCGGCACTATATAAACGTATATAAGCAGGATCAGGTGTAATCTCGTGCGTAATTTCATCACCCTTAGCTATACGCAGTGTACTCCATGCGCGAATAACAATTGGTTGCTGACTACTAATTCTTAATATACCACTGCCGGCATCAAATACTAAGCTACTATCGTTGATATCACTTTGCCATTTTTTATAACGCGTAGCCGGATGCCCCCACCATTCTACTGTCACTTTATCAGTCGTTTTAGTTACTAATGTAGAATCAAATAGAGACCAGCTTAACTTTATGTTTTCGTAATCTTCGGGTAAAGTAATTACACCATAACGCCCCGGATAAATAACCTGTCCGGTAGATGGCACAGCAGGAACATTCAACACCACATTATTTTCAACTTCACGTACAACATACAATTTCTGTACCGAGTAGTCCTCACCCTCTATTCCTAATGGACCTAATGGCGCCCATTGATTTTTTAACAGTTCTCGCTGTTCCTGTTCATTAATAATACTTTCATCATAAACACTGACTTTAGCCAAATTTTTTCGATGCTTCACACTTATACGTTGCCAGGCGTAATCTAATTTACGACCTGATATTTTTTTCCTCTGATAAGTCCGTACGACTATTTTTTTTGCTATCGAAGATGAATCACCAATTTTAAAACGTATTTTTTGTGCATTAACTAAACCGCGCATATTAATTAGGTGAATTCGTGAATCCACCGGATTTTCATCATGTGGGTAGACACTGGTTGATACATATTTCTGACCGGAACTTTCATCCTGATATTTTTTTTGCCCGCTACGATGATAAAACTTATTCGATCGAATGATGTTACCGTCTTCATCTATGACTTCATAGCGTATTGAGTACAATATTCTATCTTCCTCTTTTAACTGATACTCAAGTTGCATAATCGCATTACTCATAACACGTACTAGCTCATCACCGGGTTGTAAAGCATATTCCAGCCATTTATCATCACTTAATATATAAGCAAGTTTTATACTTGCATCTCTATACTGAAATGAATCAAGATCATATTCATTTTGCCGTTCATTTTGAATGAATAAATATTGAAACTTTTGATAGACAATTATCAAAAATATAGATAACAGGATCAACATTATTGCGTTTCGCAACCATCTCATAATTTAACGCTACCTGTATCATTGTCGGCAAACCTGAACTGCAGCCTGGACATCCTTGATTCTATGAACTCCTCCACTCTAGCTTTGTTATTATCATTACGCTCAATTTTCTGTATTACCTGATAATTTCGTGGATTCAGGTTACTCACCTGAATTAATCGTCCACTTGAATTATGTATAAACAGGAAAACCTGACGAGTATTTCTATCCGTATACCGATATAACTTTTTATCCTGCTTATGTAAACGACTCAACAATAGAATATCCCGGTTCTTCTGGTAAGCATTACTGTCTTTTATAATCAATGTTGATGCTTTAGATATTACTGATTTAGGTAAGCGCATAATCTCACTGAAGATATCACCTTCATAAGCTGGAATTTGTAATGCACTAAACTGTGCATTCAACAACTTATCATCGTCCTGCTGTTTAAAACTTGCCCTTACCAGAGGCGACACCCAAAGTATTGAAAAATGTTTATTTGCTATCGCATTTAAATACCTCGACTGTGGATTCATCCCCACATGATAACCAACAGTAGAAATTGAACCATCAACAAATCGGTAAACCCAGTCATCCTGTTGCAAACTGGAAATCAACTGCTTTTGCAGTGGCTTCAAGGCAGCCTGATTATCTGCACCATCAGCAAAAGCAATTAATACATCTTCATCCGGCATAACCTGCCCAAGATGTTGGCCGAATGCACGCACCTGCAATGCCATCAATGGTTGATCAGAGCTCTCGCGTAAAAGCACCTGATTTACCAGATTAAATATATTCTGTTTATTTGACTGGCGTAATAAATCAGCACTATAGTCCTGGTTAGCCAGCGGATGTGTTCCACCAATTAGTAGCGCTCTTCCCTGCAACCTTTCAAACAATGCGACTGATACCTCGAAACTATTGATTTCATACAGCGGTCGAGGTGCCTGCAGAAAAAATTCACGGCTTTCTCCCATACGAAAAACATAGGTTCCCCAGTACCTGCGTTTAGTATTATTTAGTTCAGACAAAATAAGGTAATCACTTGAAGTCTGCTTATGCCTATAGCGAATTAGCTGGTAATTAAGCACCTGTGCAGCGCCATTAATGGTGCGCAAATCATCTAAACCTTCTGCTGTCCAGCTGCCATTTATATAATTATTTTGTGAAGATTTAATAATTGGAGATAGTATTTCTTCATCAAAATAGACCAGCTCTTCAATTTCAGGTGGTTTATATGTATTACTACCCCGCTTCGCAATTTCATCTTTACTGTTTTGTAACCATCGTTGTAAATAGCCATCAATTCTTTCAGCACCGAGAAACAACTGTGTAGACTGCACACCGAGTAATGGGCTGATTAATAAACGTCGCAGTGCTGAATTATTTAAATACAGCTCCGCATAACCCTGACGGCTCATTTCCCGTTGTGCATTTTTGTACTTCGTTTGTGCCCAGTTGATATCGTATTTACCAATTACACTTTCAAGTCTGTTTAAATTCAATCCCGGTGGCAGGCGTTTTTTAACCCATAACGCGTTACTAATTTCAGACGTTTCATTTTGCAGATGTCCGGTAATTCCCAATAGCCGTAACAACTCTCGGTTATAAGCCTGTACCTGCACTACATTTCTTCGTCCAGCAAGGCGATGAAATACGTCAAAATAAGGCTGACTCACTGCCATGCTCTGACGTCCTCCCGAAATTGCCATACTGCGAGCACCCGAAACACTGAATAGTGCTGCCACACCTTCTATTAACCCCCGGTTCTGTAACGGTAGCGGGACTTCAATTAGCAGTTCATTTTTAGCATTTAAATTTACAATATAAATGCCCCAGTTGCGTTTATTGTCTTCACTGATTAACAGGTACTTATCTTCGATAATTTCAATATCATAGCCAGCCTGATAAAGATCATATTTTGCATTTATAAGTAGATCCTTCGACACAGCCTTATTTTCACTTCTCGCATACTTAAGTAAAGCATCGATTGCAACACCAAAGCGATCAACTTCCTGCGCTAATGGCATAGATATTTCTTCAAATTTTCCGCGATAAATATCCGGTTTCAGCTGAGATATTCTCGGTATCAGTGTCTGTTCAGATACTTGCATCTTTACAGGTTCACTTATAAACTGCTTGTCTTTCCAGGGGTTAATTTCTGGTAAAAGGGTTAGTAAAAAACCCAGAATACTAGCTATAAAAATTGACACTATTGATGTTTGTAACGTTGCACGAGTCATACGGATAGCAATACCCTTGTCATGCATTTTTATTGCCAGCAAAGTTGATAGTAAAAAACCGAATGCAAAGTAATCACTAATTTTAATTTCAGGAGTAAAATACAGTAGTGCGTATGAGAGAATAATTTTGTATATGAAACTGATATTAAAAAATAATAATAATTTTCTAGCACCTTCTATACTCGAGTTTGAAAATAGCGGAAGCTTGAGAGTCACAATAGCAAGACCGAGAATGATAAATGCTTCGGCGAATGAAATAAGAATTTTAAGCGGTTCGTACCACTGTAAAGCCAATAATGCTGGCAATAGTATTCCATTGAAGTCCCAGCCATATCGTAGATTCATTCTAGACGCCACAAATGCTGTCGTAACCAGAATAATATATGCCTTAGGACTGGCTAAAATCGATGCTGCCAGATCTTCGTACATGTAACTGACACTGCCTAAACCAAAATTGGTAAACTCCATCAACACATAACGTACGATTAACCAGGTGAAAAAAATACTCACCAGCAGTGGTGGTAATCCTTTAATCACACCTGACTTCCAGAACTGATTAGCCATCAATGCCACAACCACCAGGCCTAGACTATGAAGCTCATTGCGATAATCAAACACAATACCAAAATTCTGTAAGCCTTCGCCTAACAATGGCAACAACCAACCATCAAATGCTACACGCGTAACAATACTCGCCAGAATCAACCCAAAGAACCGATCTCGCCCGAATAAGGCGCTCCAGTGACCGTAACGGGATAGAAACTCAGAGAAAAACCAGATCAGGTAATAGGCACTGATACCTTCAATTAATATTGCCAGTACAGCCCAGGGCTTAATTAATAACAACGGTATCAGGTAACCGGGAACAACCAGCCCCGACAATACCCAGCCGAATCTTAAGTTAAAAAAAGCAACGACAAATACGCCAACCCAAACTGTCGTAATAACTGAGCTAGCCAGTGAGCCATCAGGAAATATATTTAAGGGGAAGAACCACTCCATCAGTTAATCAAAAATTCTTTAACCGCCGATATTAATGTTTTCATATCAAGTGGCTTTTGAATAACTTTATTAGCTCCAGCCTGTAATAATGTTTCACTTGTAACTGAATCTAACATTGCTGTCATAACAATAACATTTACCGAAGTTACCCTGATTTTTCTTAACCAGCTGAGAACCTGCATACCATCAAGTACCGGCATATATAAATCAAGTAAAATAAGGTCAACTAATTGCAGATTATCATCGAGGTACTTGATACCTTCTTCACCATTTTCAAACACGCTTACTTTATAATCATCCAGTGTAAGCGCCATTTCAGTTAGCTCACGCAGCACCGGATCATCTTCTATTATTACGATATGTTTTTGTGAATTACTCATATTGAAAAAGCTTTAAGTGTAAACTCAATGCTCATACCCTCTCCAATTTTACTGTTTGCATGAAATACTTCACCCCAGCTTACTATCTGATCTGACGCCAGCCGTAAGTTTTTAAAATCATCACTCACAAGCTCTTCTTTACTTTGCATATATTGTTGTAACTGTTCTTCTGGTATACCAAATCCAGTGTTACTAAACTTAAAAAACACCTGATTATCTTTGCACGTTATCTCAACTATTATTTCACTATCCTCCAGTGCATCATTAATCAATATACTTACAATTGCACCAAAAACATGCCTCAACTCTTTTGGTGATGCCATGACTAATGGTGAGAAAAACGGTGTAACAGGTTCGATTTTTATCGACTTATTAGACTTGCCTGTAGACTCGACAATAGCTAATTGTAGTGACTCTATATAATCGACTGGATACTGACTGGCCACCTTGGTAACAAGATCCTGCTGCACAACTGAATTAACCTGCTTAAAGTTATCTGACAGTTGATTCACCTTGGTTTTAATTAACTGCATAAGCTCTTTATGCTTTTCGTCTGATAGCCTTTTATCCTGCGCCAGATCACAGGCCATAGAAATAGATGACAAATCATTTCTTAACCAGCCACTCATATACTGGATGATTTTTTCTTTTTGCGAGTATAATTCCCGTATCTGACTCATATCTATTAATTCACATAAAATACCAATCATTTCAAACGGTACTATTTCACCTTCGGCGTTCTCATGATCCTTATCATTTTTTAATGCACTTACAACCATCATATAACCTGTTTTAACACCATCATTTACAACCGGTAAGGTAATAGTCCCCTGTTCTAAAACCAGATAGCTAAGATAGTTTCTGGCTTCGGTCATAGTGCAGGATGATAGATTTACAATTAAATCAACCGTTGTCATCGAATATGGCATGAGATTAATTTCAGTTAACATATCTGTCATAGATTTATTAACATGTACAACTCTACCGAAAAGATCATACAAAATGGCCAGTGTTTCCAGGCCATCCATAACCGTTTCCATAACTGTAATTCTATGAGTTAAAAAATTGATAGAATGATTAATAGAATCATATGAATTTTTTTCAAATTTCATTTGTAAAAAATTGACCATAAAACTACTCTGAATTTTCTGACTTTTCCCCCATTCAGACCAGTGATATAGCAGTTCGGATATTTGTATCGCAAACTGCTCAACAGCATCGACCAGCTTTTCTTCCTCTATTTGAGCATCGGCCTTTATCGTAAATGCCCAGAAGCCCTGTATGTTTCCTGCAAATGTAAGCGGCATTAAATACTGAATTTCATCATCAGCGGTACCTTCAAGATAAGGCCGACTCAGCTTTAATGCTCCACCATATTCAATCGCGGTTGTATAGGGTGTGCGCTGATAGTCACGACGCATCTCACCCACATCATCCAGACTACAGTTAAGTGCTTTAATTTCACGAACTCGATGATCGTTTTCAATTCGTTCAAGAAATATTGTGCGCTCAAGTGACAATGTCTGAGTCACCATATTTGCAATATGGTTCCAGTGAGCTGCTGATGAATAGAAGTCTTCGGATAACCAGTGAGTTTCAATTTTTGCAGCACTGCTCACTGTCATACTTTGTAGTGCCTGATGATTCTGCCTGTTACGTAGATACAATAAGGCAATCAGTATTGAGAATATTGTAATTAGTAAATAACCGGGGAGGATCCAATAATTGAATATCAAGAGGCTGCCGTAACTCAATGTCAGAGTGCCAACAGATACTATCAGGATTAGAAACAACTGATATCTATCAGGGACTTTCAATGCAGCAATAAATAACACCAGCACCAGTAACACTACTGACACCAATATCACCCAAATGCTTGCGACTTTTATAGATGAGCCTGTTAATATGGTATCTATTGCAAAAGCCTGATAATTTGCATATGGCATCATCCCTATCGGGCTTTGAAGATCAAGACTCATTGGTGGCTTAACCCCGATAAGTACAACCTTGTCTTTTACCAACGCGCTAATCAAGCCGCCATCAATTACACGCTGGCTACTCAACACCGGTAGACGACCAGCTCCTCCCAAAAAATTTATATAATATTTGTTCTCAGAATCATTATTTTTGAATACCGGTTGCTGAATTTTTAATGCCGGTTTAACTCTTGTAGTAACGACAGTTTCAAGTGCAGGGTATAATTTATCATTAAGGTAGTAATGATAACGTTGTTGACGAAAAACATTTATTTCTATTGGCGGCGCGACTGAAAGCTCAATATTTTTATAGAGATCTGCTTTTGCCCGAGCAGGATTACCAATGGTTAACGAAAAACGTTCTGCCGCATTATTTATATCTTTATCAGCCCAGCTCCAGGGCAACAGGTTTATAGCGATTGCTGCCGGCTGATGTTGCTGAATTTGCTCCAGTAGACTGAACCATTTATCAACACTTAAACCTTTTAAATTTTCATCGACATCAACCTCAATCAATAGCACTTGAGACGGATGAGATTGATAAAATGAAGAAGCTATTGTAGCCTGATCATAAATCAACCTGTCAAAACGATTAAAAACTTCAAAATACAGACTTACACTAATAAACAGTACAAGGCTTAAGCCAATCCATAATGAATAATAGCGTTGGTTATTTATCTGGTCCATGTCCTCGACATTTATCTAAACATTTGAATTGCTTAAAATTATAGTAGAGATAACCCTTTTTTCCATTAATTACGGGGCTTTTTAAATTTATTTTAATCGATCTTCTGCTTTATCTCCTGGTTATGTACAAATCAGCGGATCTAGATCCGTCTAATATTGATCAAACCCACATTTTTTGCTAATAATGACTCAGTACCCATGCTCATAGAACGTTAAATTTATAACGAATCGGAGCAACATCACCTCCTGCATAAACCGACGGTTTAAAATCTGTTATTCAGTCTTATTTTTATTCTTTTCTGCAATCCACTGAGACATATACTTAGTACTCATCAGTGTATGATGCCTAAGCATTGCACCCGTAAAATTATTTAATCTATTGGGCTTTAAATACTTAATGTTTGCATGTATTGTTTCGATAAGTTGCGTACCCAACCTATAACTATTGTATCGTTCGTCCAGTAAAATGTGTGTTTGCTGCTGCGCTATATTCCACTTTTTTTCATCACAGTATAATGCAACTGCCTGCTCTGCAAACTCCTTGTTATCATCTACCACTGCACCCGGCCAGTCACTGCACTTTTCAATCATCCCCTCACTCCCTACTGGTGTCGTAATACTCGGCGTTTGCATAATCATCGCATCCAGTAATTTACCCTTTATACCGGCTCCAAACCTGATCGGAGCCAGACAGATACGCGCCTGCTCCATCACTGAAAATGCACATTGCGCCCTGCCTTTTATGAGAAATCCTGTTTTTGGATTATCTAAGGCACTGGCTTTTGGTGGTGCGTACGCCCCATAAATATGACACTCCGCATCAGGAATTTTTTGTTTGATTACCGGCCATATTTTCTGCAAATTTAGTACTGCATCCCAGTTAGGTGCGTGCCGGTAATTACCAATCATGATGAAATTCTTACGCTCACCAAAAGACAGCGTCTTCTCGGGTATGCTTTTTGAATCAACCATAAAGGGTAAATAGTGCAATAGGCGACTATCGACATTAAATGTATCTTTCAATAGCTGCATTTCAAAGCTAGAAATAATTAAGGTAATGTCACTGCGTAAAATTGCTGCAATTTCACGCTTAGCGATATCATTGAATAAATCCTGTTGTGTCATTATACGACTGGCTTTTACCGCTTGATGCCGGGCATGGCGTAAACATTGCAAATCTTCCGTATCCAGTACTCTTAAAGCATTCGGACAGTTTTTTTCAACCCGCCAGGCGAACTGCTCTTCCATCATAAAGCGATCAAACAAGACAATATCCGGCTGATAGCTCAAAATATATTCATCAAAACTATCGCAATTTAAGCTAATCGAGCGTGATGAAATGCCCTGTTTTTCAAGATTGGCACTGTATTGTGTTTTCTGTGCCGGGCTTGAAAATGCTACCTGCCAGTTTTGCTGCTGAAACAAGTCTAATATTGACATCATATGACGACCGGCAGCTGATGATTCCGGCTCAGGCCACACATAACCGATAACTAAAACTTTTTTCACATCAATATTTCCATCACAATTACTTCACTGGTATTTAATCTAATGTCAGTATCTATGTTTAATATGCTCACACTAACTTTGCTTATCAACACGCTCAGCTTCTAAAAACTGCTCATTGGTAATTATCTCTCCATTACATATTTGTAACATCACTTCACACTGTCGAAGCGTCACACAACTGTCTAATTCTGCAAGTATTTCATAATGAGCTTCAATCGCTGTTTTCACTATCATGCGTAAGCGTCTGTTTATCGCACCATAACCCTTCTCATTAAACTTTGTTTCGAAATAATTCGCCGCATTTAACAGTGCATCACTTGCCACAAGATTACATTCAGAATTCGGAGTCTTAGGATATGCAATAAGTGCAAAGTTTCGAAGTGCTGTACATATAACCTGTTGCATCTTCTCATTGCACTGAATTTTAATGTAGTTAGGCATACCTCTACTTTCTCTTATAAATTTCAAATAATCTGTAAATTATCGCAAATACAGCTGTCATTGATATTGACGGATATATTTACATGTTAATTTCAAAAAGTGACTATTAACTCAGCTTTAGTAAAATTAAATATATAATTACACAATAAATCAACCGGATACACCCATAGCTGGAATTTCAGGATGGCAGCAAAGCAATGTAACATACACCGAGTAACAAAATGATAACAATGCGAACGAGCATGTTGACCTTTGCGCCAACAACACCTCAAACAGGAGTCACAACCGCAGCATCAACGATGTATACGATGCCGGTGATACTTTACTTACGGGCTAACTTTTTTGACCGGAATGATTCAGACTCCTGGACCTTCGACATTACTGATGATGGTTATAACCCGGCATTAGTAAGCATTACTTCTGCTACGGTTTCACTGGATTTAGGTGATGATGGGGGCTACTTTTATAGCTACGACTTGTTCTGGGGAAAAGCACGACTGACTTCAGGTAATGGTTTGATGGACATATGGGAAGTTGATACAGGCACAAAGGTAATTACCATTACTTTTTTAGCCTCATTAAGCAGCACCGGAATGCTTTCAATGACACTAGAAGCTAAGCCAGGTGACTTTTTTAATCAGGCAGTACTTAACGCACAAGCAGTTTGCGCAGTACCTGCTGCTGCATGGTTATTTGGAAGCGAGCTAATCGACCTGGCCGGTTTTGCAAGAGCCAGGTAGAAAGCTTAAAGCAAAGTGGCCCAAAAATCATAACGGGGATTCACTCCGCGCTATCTTTTATAAGCATTGCTGCTATTAAGCGGCAAAACGGCCAATATCTGATTTCTTTTCTGCATCACGCAGCTCATCAATCGATTCATTAATCAAGTCACGTAGAAGTTCCAGATCCTCACGGGTTCCTGTATAAAACACACCCAAATCATCACTGCCATCTTTCTTGCCCGCGATTATCATACCGGGGGTTTTCTGATCAAAATACTGAATTGCATTTAGCATAGGTTTTCTCCCGTTGGGGGTTAAGTTCTATAATTAACTTACTGAGAGATTACATTAATTGATTATAGACCAGTTAACAGGTCATTTAATGCCAATTGCAATTCTTATTGTGCCAATTTTTGAGCTTTACTTATGATGCTTGCTGGAGAGACTTCTCACAGGGTTTTCTAAACCATTAAAACCATTCACCTTCGTATGGTTTTCTAATACTATAAACTGTAGATAATGTAGATTTTCTCGGTACTGAGTAAATTTATTTTTCGATAACAAACTTTTATTTAAACAAAAAAAAGCCCGCATAGCGGGCTTTTTAAATCAAAAAAATACTATTTATTCGTAAGGGTTACGCAATACAATTGTCTCATCCCGTTCCGGGCCGGTTGAAATAATATCTACCGGAATACCCACTACTTCTTCCAGACGCTTTAAATAATTTAAAGCATTTTGTGGCAATTCATCTTTATTACGAATACCCATAGTGCGTTCACTCCAGCCTGGCATTTCTTCATAAACGGCTTCGCATTGTTCAATTGCATCTGCACCTACTGGCGGCAATTCTAATGTTTTGCCGTTATATTTGTATGATGTGCAAATCATTAATTTTTCCAGGCCATCAAGCACGTCCAGTTTTGTAATACATAAACCGGTAATACTGTTAACCTGCGCCGAACGACGCATCGCTACACCATCAAACCATCCGCAACGTCTGCTACGTCCGGTTGTGGCACCAAACTCGTGACCTTTTTCACCAAGGTACTGGCCCACATCATCAAATAGTTCAGTGGGAAACGGCCCCGCACCAACACGTGTTGTATACGCTTTGGTGATGCCTAAAATATAATCTAAATCGCAGGGGCCAACACCTGAACCTGTGCATGCACCACCAGCAGTACAGTTTGAAGAGGTTACATAAGGGTAGGTACCCTGATCAATATCAAGTAACGTACCCTGCGCACCTTCAAACATAATGTTGGCACCGTCTTTACGCAGGTTATGCAACATTGCAGGAATATCTGCAATCATTGACACAATTTTATCGCGCATGCCGGTAATTTCATCTAACACGCTCTGGTAATCCACCGCATCCACTTTGAAGTAATTCACCAGTGCAAAGTTATGATATTCCATTACGTCTTTTAACTTTTCGGCGAAGCTATCCATATTTAATAAATCACCTACGCGCAAACCTCGGCGTGAAACTTTATCTTCGTAAGCCGGGCCAATACCGCGACCCGTCGTACCAATAGCTTTCTTGCCGCGGGCAATTTCGCGCGCCTGATCTAACGCAATGTGATACGGCATAATCAGCGGACAGGCTTCAGATATTTTTAAGCGCTCACTCGCAGGAATACCTTCTGCTTCCAGCATATTCATTTCTTCAAATAATGCGGAGGGTGATAGCACAACGCCGTTACCGATTAAGCACATTACATTGTCACGTAAAATACCCGATGGCACTAAATGTAAAACCGTGGTTTTATCGCCGATAACTAACGTGTGACCCGCATTATGTCCGCCCTGAAAACGAACGACTGCTGATGCACGATCAGTAAGCAAATCAACTATTTTGCCTTTACCTTCATCGCCCCATTGGCTGCCCAGTACAACTACATTTTTACCCATCAGATTATGCCTTCATTGAAATAAT
>CAZHEA010000028.1:0-36060 GCA_964531165.1 uncultured Thiotrichaceae bacterium
ACCCGTTTGCCTTAACGAGGTGGCGCATTCTACAGACTTATACTTTAGCGTCAACCGGTTTTTAAATTTTTTTCAATAAAACTTTTTCTCAAACATTACCGGCACCGCTGCATTGCTACTTAAGCGTAATTTTTGCTATTTTTTTCTTACCTGCCTGCACTATATATGTGCCCGCAACCAGGCGATGCTTAGCATCAACCACTTGCCAGTCAACCTTTACCCGCCCGTTAGTCAGCATGTCTTTCGCCTGCGCTGAATTTTGCGCAAGATTGGTTTTATTAATAATCGCAGAAACAGGCATATCGTCCTGACCACTCAGTGCAACCTCCAGCTCCGGCGTACCTTCCGGTAACTCACCGTCTTTGATAATATTGCCGGCAGATTTATCTGCTGATGCCGCAGCCTCTTCTCCATGAAACCGGGTTATTAATTCCTTTGCCAGCTCAATCTTTATGTCTTTCGGGTTACGACCGGTTTCTATCTGCTGCTTTAAGCCATCAATATCTGCAATCGAACGGAAGCTCAATAACTCATAATAACGCCAGATCAATGAATCCGGCATCGATACAATTTTGCTAAACATTTCCCCGGGCGCGTCAGTAATGCCTATATAGTTATTGAGCGACTTGGACATTTTATTCACACCATCCAGCCCTTCCAGCAGCGGCATCATAATGATGGTCTGCGGATCCTGTCCATAATGCTTCTGCAGCTCACGCCCCATAAGTAAATTGAATTTCTGATCCGTACCGCCCAACTCAACATCGGCTTTCATTGCTACCGAGTCATAACCCTGCACCAGCGGATATAAAAATTCATGGATTGAAATACTCTGCTCTGCTTTATAACGCTTTTTAAAATCATCTCGTTCCAGCATGCGTGCTACAGTTTGCTGCCCCGCCAGCTTAATCATCCCCGCCGCACCCATTTCTGACATCCACTCTGAATTAAACATAATCCGGGTCTTATCTTTATCGAGAATTTTAAACACCTGCTGCTGATAGGTTTGCGCATTGGCCGCCACCTGCTCTTCAGTCAATGGCGGGCGCGTTGCACTTTTACCCGTCGGGTCGCCAATCATGCCGGTGAAGTCACCGATTAAAAATAATATTTCGTGACCGAGATCCTGAAACTGGCGCAATTTATTAATCAGCACTGTATGGCCTAAATGCAAATCCGGTGCAGTGGGGTCAAAGCCTGCCTTAATTCTAAGCGGTTTTCCCGACTCGAGTTTTTTAATCAGCTCATCTTCAACCAGAATTTCTTCCGCGCCGCGTTTGATAATCGCCAGTGACTCGTCTACAGATGGCATAATGTCTCCACATTTGTTACAACTTCAATAAAGCATGGTCTTATACAAGAGCAACCGGAATATGGCAATAGTTAAAATCAGAGTTTTATTCGTGCTGCTCTTACTATTGTCATTAAGCAGTTGCACAAAAGCGCCTGAAAAATCGCAATACGCACGCCAACAACCCGATAACAGCATTAGCATTGTTGCAGTTGGCGATATTATGCTAGGGGGAAGCGCGCAGGAAGTCCTACTTAAAGAAGGCTATGACTATCCGTTTAAATACATCAGCCCGTTACTAACTGATGCAGACATTGTTATTGGTAATCTTGAGGGGCCATTGACATCCATCTGCAATAGCTCCATGGATCTGGATAAAAAATACGTATTTCGCTCACCCGCCGAAAAAGTCACCCCCGCACTAAAGCGTGCCGGCTTTAATATACTCAATCTGGCCAATAACCATATTCTTGATTACGGCTCCAAAGGCATGCACGATACAGTAGCGTCACTCAATAAACACCATATTCACAGTGTTGGTGCTGGCCGCAATATCAATGACGCCAGAAAAGGCACGATTATAACCACAGCAAATGGACGGCTCGGATTTCTGAGCTACTCACTGACTTTTCCCGAAGCATTCTGGGCTACCGAAACGTCTGCAGGAGCGGCTTTTGGGCATCAGCAACAAATCATTGAAGATATAACGCGCCTTAACAAAATCACCGATAGCGTAATTGTATCATTTCACTGGGGCCGGGAAAAAACCACTAGACTCAGGCCCTACCAGCCCAAACTCGGTCGCGCCGCAATTGATGCCGGTGCGTCAGTTGTACTCGGCCACCACCCGCATGTTTTACAGGCCATCGAAAGATATAAAAACGGGCTTATTGTTTATAGTCTGGGCAACTTTGTGTTCGGATCTTATAGTCAGGACGCCTCAACCAGCGTAGTTGCCCGCATTACATTATTAAACGGCTCTTTTTATAGCGCAGAGTTTACGCCTGTTAACGTATTAAATTCTGAAGTTATATTTCAACCACGAATCCTCTTAAACGTCGCTGCAACAACGGTAATTGATCACATTAACCAGCTTTCACTGTCTTCGAATACTCGATTAGATCAACAAAATTCACGTGGATACTTGCACCCATCTAAAAATTAAATACAATCTTTTCTCCGTAGCATTTGATTTTCATTGCTTTTCGAGCTATTTTATTATTAAAAATCGTAGATAAATCCGTGAATTACAATAACTTTATAAACAAAGACTTTCGAAACCGTACGCAAACGGTAGAAAAACAGCGACATCCGGCATTACGCTGGGGCTTAATGGCGGCTGGTTTTGCTGTAATTGGAGTCGTTATTGCGAGCACGACTAACAATGAAAACAACAACGAATCTATCGCCGTTACTGAAACTGAAATTTCTCAAAATTTAAATATTGCGAATACCATATCCACTGAACATGCGCCCGACGTGCAAATTCAATTGCCGGTGCACCAGCAATACCGGACACTCAATCAGAAAAAAACACCGGCGAGTCAAGATATCGCTAACAACGAAGCCAGCCAGCATATCAGCAAAGACTATAGCGTTGTGGAAACATCACCGGATATAATTAATACCGATATCGTTTCTGCCAAACCGTCAATAACGCAAACTGACAATCCCGAATGGCAACCACTGAAAGTAAAGAGCGGTGACAGTTTATCTGTGCTGTTTGATCGTGCAAAAATTAAGCCCGTACAATTACTCGAACTAATGAAATTGAGTAATGCACGCGAACTCAAGCGTATTCACCCGGGTGACATTATAAAAGTTATTCGTAACGATGAGGGCAAACTACTGGCGTTAAACTATCAGATTGATGGTATACGTTATTTGCAGGTTGAGCGCGACAATGACGAATTATCTGCCAAAATTTTAAAACATCATATTGAAGTACGCAGCGCTTACGCATCTGGCGAAATAGAATCATCTTTATTTTTATCTTCAGCAAAAGCCGGGCTCTCACAAAACACCACCATGGAACTGGCCAATGTGTTTGGCTGGGACATCGATTTCGCATTAGATATTCGCAAAGGCGATAAGTTTACAGTCATTTACGAACAGCGATTTAAGAACGGCATAAAAATAAAAGACGGTAATATTTTAGCCGCCGAATTTGTTAATCAGGGAAAAGTTTTTCGTGCATTACGTTATAACGATCCTGTAACAAACTACACCGGCTACTACTCACCCGATGGTCACAGTTTACGCAAAGCTTTTTTACGTAGCCCGGTAAAATTCAGTCGCATCAGCTCGCGTTTCACCACTAAACGCTATCATCCAATTTTACACCGCTTTCGCTCACATAAAGGCGTTGATTACGCCGCCGGCAGAGGTACGCCGATTCGCGCATCCGGCGATGGAAAAGTTATTTATAAAGGCAATAAGGGCGGTTACGGGCGAACCGTTATTATTAAACACGGCAGCCGATACACTACACTGTATGCACATATGAACAGTTACAACCGAAAAATTCGCTCCGGAAAACGCGTTAAGCAAGGCCAGGTTATCGGCTATGTTGGTTCCAGTGGCTTAGCATCCGGCCCGCATTTACATTATGAATTTCGCGTCAATGGCGTACACCGCAATCCACTTACGGTTAAGTTCCCCAGCACTAAACCTATTCCAAAACGTTATCGGGATAACTTCGGACTAGTCACTAAAGGCTATGTTGCACAGTTGGATGTTTTGTCGCGCAGCACACTGGCATTGAACGATAATTAAAGCTTTACTCTATTACATTTATTGTCTTTTCAACATTGACTGCCTACTTTAAAAGAAGCAGTTATATTTATAAAAGAAAACACCATGCCAGAACTTTATATAGGCTTAATGTCAGGAACCAGTATGGATGGTATCGATGCTGCGCTGGTAGAATTTTCTGATGATAAAATTACACTGCTTGCCAGCCACACCCATGAATTGCCCGCAGAGCTAAAACAGAAACTATACTTACTTTGCCAGGACGACAATAGCACCAACATTGATATGCTGGGCGAAACCGACACCGAACTGGGACTGATTTTTGCTGACGCAGTGAATGCTTTATTAAAACAATCCGGTACTACGTCAGAACAGATTATCGCCATTGGCTCACATGGGCAAACCATTCGCCACCGCCCTGATTTAAAAAATAACTTTTCATTACAAATTGGCGACGCCAACAGAATTAGCTACAACACGGGAATCACAACAGTTGCCGATTTTCGACGTAAAGACATGGCAGCAGGCGGTGAAGGCGCACCATTAGCACCCGCCTTTCATCAGCAGGTCTTTTCAGCGGCTAATGAAAATCGTGCGGTATTAAATATTGGTGGCATTGCCAATGCGACTTATCTCTCTGCCCTTAATAATGCAGGGGAAAATGCAAATAGAAAATGTTTCGGCTTTGATACCGGGCCAGGCAACACACTGATGGATGCCTGGACTCAAAAGCATAAAAACATTGCGTACGATAAAAATGGAGAATGGGCAGCCAGCACCACGGCGGACAAAGACCTACTGAAACACTTAATGAGTGACCGCTTCATTACACAACAGCCACCCAAAAGTACAGGCCGCGAGCATTACAATTTAAACTGGCTGGAACAGCAGTTATCTGATTTTAAACCGCTTAGTGCTGAACGGGTACAGGCAACACTATGCCAGTTTACCTGCGATAGCATCGTTAACGCGATTGAGAACAATCTAAACGATATCGATACACTAATTGTTTGCGGGGGGGGCGTACATAACCGGCACTTAATGCACTTACTCAGAAAAGCACTAAGCCAGCTAACGGTTAAGACAAGCGATGATTATGGCGTTAAACCCGACTGGGTTGAAGCCATTGCATTTGCCTGGCTGGCCAGACAGACTTTAAATAATTTACCGGGAAATATTCCCGCTGTTACCGGTGCCAGCCGGCCAGTAGTGCTAGGCGCCACTTACCCGGCTTAACAACTTAAACAGTTAAGAGGGTAGAAAATCAATCGGGTACTTAACTGTAACCTTCTCCGTATTACCCGGTTTAAAGCGGAATAACTTAACACGCGCAATCAACTTCTTCTCAAGTTTCGGATTATTTAAATCACTAGAGATAATGCGTGCTTTAATTACGGATCCATTCGCAGCGATAGTTAGCTCAATAACCACCTTACCCTGTAATGACGGATCCTTTCTAAGCGCTCTATTATAAATCGTATAAATCGCACTTTTATTTTTCTGGAATACCTGCTCTATTTCAAATTGCGGACGAATCGCCTTGCCACTCTTGCCGCGTCGGCTAGGCTTGGCCGCTGGCCCGGTATCAATATTACTGGCAACTTTTGTGGTTTTACGGCCGACTAGTTTTCCACCGCCGGTAGACTTGCTTAACCGACTACTCTTTAATCCACCACTGCTGGCCATCGCCGAACGGCTGGTGATAACCGGTGCACTAAAGTCCTGGGTTCTCGTTTTACCCGCCTTACTTAAAGTTTCATCCTGAATATCTGCCAGATCAAAGCTATCACGCAAGTCATTTAGCTCGGATGCCATTGACATTAAACCAGCACTGGCGGCCGCTTTTTTAGCTACCTTCTGCTTTTTATTCAATTTCTTCTTAACCGGTTTTTTTATTGGTTTTTTAGCTTTAGGCTTTTTCTTAACTTTTGGCTTGGGCTTAGCTTTAGCTTTCACCGGTTTTGGTATTGGCGGCGGCGGTTGCTTGCGCTTTTCCAGAACCAGCTCAGCCAGACGTGGTGAAATTGTTTTCAGATCTTTTTTAACCGGCTCTGAAGTTGGTAAATACGGTACGATAGCGCCAAACATTGTAAATACAACAATATTAATCAGCAGGATTTTTAAAAATCGCCGATCATTCGCACTTTGAACCCAGGGTAAAAAGGGCTCATCCCAGGTGTTAATTCTAGACATACTCAAGACTTATCTACCGGTTTCTTTTTGTTAACTGCCAACGAAATATTTGCAAAATTTGCAGCTGCACTGGTAATCATTATTTTTTTAAGCAAAATATACGGCACATCCTTATCGCCGAGAATCGTGATTCCTTTCTTCATGGTTTTCTTAGCATCTTCGCCGTCTTTTTGCTTAATAATAATTTGCTTTTTTAATTCATCTAGCAACGGCATAATTACGTTACTACTACTTTTTATCACTCGGTCGATTCGAGCAACTTTTTTACCCTGCACTAAAATATTATTATTACCTATGATAATAACGAGATTTTCCTTGGGTAGCTTTTCCGCTGTTGATGCGGGTAATTTAATATTTTTCGGGGTTGGCAGAATATCTGAATTCGCCGCACTCACTAACAGAAAAAATACCAGTATGGTAAAAATATCCATTAATGACACCATATTCAACGAAGCACTGCTGTCACTACGCCGCTCATGATGACGCTGCATTCTTTTTGCCCGGCTTGACTCTTTCATCGCTTAATCCTGATCATATCTTTATTCATCTCCAGGCTACCTTTTGGGAGCATCGCCAATAGAGATGCCGGGAAATAATTCCGCTACCACCACTTCACCATCTTGCAAAGTTGAAAATTCGCGAACTGTGTCCATTACCTGCACTATGGAGTCATAAGAAGTATAAGGTTCGGATAAAATCGTAATATTGGTTTTTTCCGGAAATTTATATTTAATAATGCGCAGCGTTTGATTTAACAAAACATAATTATGCCCACTTTGAGTAATTGGAATATGCTTAATCATGCCACCTTTAGTATCCGACAAATCCAGCGCATTTTTACGTACAGTTACCTGTAACTCAAAATCTTCTTTTTTCTTATCCGGTGACGCTGAGCTCATGCCGGGCAGTTTTAGATCCAGAATGCTGATGCTGGTAAACATCGCACTCATTAACAAAAACGGCACCAGCACTACCATCAGGTTCATAAAAGCCGTTATGTCCAGCTCAACCTGTGTATTTCTTTTACGACTTCGTTTATTACGTTTTCCAGCCATAGTAGTTGTCGTCGCTTATTGCTTAATCATGATCAGGTTAATGAACTTAATCGTTGCCATTTCCAGACTATCCACAATCTCTGTTGTTTTTGCCTGTAAAATCGAAAAAATAATTATCAGTGGAATTGCAACCGCTAAACCGAATGCGGTGGTGTTCATCGCTACCGAAATACTACTGGAAAGAATTTCAGCTTTTAATGACGGGTCAACCTGAGCAACGGCGGTAAACGCCTTAATTAAACCGGTAATAGTTCCCAACAAGCCCAGCAACGTAGCAATATTGGCAAACATCGCTAGATAATGTGTACGCTTTTCAAGACGTGGAATAATTTCCATTAAACTTTCTTCCATCGCCATTTCAATCTGATCACGCTGAGGCTTTATTTTTAAACGCGTTAAACCCAGATTTAACATCTGACATATTGCCACCTTAGATCGCGAAGTAATTTGAAACACCTGATTTAAATCACCTTCTTTTAACAACGGCATTAACTTACTTAACAACCGGCGATTATTATATTTAATGGCGGTTAAATACAGATATCGCTCTATTGCAATAGCCATTCCAAAAGCCAGCACCCCTAAAATCGGGTACATAAAAGACCCACCGGTTTGCATAAAGTTGACTATTTCATCGTACATTTCAATCTCCAGTATTATTCTTTCTATAGATGTCTAAGACATCACTTTTTAATTTTCACATACTATTCCGGTTACAGAATAGTTATTTTTTCTGTTCAGCTAAACTTGCAGGGACAACACCCTGCTGCTTAATGACTTGTTTATAGTATTGCCGCCGCAACATGGTTTGCCGGTCTATTGGCTGCAAGGCATCTGTTATTAAACTGGATAATGGCAATTCAACCATTCCCGGCAACTCCGCCTGCTTCCACGGCAGTATATATAGAATATTGGGTAGCTCTTTATTACCAATAATTGACATTGCATCCATATTAATTTTTTCTTCAGCCACAGCCATAGTTACTCTGAAAACGACTCCAACAATAATTAATATTAGACTTAAATTTTTCATGACTTCTTCTGCTTTGATATTCTGCGTTTTAAATCAATAATCCACTTTGCAACCGTAGTATCTTTTTTATCTATAATAGACTGATATTTTTCATAATGCTGTAATGCAGGCTCTAAATCGTACAAATACAGATCCAGTAGAATACCCATATTCAAGTGGGCAATAGCATAATCTGCATCAAGTACCAGCGCTTTCATATACATTTTTTTAGCCGTTGCAAAATCACCATCCAGTCGTGCAATAACACCAAGATGATTATAAGCAACAGCACTGTTTGGGCTTAGATCAATCGCTTTTTCAAGCGTTTTTCTGGCTGAATCTCTATCTTTCAGCCGTAACTGCTGCAACCCCATATTAGTGTAGGCAGGGCCAAACTCGGGGAATTGTTGTATAGACTGTTGAAACAGTTTTATCGCCTGCTTAGACTTACCTTTTTGAGCGGCTTTCAAACCATCTACGTAGGGCGCGGGAACTTTACTCCAGGCATCATCACTTTTAGGCGTAGCGCCACTGCTACTCGCAGAATCGCCACCGCCAACCGTTGCACAGGAGCTAAGCACCAGCAACATCAGCGCACTATAGATAAAATATTTAATTCGTAATAAGAACATAAGACTCTATCTTTTCATACTTGGCATAACGCACAGGCTGAATACTCTTTAACACCTTGATACTTTTCTTTATCCATTCATCATATATATTCTGACTGGTTCGACGCGCATTAACACTGTGTATATCAACTGACTTCTCTTCAAACGGATAAGCCTGCTCCTCGAGCAACACTTCATATTGCTCAAGCTCATCCGCAGATAATCCTTTAGGCTTCTGCGATTCCATTAACGAATGCGCAAGATGGTTATATATTTCACCCATTTGATACGTAGATGCAGTAGAAAATTCAGCTACTTTATATGCCATTACTTTCTTTAGCGACGCTATTGCAGATTCCATGCGTTTCTTTTTGATTTTTAAATTCTTCTTCAAGGGAATATTTAACCGAACCTGCTGATACGACTTAATAACCGGCTGTGATAATTCAAAAGAAGCCTGTGCAGCCAGATACCGGCTACGGTCATTTCGTTGTTTTCCACCTCTGCTTTCAATCGCAATAAGCTTATGTAACCACTGGTTTTTCTGCTTAGTTGATTTTTGTTTTTTATAATAATCAATAACCCGACTATGCGCCTCAACAAATTGCAAAAATGGCTTAGGGTATTTTGCAATATATTTCAAATATAAACCATTTGCTTTAGGTCTCTGGCCAGCTTTATCGTACATTTCTGCAGACTGCCAAATTAACTTACGCTTATCCTCTGGCGTTTTTGCAAATCCGGCGAGCACATTCAGTTCTTTAGCCGCTTTATCAAATCGACCCAGCTGCGTATACACCACAACCAGCTTACCGCTAATACCTTGTGCAAACTGTTTTGCCATTGCCGGTGAACGGCGCATGCCTTCAAGTATACTGCTGGATTTATGCCAGTCTTTCATTCCCATATAGAGCACTGCCGCATCATACTCTGCCGTCGCACGAATACTTGAAGACGGCGCGACTTTACCGACCCGCATAAAATGAAAAGCGGCTAACTTATTATCACCCTTATCTTTATAAAACTCAGCCTGTTTGTATATGCTAGCGGCAAGCTTGTCGATCAATTGACCGCGTAACACAATGTCGGCTCTGGTTTTTTTAGGCACCCGATTAATTGCAACAATATAGGCTTGTTCTGCTTCACTATATTTGGCTAATTCATATTGGGCATGCGCATACACAATAGATGCGGTACGCAACAAACCTGCCTGCTTCACATTTTTATTATCCAGTAGGCGTTTTGCAAACTCAGACGCTTCCGGGTAGCGCTTGGACTGCAGTAAATTTTCTGCGGTTTTGGTGATAACGGCGGGTGCATGCTTATCATTCGGAAACTGATTACTAAAGCGGATGGCACTGCTTAAAGATTGTTGTTGCAATTGCGCCAATTGCTGCGGCGGCTGCTTAGGCACTTTTAATAAAACACCATAGGTTAGCAATGCAGCATATCCGGCTTCAGCGCTTCTTTTATTAAGGGGATATTGATATGCGGATTTCTCATATTCTGCCAATGCTTTTGTATACAGCTTTGCATCAAACAACGATTCTGCATATAGAAAATTCATATTAGCTGCAGCTTTTTCCGTTGGAAAAGAAAGCAAAAATCGTTGATACCATGATGCGGCAATTTTAAAATCTTTTTGCTTTTTAGATTTTCGAGCCTGCGCATGAAAATGCAGTGCCAGCTCCTGTATATGGCGAATCAACTCAGGCTTTATTTTATTCTGGTCTTCAACTGTTTGCTGCTGCCAATAAGATGTACCGACATTATAATTTTTGACATACAGCATTTTACTAGCCAGAACTTCATTATTTATCTTTCCTTCGATATAAGCTTTTAACGCTAAAGAATGAAATGCCGGAGACTGAACACTTTTCGGGTATTTTTTAGTAAAGGCCATAAACGTGTCAGCTGCATCATTATAACGCTCTTTCTTTATATACAGCTTACCCAACTGCTCGTAAATCAAAGGTAAGTATAACTTTAATTCACGACCTTTAAACATTGAGTCAATGCTTTTATAACCGTCAAGATAAGATAGTGACAAACTGGTTACCCGTAGCGAGTCCAGAATAAAATCCCTTTCCGAGCTACCCAGAGTCGATGCCAGCCCATACTGGTCAACTTTCTTTTCAGACTCTTTAATATCCAGCAACATTAAATAAGTTTGTAAAGTCTGCTGGTAACGCGATTGTTTAAACTGAGACCAACCTAACTTGTATAATGATTTTTCATACAGAGGCGACTGTTGATAATTGGTTACAATATGTCCGTAGGCTTTTTCAGCCTGTTCAAAATCCAGATTAACAAATAGTATTTCACCCCGACGAAACTGCACTTCATCAATATAGATAGAATTAGGATAATCTTTTACAATCTCATCCATGGTCTGCATGGCTTTTTCCATTTCACCCACCAGTGAGTAAGCTTTAGCCAGCTGATACAGAATTAAATCATTTCTTTCATGCCCGGGATAGGTGCGAAGGTAAGTTGTATAGTGTTCAATCGAAGACAACTTGATTGCCTGAATCGCCGCCTCATCCGCACCTCCACCCACACCAACTACGCCATGCCTTTCCTCTTCACTTATTTCCAGCTCGAGATCCGCCACCCGCCTTAGCGCTTCGCCGTAATGCGTTTTAAATTCTGTTTTTTGTAGATATGTTTGATATTGCTCTATAGCATGCAAACGCTCGGGCGTTACTGTACTAGCCAGCGGATAATCAATCGGACTGTTCGCCAGGTCCTTAACCGTAATATCTTTTTTAATCTCGTTACCACAGGCTGTTATCAGCATTAGAGGCAGTATCAAAAGCGCTTTAAATGGAGTGTAATTCATATCAATCACGCTCCATTAACGAATCATATAAACGCGCTTTAGAATATAAAGCCCGGTCATGATAAAGCTTGATTTGATTTCGATGTAGCCTTAATTTTTCCAGCGCCATTATCCTTAACTTTTTTTCCTGCTGCTCAATAGCAAGATCAACCTTGCTCTTTAATTTTTTGATTTGCGTGTCTTTATTTTTAATACGCGCATTGAAACTGGCAAATTCAAATGGCGCAGTCTTCCAGGCATTTTCTAATGAGGCCATACTGTTATTCATATCATCAACCACTTTATTCAGTTGCTGAACCTGCCTTTTTGCCGCCCATATACGCACTGGATAATCAGTCTCTATTTGCCACTGCAAACGACCTTTTAGTAAGCGATATTTCTCCTGCGACTCATTTATGCCGTCTTCATCTGAGTTTTCTAGCAGCTGAAATCTACCTTCACTATTTTTTAAAATTTGTAATTTTTCAACTTCCGCATCTGTTGCTAATTCCAAAGCATCATCCGATGATTCTATCTGTGCTATCTGCTTTACCAGCTGGTCACGTCTTTTAGTTAAAACTTTTACTTTATTTAAACTTTCATCATCCATAGTTGACGTTAATTTGTTTTTATAAACTCTGCGCTTTTCAGCCAGAATCATTTGTAACGCCGGAACATTATTTTCCCAATGATCAAGCATGTATTTTAAATGCAAAATTTCCAGATATGATTTGGCTTCAAACTGAAATTCATTAGACGATAAAAATGGCAGCAGATATTGCGTTAATAATGGATCAAGATTTTTGATTACATTGACTGCAGAGGTAATTTCTTTTCCAAGACTTCCGGGGTTTAACTGATCTATAAATTTTGAACTTCTAATAAAACCTACGAGCTGTTTTGTTTCATTTAACTGAAACTTATAGCTATCTATGGCTAAACCATAATGATGCAAAGCCTGATCCCTTAATCCCATTTTCTCAAATGCATAAGGTATTGAGATAAACGCTTCCTGCACGGCTAAATCTGATTCTGTCTGACTGGATGCCAGATGCATCCAGGGTATTACCGCCTCCTGATATTTCTCTTCCCGATAATGGGACCAACCCACACCAAGCAACGCTTTATTTGTTTCAATGCCTTTTAATCTAATCTCATTAAAGTGTTCGATTGATAATTCAGAGTAGCCATCGCGTAAAGCCACATAAGCTAACGCCAGATTAGCTTTATCTTTTAAGATTAACTTTTCCGGATGTTGTGAATCACTTGCGGCAAGTTCACCCATCAATTCAAAACCCAGCTCCACATTATTTTGCTCTGTTCGCTGAATCAGTCGGCTGGCTGTATTGAATATCGCGTAATCTTTCCATACAGAATCATCCGCGAAAAAATCAAATGTTTTTTCCGCCTGTACAAAATCGTCATTGCGCAAAAAGATAGTATTCATTAAAAATAACTTTTCTTCGTCGCTTTCCTGCTGCAAACCATCTTTTATACTGATAAATTGCTGTTCAGCCTGTGGATATGCGCCATCATAAAAATGATTTTTACCTAATAAAAAATGCGCCTGATCAATAATGGCAATTGGCATTTCAAGCTCTTTGTCCTGCAACATCTTTTTAAATACTTGCGAAGACTGCTTATGCAAATCATAGGATAGATACAGACCACCTAACAACAAGGACGGATTATTGTCATCCGATGTGATTCTCTGATAATGCTCTGCTACCAGTAATTCAGTTATCGCTGAAAAATACTTTTGCTGAAAAAAATTATACAGCGAAACGCCATAAGCCAGGTCCTGCACCTTATGGCTAGTTTTAGTGTCGGCACTAACACTGCTTCCATAAGCACAGACAAGTGAAAAACACAGAATTGAAAATAGTTTGATAGGGTATCGGTACCACATAGAAGTAGGTTGTCTAGTTATTCCCAGACCTTAACTTGAAAATCCGGTTGTTCCTTACTGCTGCTGCCAACTATCTTCAGCTCAATATACTTTGCATAACCAGACTTCTCAATTTTTTTGGTTGTGCCTCGCTTATAATCACGATCATTGGGGCCTTTACCAATAAAAAACGCAGTTAGCTCATGTTCACCCGATGTCAGGTTACCTATATATAAGCGTTGAACTCCGCCCCGTTTCAGTGCTTTTATTTCTCGTTCAGTATATAAATAATTACTGACTATTTTATCATCGAGCTTAAGCTGCACCGAATCGAGCTTAAAGAACTCATCCGCATCAACTGATAAGAACACACTAATTTGAGTATTCGCTGAAAACAGTAGATCCTCTTCCAGAATAAACAGGTCTCTGTTAAGTTCAATCACTTCATTTTTTAAACTTTCTATATCCTGCTGCACACCTTGCGCTACCGCGGGCTCTGACCCCGCCGCTTTCTCTTTTTCTGCAAATGCAGCATGACTAAAGACAAATGAATAGAATATAAAAAATGCTATAAAAACTTTCAATGTGGAAACCTTCATACTAATTAGTATTTCTTACAATTTTATGGAATAAATTCTGTGCAGATGTATCTGCAAGCAATTTACTAACCCAAACGAAGCATCGCTTTACCTTTCAATGCTTTAACCTGAATTTTATACCGGTTATCTGTATTAATATAAGAAAATTCGAGTTTTTGAAATTCTTTATTATATTTACATGAAGTAGTTCACTAAATGAGCCAATTTCTTTGCTTAGTATGCAACGACGTGGTTTGCTATAACCATAAGTTAGTACTTCAATCAAATTCTAGTTGTACTTCAGATCTACATCGTAAAACAATTGATAAATGAAACCGGTATTGAGTATAGCTCAGTAATGAGCCCGTATTAAATACAATATATTAATTTTTAAAGCGTACTGTAATGTGTAGGAGAAACGCGTGCCATTAATTCAACAAAAACTGAGCCAGACAATATCTTCCTTTCTGGCGATTACAGGACGTCTGTCTATTATCCTGCCTTTGCTTGTCGGCAGTATGGTGCAAGCGGCAAATCCGGAGCTGGATCAGGCACGTCGTATACACGACCGACTGACAGGCACACCGCCTTCAAATAATATACTTAACCAGATGGAAACCATTATTGTTGACGGCGGTGGTAGCGCAGTATCACTGGAACAAGCTGCTGCACTTGCAATGGACAACCCTGAAGATCCATCGTTCTACAATGTAACATTGAAAAACTTCGTTGCTCCCTGGACTAACGAAGACCAGACAATGTTCGTAGATCTTAATGATTACACCGCAACCGTGATAGGTATTATTCGCGACAACAAGGATTTCCGTGAAGTCCTGTCTGGTAATATTCTTTATACCGGAGCTGGCGATTTGGGTATACCTGCATATTCACACACTGACAACAATCACTATGTACAACTTGAAGCACTCGGCCCTGTAAACGGAGATCTATCCGACCCTTCAATACTTGTAGAAACAACACAATCAGCTATACCAGGTGGCTTACCCGCCGCGGCAACCGCGGGCATAATGACCTCCCGCGCCGCTTCACAGGCTTTTTTCACAGATGGCACCAACCGCTCCATGTTCCGCTTTACATTAATGAACCACCTGTGCACCGATCTGGAACCACTTAAAGATGTCAGTCGGGTTCCCGACCGTGTGCGTCAGGATGTATCCCGCAGCCCGGGCGGTGATAGTCGAATTTTTATGTTTAGTTGCGTAGGTTGCCATGCGGGCATGGACGGATTAGGCGGCGCATATGCAAAATACAACTTTAATACCGAGACCAATAGACTTGACTACAACAAAGCGGAAACACCGGACGACACATCGTTAAATAGCTACTCGGCAAATGGCATTACAAGCAAATACCATAACAATGCTGCCAACTTTAAGCCTGGCTATATTGCAACCGATGACCGCTGGGTTAACTACTGGCGCAATGGTCAGAACAAGCTATTAGGCTGGAGCAGCGTGCCTGCAGCAGGTATCACCATTGATTCACGTGGCCATGCAAATGGTAATGGAGCAAAATCAATGGGCGCAGAATTAGCCAGCAGTCAGGCTTTTGCAAGCTGTCAGGTTAAAAAAGCGTTTAAGGCTGTTTGTCTTCGAAATTCAGAAGGTTATGCCGTTGACCGCCAACGAGTGAGTGAAATAACATCTGACTTTATGGGCGATTACAACATGAAAAATGTATTTGGTAAGGTCGCGGCTTATTGTAGCCAATAGACCTAAACTCATAGTTAATTAAAGATTATTTACACAAATCGAACTCACGAGAGTGAATAGTGATGAATAAATTTGGAGAAAAATCAGAATGAAACACGAGCAGCATTATTCAGCACCATTTGCTCTATTTTCGCGTGAATCGCGCCCTGTGCGCAGTTTATTACGTGCTATCACTATTGTCTCTACAATCAGTGTTTTAGCCGCATGTGGAAATAGCACCGAAGTAGAAAACAACACCAACCCGGGTGGCAGTGGTGGCGGCAGTTTAGGCCCCACTTATCTGGGCCCAGCCCCCTTAAATGACGAGATTCAGAAGTTTAAAACTGAATTCTGGAACCCGCTTGCAGCTAATAATCGTTGCGGACAGTGTCACACATCAGGTGGACAGGCTGAAAACTTTCCTTTTGTTGACCTACTCAATATCAACACAGCATTTTCTGCTGCGGTCGCTGGAAATAATTCTGACCAGTTGATAGTCGATCGCAGCAACCCTTCACTATCAAGAGCCGTTGTAAAAGTAAAAGAAGGCCATCAGTGCTGGTTAGGCAATGATCTTGCAAGCGCTGGAAACTGTGCGGATATCGTTGAAGGATACATTAACAACTGGAGCGGTGACGCATCCCAGTCCGGCGGCCGTAGTATTAAACTAGAAGCACCTACTTTTATTAAAGATCCGGGCGCAAGTCGTAACTTCCCTGGGCTTGAAACACCACAGACCCCAACACCTCAAACCTTTATAGATGAGCTGTACAACCCCGTACTTGTTAAATATTGCGCAGACTGTCATTCTGATACCTCAGATACACCACAGGCTCCATTTTTTGCAAGTAATGACACAAAGGTAGCCTATGCCGCTGCCATGTCTAAAATCAACCTGGACGCAATTAATGTATTAGCCGATGGTTCACTAGAACCATTACCCCTTAATTCAAATGAACAGTCTCGCTTTGTAACCCGTGTTTTAGAGTTACACAATTGCTGGACAAATGATTGCACCAGTGATGCAGACGTTATGCGCTTAGCAATTTTCAATTTTGCTAGCGGAATAAGCCTGACACAAATCGACCCTGCATTAGTCACCAGTAAAGCAATGAACTTTGACAATGCAACATTGGCTAGCGGCGGTAATCGCTATGAGAATAACCAGATTGCTATCTGGGAATTTAAAAAAGGCTCAGGAACAGTCGCCAATGATACCAGCGGTATCGAGCCTGCTATCGATTTAGAATTTAATAGCGGTTCTGGTGGTTCAGTCAGCTGGATACTCGGCTACGGCATTGAGCTATCGGGTGGTGGATTTGCAAAAGCAGCCGGTAGCAGTGAAAAACTGGCAAACCTGATTGCACCAAATAATTCATACAGCATAGAAGCATGGGTTATTCCCGCTAATGTTACTCAGGAAGATGCACGTATTGTTAGCTTTGCCTCAGGTGATGGAACAACACGTAACTTTTCTATGAGCCAATCACTTTATCAATATGAATTTTTAAACCGTGCAACAAATAATATCGAAAATTCTGATGGCGCACTATTAACCAATGATCAGGATGAAGATCTACAATCCGCATTACAGCATGTAGTTTATACATTTGATCCGGTCAATGGTCGCCGTATATACGTAAATGGCGTATTTACGGATGATACAGACTCTGCCGATGCCCTCGGCGGCACATTAGTTGAGTGGGATAACTCATTTAACTTTGTGCTAGGCAGTGGTAATGCAGATAATGCCTGGAGCGGTAAACTGCGGATGGTTGCCATACATAACAGTGCATTAAGTCAGGAACAGATCACCCAGAACTTTAAAGTAGGCGTTGGCCAGAAATACTTCATGCTTTTCTCAGTCAGCGATTTACTACCTGGGCTTCAACCGGGTGAAGAAAACGTATACATAATGATGCAGGCCGAGCTATATGATAATACTGCTTATTTATTTAATAACCCGGTATTCATAAACCTGAACGGCGACTATATCCCTAGCGATATCCCCATTGAAGGTATGCGAATTGGTATCAATGGCAAAGAAGCCATCACTGGCCAGGCTTTCGGTAATATTAATGTAAATATCAACTCTACCGACTACACTATTGATGGACAGGAAATTTCTAGACTGGGTACGGTTATCCCGATAGGCAAAGGCCCAGAAAACGATGAGTTTTTCCTGACATTTGAAGTCTTCGATAATGACACCAACCCTAGAGTAGAGGCTGAGCCTGTTGTACCGGCCGCACCACCTGAAGCAGCCGCTGTACCGGATATTGGCGTTAAAACTTTTGATGAGATCAATGCCAGTCTGTCAATTGTAACGGGCATTCCAACGACTAATGCCAGTATTGTCACTGCATATGAATCATATAAGCAGCAACTACCTTCAATTGAAGATATTAATGCCTTTTTACCTTCTCATCAGATGGGTGTTGCTCAGCTGGCAATGAGCTATTGCCAACAGCTGGTTCAGACAGATAAGGACAACTTCTTTAGTGGCTTTAATTTCAACCTGACTCCGGACACAGCCTTTAATACGGCAGTGAAAAGAGATCAAATAATTAATCCACTGTTGGTGGGCATAATGAATCTGGATACCGCTACCAGCCATAACCTGACAACACAGGCCGACCCTGATGTCATTCGTGAAATAATTGGTTCTCCTGTAGATCCTAATCTAGTGACAACAATAGACGATGCATCAAAGCAGGCGATATACGACTACCCAAGCCTGCTGACCACAATGACACCATGCGATTCTGTTCTGGCTACACCGGCACCAGAGTGCACAACACAACGTACAGAAAAAATCGTTATCGCAATTTGCGCCGCTACACTGGGCAGCGCAATGACCATAATTCAATAAGTGTGATCCGAATGAATATTAAGAGGTATTTTTAATGAAGAATAAACAACCACTGGGTATAAATGACCCACTTCGTCATGCGGATCACCCAAGACCCTCTACGCGTCGTGATTTTATTAAGCAGGGCTTTATCTCTGGACCCGCAGCCGTTTTAACCGGCAGTGTATTCGGACTGTTTAATAACCCGCGTGAAGCTTATGCAGCAGTCGCATCTGATCTGGATCAGTTAGCAAAAGACATTCCCAACACTGCATGCAAGGTTGGCGACGCAGCCGCAGGCTCAGCCAAGATCCCATTCATCTGCTTCGATCTGGCCGGCGGTGCAAACTTTGCCAGCTCCAATGTACTGGTTGGAACAGATGGCCAGCTAGGCGCGATGTCTACAGCCGCTTATAGCAAGATGGGCGTACCGGGTGACAATATACCGGGGCAAGTTGAAGTTGCAGGGCAAAGTCTCAGCACACTCGCAACCAGCCTGGATTTCACCAACGATCAACTGGGGCTTAAATTTCACTCTGACAGTGCCATGTTGTTTGGTATTCTAGATAAGTTTAAAAGTGCCGTCCCCGGCAACATCGATGGCGCTGTTATACCCGCGCGCTCAGGTAATGATACCAGCAACAATACCCATAACCCTTTGTATGGTATCGCCAAGGCCGGCGCAGTCGGCAGTGCGGTCACTCTTATCGGCTCTCGAAATACAGAATCCGGTGGTAACTCAATGGCGCCCCCGGGATTAATTAATCCTGAAATTCGTCCGACTAAAGTCGATCGTCCCAGCGATGTAACCGGCATGATTGACGTGGGTGACTTAACCAATATTCTGAACACAAAAGAAGATGTGGTTGCGGTAATGGAATCCATGGCGCGTATTAGCCATAAAAAGCTCAACGCCACGATTACTCAGAACGACGTAGTAAGAGATCTGGTTAAATGTGGATACATTAAAGCCGCCGATATTGCAGAACGATTTGCTGACCAGGTTGTAGACCCTGCGCTTGATCCAGATATTGTTGGTGATACCGGGATATTCACTGATGCGGAATTCACCAATAATAATAGAGACGGCGGCGAGTTCCGCAAAACCGCTGCCGTTATGAAAATGGTTCTTGAGGGTTACTCAGGTGCCGGTAGTATCACCATGGGTGGCTACGATTATCATACGGGTGACCGTACTGCAGGTGAAAATCGCGACTTACGCGCGGGTCGCTGCATAGGTGCCTGCCTTGAATATGCGGCGAGAAAAAACTCACAGTTAATGATTTACGTTTTCAGTGATGGCTCTGTTGCCAGTAACGGCACAGCTGATAACACCGTCAATCAACTAGATGGCAATGGAAACATCACCAGTCTGGGTGGCCGAGGAAAAGGCGTATGGACCGGTGACAACTCATCAACTGCCTGCTCATTCTTTCTGGTATTTGATCCAAATGGTGGCATTTCAAGGTTTAATGCCAAACCAGCCCAAGAGGATCATCGACAGATTGGTCAATTCTCAATGGCCGGCTCTGTCATTACATCGGCAACGCCAGCAGCTAATAACGTTAATTTATTAGTTAATACGGTTATCGCAAATTATATGGCCCTTAACAATAACCTTGACCCGGCTGCAGATCAGCCTGATTTTGCGGGCACTTTCGCCAATCATGGTTTAGGCGACTTTAAGCAATACGTATCATTTGATCCTATTAGATAATGATACAGACACTGCATGACAAATAACCGTTTTAAGCAACAGCAGCTGTTGCTGTATTTAGGACTTTTATTTGTCAGTGGTGCAAATGCTCAGGCAAAAACAGGATGGTATAATTTTCAGCAATCCATTATGGGTACATCCACTGTAGTGGAGCTGTTTAGCAAAACCCCGCAACAGGCTAAACAATGTAGCCAACGGGTATTTGATGAGATGCACCGCATCGATAATTTAATGAGCCCGTATATTGAGCAAAGTGAACTGGCCAGAATTAATCGTGACGCATCAGAACAAAGTGTAAAAATAGGTAAAGAGTTATTTAATCTAATTAAACGCTCAATCGAATTCTCCGAACTATCAAACGGGGCATTCGATATTACCTTTGCCAGTGTGGGTCACCTTTATGATTACCGCATGAAGCAGCACCCAACTGAACAACAAATTAAACAACAGCTCAATGCGATAAATTATAAAAATATAAAACTTAATGAAGCTGAAACCAGCATATCATTTAGTCATAAAAATACCCGTATAGATCTGGGCGGCATCGCAAAAGGTTATGCCGTTGATAATGCCATACAAATTTTAAAAACCTGCGGCATTAAAAACGCACTGGTTAGTGCAGGAGGAGACTCCCGCATATTAGGTGACAAAAACGGCAGGCCCTGGGTAATGGGTGTGCGTCACCCCAGAGATAAAAATAAGGTAGTTGTTAGTATCCCGTTAAGTGATTCTGCAATTTCTACCTCCGGTGATTACGAACGCTACTTCATAGAGAATGGCACTCGCTATCACCACATAATAACACCCACAACAGGGCAGTCTGTTAAACAGACATGGAGCGTAAGCGTCATGGCCAATGAAGCCATCACCAGCGATGCACTATCAACAACACTGTTTGTGTTGGGAACGGAAAAAGCCCTGCAGCTAATTAATTCCCTCGACGGTATTGAAGCCGTGATAATTAATGCTAAAGGTAGAATGTTTTATTCCAGCGGTCTGATGCCGCCAACGCAGCACTAAGCGCGTTTAAATTTTTCAGGTTATGTTTTATGTGTAGCAAAAAATTAGACTTATTTTCCGCCAAAAAATTACAGTGGTTACCTTCACTGCTTCTACTGCCCCTGCTTGGTTCGTTAACGGCCTGCGGTACGGGTAGTGAAACCGGCGCAGATCCGGGCATTGAAGATTTCCCCATTGCCTACGTTAAACGCAGCATTTTAGTTGATGACGACGGTGATCTAATTCAGCCCGATATTAGACGGCCTCTACGTTCTACACCCGGTGGTGATATTTATATAAAATCTCGCGCCAACCTGAGTGCACCTGAAATTAATATAACCAGCGCTCTCACCAATGGTATGGGAGATGTAAAAGACCTTGAGGTATCCAGCGATGGCAAGCTTCTGGTATTTTCACTTTTAACTGAAGACCCGGATCCCAACAACGATGACGATGATCCAAAATGGGATATTTATATCTATAACCGGGAGACAAATACTGTCAGCCGGGTTATTCCTAAATTATCCAATCAGGATATCACCGCAAGACTGGGCGATGATGTTGCGCCTTATTTTTTACCCAATAATAACCGTATTGTTTTCTCATCAAATCGTCAGAAACAATCCCGTGCCATCATCAGCTCAGAGCCGGCGCCATCAGGGCAAATTACCAAACCGCCATTTTCTTCTCAGGATGAAGACAATCGTGAAAAATCGCTGGTATTGCATACGATGAATATCGACGGCACTGACATAAAACAGATTTCGTTTAATCAAAGCCATGACCTGGACCCTACTGTTCTCAGTAACGGACGCATACTCTTCAGTCGCTGGGATAACATGAACCGCAACGATGCCGTCAGTTTGTATACGGTATTGCAGGACGGATCAGATTTGCAGCCTTATTATGGCACCCATGACAATAGCCATGAAATTACCGATGCGGTTGATGCAGATGGAAACACACCCATCGTGCAGTTTATAAATCCCAGAGAGCTTTTAGATGGACGCATCATGATGTTGCAACGGCCATTTTCAAATTCATTTGCCGGGGGAGAAATCGTTACTGTTGATGCTGAAAACTTTGTTGACCTTAATCAGCCAACCGCCAGCAATCAGGGTGCTATGACCGGTATTTCTGCTGTCCAGAAAGTGACGGGGAATATGAAGTTTGACGGTAGCATTGATATTGAAGGGCGCTACTCATCATTTTACCCACTAAATGATGGCACTAGCCGTATCCTGGTGAGCAAGGGGTTATGCCAGATTGAAATTGACACTAACCTGGACCCTAATGCGGACCCGATTTTAGAGCCTTTTTTATGCCTTGGCGATGAAGCACAGCTGTTACTTAATGATCCAGCAACAACTGAAACCGAAGCTTATCCGGCTTATGGCATATGGTTATATAATGCCGGTGCACAAACTGAAAAGCCCATCGTCAGAGCAGAAACCGGCAAGTTTTTAGCTGATGCCGTAGTAATGCGTCCTTACACCAGAGCCCTTATTAATCAGGGCAGCGACCTCAACAGCGATCTGGTTGCTGAAGATGTTGGCCTGCTAAAAATTCGCAGCGTTTATGACTTCGGTGACGGCGTATTTAATGGCTGCTTCTTAAATGTATGCACCGATGCCAATGTCAGCAGTGTTCTGGAGTTAGGCGATCCTGCTCTGGCCACAGCTGATCAGCGCCCGGCGCGCTTCATCCGTCTGGTAAAAGCCGTTGGCCTGCCCAATAGAAATGATCCGGATTTAGTTAATCCACCTAATCTATCAAATCGCGCTTTTGGACGTGGTGGACGCAGACTGGGCATGAAAGAAATTATTGGCTATAGCCCAATCCAACCGGATGGCTCGGTGCAGGTCAAAGTGCCGGCTAACGTAGCATTTTATTTTGATATTTTAGATAAAGACGCACGAAGAATCGGCCCCCGCCATGATAACTGGCTACAGGTCGCCGCAGGTGAAACGCTGGCATGCACTGGCTGTCACACACATCCTGGTGGTAATAATGCGTCGCAACCACTTCCACATGGCCGCAAAGACGCAGAAGCCGCATCAATCAACAACACGCCTCCAGCTGGCGGCCAATACCCGAATACTCTGGATCCTGCCACCGGTGTTCCATACCTGGCTGCCGACACCATGGCTGAAGCATTAAGTGTCGCCCAGGGCGTCGCTGGTGCCACACCCAGTGTTAGTATTGAATATACGGATCTATGGACCGACCCAAGCTCACTCACACCTACTGCTTCATTTAGCTTTAGCTATACCGGTATAGCCACAGGCGGTTTATCCACGCTGAATACCATTAGCCCATATGCCGCAACGTCCCCCTGTGAATCACAATGGGATGCAAGATGTCGTACCGTAATTAATTACAAAGCACATATTCAACCTATCTGGGATTACAGCCCACGAATTGACGGGGCAAGTGGTGCAGATGTTTCCTGTACGAATTGCCATACCCCGGTTGATCCGGTTAATAGTGCGCAAAGGGTACCTGCAGGCCAGCTTGATTTATCTGCCGAACCGGAATTAGACCTGCAAATTGAGTCTTACCGTGAGCTATTTAACAATGGTAACGGGCAGGTACTTGATGTTAATGGCAACCTAATCATAAAAGAAATAACGGTTCAGGCTACTGACGACGAAGGTAATCTTCTGTTTACCAATGACGATCCGCCTCTACCGATATTCGTTCAGGAGCCCGATCCTGACTTCAGCACAGCTGCATCTATGAGCGCTAACGGCGCACGAGCCAGCTTCTTCATGGAAAAAATGACGGAAACTGAACTCAATGCCGGTCGTACACTATCAGCACCAACGATTAGTCACGCAAATATGCTAACTCCGGCCGAGCTTAAACTGATTGCAGAATACCTGGATATTGGTGGCCAGTACTTTAACAATCCATTTGATGCAACAGTGCCGCAAAACTAGTTTATAATAAGAAAGTAAAATGATAATAACCGGACAATAAACTCAGGGCTGTTTGCACAAACCATGTATATAAGATTGACTGTCTTGCTGATTATTCAGCTGTTCAGTATGAATGTTTACTCTGCTTCTGAGCCTTTGCAGCAAGTAAAAATTGCTGACCCATTTATTGAAATGCATACCGGCCCCGGGGGCGGCTATCCCATATTTCATGTAATGGAGCGGGGAGCGTTCATCGAAATTATCATGCAACGTGCTGACTGGTTTAAAGTGCGCACTGAAAAAAACAAAGAAGGTTGGGTGAATTTCGAACAACTATCCAAAACCCTCTCAGCCAATGGTGAGTTAATTAATTTTAAAGTGATTACTCAGGAAGATTTTACTGAACGCACCTGGGAAGTTGGCGTAATGGGCGGCGACTTTGGTGGAGCCCCCTCACTCAGTGTATATGGTTCTTACTTTTTTAATCAGGGCTTCGCGATAGAATCCAGTCTTGCACAGGCAATTGGCGACCAGTCTAGTAGCCTGTCGTTAAAGCTCGGTCTGCTGATTCAACCTTTCCCGGAGTGGAAATATTCACCCTACTTTCAAATGGGCACCGGTATTATTGATGTAAAACCATCATCATCAACCATTCAGCCTGTAGACCGACAAAATCAATTTTCAAATATCAGCCTGGGTGTGCGCACCCATTTAACCCAAAAAATTATCCTGCGTCTGGAATTTAGTCAATATATAATATTTTCCGCCACCAAAGATAATGATAACAATGAGGAAATAAACGAATGGAAGGCAGGATTCGCAGTCTTCTTTTAGGCTGCATTTATACTTGGTTGACTTTAGTCAGCGTTAATTCACTTGCAGCAGACCTTGATGTTGAGCAGGTTTCAAAACCGGTCATTCAGCCCGATATTGAGCGCATGGAATTTGATGAAGCAAAAATCAATCCGGACAATTTTGAAATAATTCTATCATTCGGCGTTATCGGTATTGAAGACTTCGGTTCAAATACCATACTCGGCGCTAAGTTTGCGTATCGAGTGTCGGAAAACTTTTTTGTTGATCTGGAACTCGGTAGCTCTACTGCCGGAACATCCACAGTAGAATCTTTTCTGGATATAGACATATTAACGCCGGACGAAAGAGACTATAGCTATTATTTAGTCAACCTTGGCTACGACATATTTCCAGGCGAGTCATTTGTAACCAACAACACCACTTTTAACACTTCGCTTTATGTAGTTGCCGGTGCAGGTAATACCCAGTTTGCCGGGCGGGATAACTTTACTTTCAGCTGGGGACTGGGTTATCGGGTAATAATAAACAGCTACCTCACAACCTATTTTGATGTACGCGACCATACTTTTGAATTAGATTTTGCCGGTGAAACAAAACGCACCAATAATTTAGAAATATCTTTTGGCGTTGGATATTATTTTTAGTGTAATAATGCATACATTTATAAAACACAGCTTACCTATTAGCAAAGTAAAACAACTATTGATTTGTTTTATTTTTTCAGTGGGCGCGCTTAATAATACAGTCATAGCTGAAGAAACAAACAACAAGCAACTGGCATGGGACTTTACCCTCAAAAGTCAAAATGGAAAAAATATAAAACTATCTGAGTTACGCGGCCAGGTAATTGCCATTAACTTCTGGGCGACATGGTGCGGTAACTGTTTGCAGCAATTCCCCCTGCTAAGCTCTTATTATCAAAAAAACAAAAGCAAAGGCTTTACACTTTTATCAGTTAACATTGATGAAGATTTATTAACCGCAACACGCCTTATACATAAACGAACTTTTGATTATCCAGTGCTATTTGATACATCTAATTACGTCAGTCGCCTGTATTCAGTAGATGACTTACCTGCATTATTTTTAATCGATAGAGATGGCTTTATTCGTTATACACTGGATGATTCACAAATCAAACAACAGAACATAACCCAGCAAGTTATAGAGGACCTGTTGAATGAATAAATACTCTATCAAAATTCTATTGTCATGCAGCGTATTACTACTTGCCGCCTGCAGTAGCCCGGAGCCCTGGGTAAAACCTTATGAAAGAGGCAACCTTGCCGATCCCATTATGTTATTTGATCGCGACCCAGTATCCAGTTCTTATTTAGGCCATGTGCATGATGCACGTGAAGGTGCTCGTGGTGCAGGTACAGCAGCAGGCGGTGGTTGTGGCTGTAATTAATATAATGAAACATTACACTTTGTTATCCGCCATATTGGCTTTGCTACTGATAACTCAGTCAGTTAATGCTGCGGTACTACCAGAAGAACGTGTTGATGTGCTTTACCATAATTATACTGGTGGTGGTATTACTATTGATGGGCCTTCCATTCTGGTACGTAAAAACTTTGCAGATAAAGTATCTATCTCAGCAAATTACTATGTCGATAATATTACCAGTGCCTCAATTGATGCGGTTACACAAGCAAGTGAATACACTGAAAATCGCGTACAACAGTCACTGGGAGTCGATTATCTAAATGATAAAGCAACTCTGAGTTACAGTTACACATCAAGCGTTGAAAGCGACTTTGATGCTACCACCCATTCATTTGGTATTAGTCAGGAAATGTTCGGCAGCATGACGAACATTTCCTTGTCTTACTCCATCGGTGATAACATTATTACTCAGACTGGTGTAGACACTTTTCTTGAAGCATCCAAGTTTAATGACTTCAGAACTTCCCTGTCTCAGGTGCTGACTAAAAATCTCATTATGGCACTCACCTATGACTTAATTACCGATGAAGGTTTTTTAAATAACCCTTACCGAAACATTCGCTATGTAGATCCGAATGATAACAGTCAATACCTCTTTCAAAGAGAACTCTACCCGGAAACCCGTACCACCAATGCTGCCAGTATTGGTTTACGCTATTTTCTTCCCTACCGCGCCGCTATTTACGGTAACTATCGCTATTTTACCGATAGCTGGGGAATCAAAGCCGATACTTATGAAATAGGCTATGTTCACCCGCTGGAACAGAATTGGACCTTTGAAGTCAGTCTACGTTACTACACTCAAACCCAGGCCAGTTTTTACAGCGACTTATTTCCTTTTGAAAATCCGGCTAATGTATATGCAAGAGACAAAGAACTCAGCACATTTACAGATATAAATCTGGGCATGGGTGTAACCTATGAATTTGAAAGTGATAACTTATTATTCTTTGAACGCGGCTCGGCTAATCTCTTTTATACGTATATGTCTTTTGATTATGATAATTTCACAGACATCAGAGTAGATGTAACAGTACCGGGCACGGAACCTTTATACAGCTTTACAGCCGGTGTAACCCGATTGTATTTTTCATTCTGGTTTTAGCCAGCAGCGTATAATATAAACGATCACCCATAAAAAAAGACGCTAAAGCGTCTTTTTTTATGGGTTGAATAATTAGAGACTAAGCAGGGGAAAAAGAAGACCCGCAACCACAGGTAGTCTGTGCATTCGGGTTGCGAATAACAAACTGTGCACCCTGTAAATCTTCTTTATAATCAATTTCAGCTCCCACCAGATACTGGAAGCTCATGGGGTCGATCAATAGCGTTACACCATCATTACTCACTTCAGTGTCACCGTCTTTAATTTCTTCATCGAAAGTAAAGCCATACTGAAAGCCGGAACAACCACCACCGGAAATAAATACCCGTAACTTCAGATTAGGGTTACCCTCTTCTTCAATCAGACTTTTTACTTTGGACGCTGCAGCATCGGTAAAATCCAGTGGATCTGGCATTGCATTATCAACTGTTTCAGCAGTCATTATCGTTCTCCAAAAATTCTTTGATACTATAATCGGCTATATTCTGAATTACCTGACTAATTTAGTCAAGTTTTATGCCCGACACATTTAATCATGCTTTAACTGGCTGACGGGCTGGGTTCCGCGTCATCCTCATGTGCTGCCGCGTTGTCAGATTGATATTCCAGCAATTTTTTTTCATCCTTGCAATGCACCAGATTGCCATTCACTTCAGCACCCATCGCCATTTCCAGCAGATTGTAGTAAACATTGCCCTTCACCTGGCCATGCCGGGAAAGCTCAACCCGCTCACTGGCATAAACATCACCGGTAACCTGACCATTAAGGACAACAAAAGGCACCCGTACCTCGCCTTCTATTTGCCCCTGATCACTCAGTATCAGCATCGAGTGGGAATCTTCTTCCGCAATAACACTGCCCACTATCTTGCCATCAACATGCAGACCACCGGAAAAAATAAGGTCGCCCTGTATCTCCATCGTGGTTCCGATCAACGTTTCAATCTTACTCGAGTTTGATTTTTTCTTGCCCCACATTGGCTTCGTTTCCTCTAGAAATTAGATCAACCCACAGGTAGTTTTTTTCAACCCTGGGAACTTTAGCACTTTTAGGTTGTGCTTTAATAAAAATGGACAATGGCTCAAATCCCTCAGGAAATCTGATACCACCTTCAAAGTTCTGGAAATATTTAAACCCGAATTTCTGACGTTTTTTAGCTTTACCGGTTGCAACAGTAGGCAAGTCCAGTCGAACTTCAGTGCCATCGGCTTTTCTGCCCTTGAAAGACAGCTCGAGGTAGCCCCGCTGCACATAGTCATGTCGCCCTATTTGTATTAGCACAACTTTATAATTATAGCCGCCTTCCTTATTCGGGTGCATGGCCACTTTATTCACTTTAATTTCGCGCTTGGCTTTACCCGGCGCAACAATATTATGATAAAAGGTCAGCTCCTCGTCCATTTTAAGGGTTTGCGCCTGGCATTCTGCCAGCGTTTCATTAATTTTACTGCTGGCATCTTTTTGAATATTACTGCCCATAGACAGACGCGCATTTTCACGCAGGGCGCTTTCTTTTTTAATCGTCTGTTCTGCTAATGAGTTACGTAATATCTCAATTTCCTGATCATATTCAGCCTGATCAAAACCTGCCACGAAACGGCCATATTGAAAGGTCATCCACAGGGCAATTAACATCACCATCAAAATAAGCACCGCGCCCGCCAGCCATAATCTGGGCTGGTGAATCGAAATAATGTGCTTACTATGTACCGGATCAGAACGCATTGATTGTATTCTCAATTATCAGATAATTCTATGGCAGCAGTGCCACCTGACTAATGCCGGTGGTTTCGTCCAGACCAAACATTAAATTCATATTATGTATCGCCTGCCCCGCGGCACCTTTTACCAGATTATCAATCACTGACGAAACCACTACCGTATCTCCTCCCTGGGGGCGAAATACGGCGATTCGACACATATTGGAACCCTTCACACTACGGGTTTCTGGCATGGTGCCTGCGGGCAGCACATCGACAAACGGCTCATCTTTATAACGTTCAACATAGAGCTGCTGTAAATCATCCACATCAGCATTCAATACACCGTATAAACTGGCTTCAATACCACGAATCATTGGCATTAAATGCGGCACAAATGTCAGCCCCACATCATGACCCGCAATATCACCCAGCACCTGCCGGATTTCAGGCAAATGACGATGGCCATCCACACCGTAGGGCTTTACACTTTCAGTAGCTTCGCATAACAGGGTGGCAACGCTGGCCCCGCGGCCTGCACCACTGACACCGGATTTAGCATCGGCAATTAAGTGCGCATCATCAATTAAATTATTTTCAATCAGAGGAATAAAACCCAGACTCACCGCCGTGGGATAACAGCCGGGATTAGCCACAATACGCGCACTTTTAATCGCAGCACGGTTTATTTCGGGCAGGCCATATACCGCTTCCTGCAAAATATCCGGGCAGGCATGCTCCATCCCGTACCACTGTTTCCAAAGCGCTGTATCTTTTAAACGGAAGTCTGCCGCCAGATCAATCACTTTAACGCCGGCATCCAACAGCTCGGGCACCATTTTCATGGCGGTGCCATTAGGCGTTGCAAAAAACACTAAATCACATTGGGAAAGTGATGCAACATCCGGCTCGGAAAATTGAATATCCAGATGCCCACGTAAATTAGGATAAAGCGCAGAGACTGCGTGCCCGGCTTCCGCACGAGATGTTACCACCGATAATTCAACGTCTTTATGTGCCACTAGCAAACGCAGTAACTCCACGCCTGTGTAACCGGTGCCACCGACTATGCCGGCTTTTATCATCTGAAACCTCTTAAAACTAAGTAAAGCTTACAAGCATTTTAATTAATGCGAGCAAGTGATTGATATATTGGGTGTTAGTATAGACTGAATTAAGCGCACATCATAGCCAACTGATGCACAGCTATGGCTTACTTTATTCAATTAAAACTCGTTATTTTAAAGAAAAAAAGAAAGTTCTAGTGCGGTACGCGCAGGCACCAATACGGGTTATTGACTTTATTGCCGGTAAATTAAAGTATGTAGGTGTGAATTTATTCGCATGCACAGCGATTAAGCAAGCCCATATTCGAATAAATTCGAACCGACAAAGATCAACTAATTTTACAGCGATATGGATATGTTGCAGCATTCGTGCTGATTTTCTTTTAAAATGTACAAACAACCTGACTCTAGGAAAAATCATGCCACAGGATAAACCATGCTTTGGGTAAAAGCCTTTCATATTATTTTTATGGTGACCTGGTTCGCCGGCCTGTTTTATCTACCCCGCCTGTTTGTTTATCACGCGGATAGTGCTGATGAGATTAGTAATGAACGCTTTAAAATAATGGAGCGAAAACTATTTTACGGCATTATGACCCCCGGTGGCATTATCACTGTATTGCTTGGCCTGTGGATGTTATTCGATTACGCCTGGGCAGCCTACAAAACGGACCTGTGGATGCACCTGAAACTGATACTGGTGGTTGTATTAATCGCCTATCATGTTTATTGCTGGAAGCTGGTGAAGGATTTTAAATATGATCGCAATACCCGATCTCATGTCTGGTATCGCTGGTTTAATGAATTTCCGGTGTTGCTACTGGTGGCGGTGGTGATTTTTGTAGTGGTTAAGCCATTTTAGGTTTGCCTGAATATGCGCCAGCTCAATTTTAGCAACACGACACTGTCGCCATCAGAAAAACCGGTTTCAGCTGGCAAGTTGCCCACGCAGTAAGGGCTCCAGCTCAGTAAGCGCCTTTTTATATACTTTACGCTTAAAAAATACCACTTCACTCATCGGGTGCCAGTAATCGACCCACGACCAGTTATCAAATTCCGGACGTTCCATGGTGCTTAAATTGAAATCATTCTCGGTGCCTACTAACTTCAGGATAAACCAGATTTGCTTCTGCCCGATACAAATCGGATGACTATTACGCCGCACCATCCACTTCGGTAAACGATAGCGTAACCACTTACTGGTTTTGCCGACAATTTCCACATGCTCCGGGCTTAAACCGGTTTCTTCAAACAGTTCACGATACATTGCCTGATCAGGCGATTCATTCTGATTAATTCCTCCCTGGGGAAACTGCCAGGCATTCTGACCATAACGGCGCGCCCAGAAGACCTTGCCGTCGGGGTTACTCAGTATAATGCCCACATTGGGTCTAAATCCGTCAGAATCAATCACTTAACGATGCCTGTTTAAAAGTTACCTCTGATTCTTCCAAAAATCAGAGCATTGCGCAATGTTTTCGTTACAATACGCATAAGACCGCTTAACTATAGAACAATTCTATTTGGAATAGTTAATTTAACATTTAATTTATGGTGACTTTTTAATGGCTCTGGCACTTTTTGACCTGGACAATACCCTGCTTGCTGGTGACAGCGACTACCTCTGGGGTGAGTTTTTAACCGAACAGGGCATCGTTGATGCGGATTTATTTGCGCGTGAGAATCAGCGGTTTTATGATGAATATAAAAATGGTAGCCTCGATATCCACGAGTTTCAGGCTTTTTCACAACAACCTCTGGTCGACAATCAACCAGAAAAAATGCTAGCGCTGAGAGAACAGTTCCTGCGCGAAAAAATCCAGCCCATTATGAGCCCGGCCTCTTTTGAGCTGATTCATAAACACCGCAACAATGGCGATACTCTAATGGTAATTACCGCTACCAATAGTTTTATCACCCGACCGATTACCACGGCATTTGGTATTGAGCATTTACTGGCAACAGAGCCGGAAGTCATTGATGGAAAATATACCGGAAATATCGCCGGTACACCCTGCTTTCAGGAAGGCAAAGTTACGCGCCTGAAACAATGGATGAAACAACACCATCAGACTTTAGCCGGCAGCTGGTTTTACAGTGATTCACACAATGATTTACCACTGCTACTCAAATCCGAAAACCCGGTAGCCGTAGATGCCGATGAAAAACTTTTAGACTATGCCCGTCAGCATAACTGGCAAATTATGTCTTTACGAAATTAACTTAATGGAAACAACCATGAATTTTAAACACATTATATTTTTACCGCTGATACTCCTTTCGCTTAGTGCCTGCCGCACAACCAACCTGGTAGAAAGCTGGGTCGACCCCACTTACCAGGCCCCTCCACTCAAAAAAATATTAGTGATTGGAATTATTAAAAACCAGAAAAACCGCTATAAGTTTGAAGACGAATTTGCCAAACTCATTACCACCGAAAGCCGTACCGGCATCGCCAGCTATACTCTACTGGCAGATTTAGAAAAATCAGGCACCAAAGAAAACGTGCTAAAAATTATTGAAGAAACCGGTGCCGATGGCGTTATGATTGTCACCACTCACGGGCTAATTTCTATGCAACGCACCACCCCGGGCTCATATGATTATGTTGGCGGCGGCAATGGTATGTATGGCTATTACAACTCATCATATGCAGTGATTTATAATCAGGGGCATACCATTACCGACACCTTATTAAGAATTGACACTAAACTATTTAATGCCGCATCAGAAAAAATAATCTGGTCTGGCAAAACCGAAAGTTTTAACCCCGAATCAGCCATGGAAGTTATTAATGATCTAGAAAGACTGGTAATAAGAGATATGCGTAAAAGTGGCGTTATTCAATAACACCATATGAAATCTGATTATTAGTTTTCATGATTGGAAATTTGAAATAAGTTTCAACCTTATATCACAGAGCATTTAACCAGCCCGTTAAAAATTAACGGGCTGGTTATAGATTATGATAATAAAATATCTTTAGAACTTTCAAACTGCTGATACGCTTTATCCAGAATTTTAGGCAACAATGCCGGATCAAGTTTATTGGCCTGCCACACCGAAATATCAATTGCCTCTAAATCAATTTCAAACGCATCGCCCTGCGGATTTTCTGACGTTTGAGCCAGTGCATACGGCTCAAAAAACTCATCGACAATATGCGTGGCTAGATAAACTAACCAGGCGGCACTCTGCTCTTTTTCCGGCGCCTGTTGCGGCTCTAACTGATAACGTACCGAGCCACAAATTTGCGCTGGCAAATTCCACTTTTTTAATAAACCACCGCCGACTTCAGTATGGTCATAGCCCATTATTTCATGCTCGGCTTTGGCTAATTCAAGCCGATCGTTTTTTTGTAGCTGTAAAACCTGTGACATTTCATCCGGCATTTTAAGATACAATAATAATGAACCAATATCATGCAACAAACCGGCAATAAAAAATCGTTCGATCTGTTGCTCGCGCTTGAAGGCAGCGAGTACTCGAGCAGTAACCGCCGTGCTTAAACTGCGCTTCCAGAAATCTTTCATCGAAACCAGATCTGACGGAATGCCGTCAAAGACATTAATGGCCGATGCCGCCACCACCACACTGCGCAGTTCTTTGTGACCGATTAATGCAACTGCCCGATACACCGTATCAACTTTCGCCGTAAACCCGTAAAACGGGCTGTTAACCAGCTTGAGTAAACGCGCAGTGAGCGCCGGGTCATCATTAATAACCTTGCCGATATTAGTAGCAGTGGATTTAGGGTCATCCATAACCCCGAAAACTTTGTAGACAATGGCGGGCAGACTGCCCAGTTTGCCGCTGCGTTCAATTAATTTTTCAAGACTTTGCAATACAGCGCTTCCCCATTCTTCCCTGACAGCCGTTTTAGAAACGGCTGTTCTAACGGTGCAGAATTTTAATGAATTCGTTTATATAAGTTTAGTCTAAGTTTTGGGGAGTGTAACGCCGGTTTGGCCCTGATATTTGCCCGCTCGGTCACCATAAGAAGTTTCACAAACCTCATCTGATTCGAAAAACAGCATTTGAGCAACACCTTCATTCGCGTAAATTTTTGCCGGTAACGGTGTCGTATTTGAAAACTCCAGGGTTACATGACCTTCCCATTCGGGTTCCAGTGGAGTCACATTAACGATAATTCCACAGCGTGCATAGGTTGATTTACCCAGGCAAACCGTCAATACGCTACGCGGAATTTTAAAATACTCCACGGTGCGGGCCAGCGCAAATGAGTTGGGGGGAATAATACAAACGTCAGATTGAACATCAACAAAACTGTTGTCATCAAAATCTTTCGGGTCAACAATTGCCGAGTTGATATTGGTAAATATTTTAAACTCATTAGCGCAGCGCACATCATAGCCATAGCTCGATGTGCCATAAGAGATCAGCCGGTTGTCATTATCATCGTAGCGTACCTGACCCGCCTCAAAAGGTGAAATCATGCCTTCATTTTCCGCCATTCGACGAATCCACTTATCTGACTTTATGCTCATTGATTTGCGCTTCCAATATCTCTGAATTATTTGAGGCCGCATTCTAACATAAATCTGCAAAACCACCTCTTATCCTGCAGGTGCCGGCATTCGTACAGATGCATATCGCATTATTCATATTTACCCTGTCTAAACCCGTCTTCCCTGGGGATGCTCCATCGCTATAAAAAAACATAAAAAAAGCCCTCTTTCGAGGGCTTTTTTTATTACCACGAAACAACTAAAACGATTAGTTATTTTCAATCACAATATTCGGGAACTTGCTGCTGTAATCTTTTGCTTGTGAAGCCAGCTTCGCCGCAGTACGACGCGCGATTTCACGATAAATAGTGGCAATGGTGCCATTCTCATCCACGGCAACCGAAGGCTGGCCTTCATCACCGCTGGTGCGAATCGCCATATCCAGCGGCAATGCACCGAGGAAATCCACATCGTAGTCTTCCGACATACGCTCACCGCCGCCCTGACCGAAGATAGGCTCTGCATGACCGCATTCTGAACAAATGTGCACACTCATGTTTTCGATAATGCCCAACACTGGCACTTCAACTTTCTCGAACATCTTCAGCCCTTTACGTGCATCCAGCAAGGCAATGTCCTGCGGAGTGGTAACGATAACCGCACCACTGACCGGTACTTTTTGCGCTAACGTTAACTGCACATCACCGGTTCCCGGTGGCAAATCAATCACCAGGTAATCTAAATCTTTCCACTGAGTATCAACTAATAACTGCTCTAATGCCTGGGTAACCATCGGGCCACGCCAAATCATCGGCGTTTCATCATCAATCATAAAACCAATCGACATCGCCTGCATGCCGTGCCCTATCATCGGAGCTAATGTTTTACCATCAGCAGATTCTGGCTTATCGGTAATACCTAACATACGTGGGATACTGGGGCCGTAGATGTCTGCATCTAAAATACCGACATTTGCGCCTTCTTTGCTTAGCGCCAGTGCCAGGTTAACCGCAGTAGTTGATTTACCCACACCACCTTTACCTGATGCC
>CAZHEA010000029.1:0-34926 GCA_964531165.1 uncultured Thiotrichaceae bacterium
ATCGATATTGGAAAAACGCTTAAATAAAACCGCCTTGCCTTCCATCACCGGCTTGACCGCCAATGCGCCCACATTACCCAGGCCCAGCACCGCACTACCATTAGTAATCACCCCAACTAAATTGCCTTTAGCTGTATAGTCATATGCCATTTCCGGATTTTCGGCTATCGCACGAACCGGTTCAGCCACACCCGGGGTATAGGCTAACGATAAGTCATCCTGCGTATTACAGGGTTTGGTAATTTCAGTTGCGATTTTTCCAGGGGACGGGTAGCGATGATATTCAAGTGCGCGTTTTTTATCTTCTTCGTTCATTAGGTTCTTCTTTGTTTATTTTTATTCAGAATATAACTATGCTGATCAGAGCATGCCTAGTTTAACACTTTAATCGCATCTGCATGGCGCAGGCTCATAATAAAGCGTGACCGATCAGACTGTTGCTGACTGGCGTTATGGCTAACCTTTTTAACATGCAACCAGCCACGAATTTGAATTTTTTTATTTTCCAGCGTCTTCAACATATGGTTATTAAAATTAGCCAGATCATAACCCCGTATTTTAACTTCGACGGTATCATCCAGCAAAAACCTGACCTGATTAGCGCTCTGCCAGAGCCGGGTTACCCGCCCTTGCAAGCGATGAAAACCATCACTCGCAGAATTCAGCTGCACACTGCGCTTTAACTTATATTGCGCTAATTGCCAGATTCCCCGCTTCGCTTTTATTGCCAGCGCTTCCTGTTGGCGATAGCAATCGCTCATGCTGTCATCAGGCGGAGTGGTAAATGCGATGGCGTAACCACCGGATATTAGTGCCGCCTGAATATTTTTTCCATCGGCTAAAAACACGTGGGCCAGAGTGCGCTGGTAACGATCAAATCGCTGCACCCCGTATGCCAGTCCAATTTGCTGACTGGACTCAGCTAATAATGCCTTCAGTGCGATTTTAGCCTGCTCACCACTGCGCCGAATTTCAGTCGCAATCCGCCCCCGCTTTGCATAAACTTCCGGGGTATCGATACCCATTAACCGGACTTTGCGACCATCCTCTAATTGCAGAGTATCGCCATCATAGACATAGTTCACCCGTGCCGTTTCATCGATGTGATGTGGCGGACAAACATTAGCGGCAGCGGCATCAAAAATCGCCACATAAAAAAAGGCGCTGAAAATCAGCGCCTTTTTTAGCAAATATATTTTTAGTTGCAAAGAATTACTTCTTGCCACCAAAACGTTTGCGGAACTTATCAATCTGACCGGCAGAGTCTAAAATCTTCTGCTTACCAGTAAAGAAAGGATGACATTGCGAACACACTTCTATTGAAAGTGCATCTTTTGCATAAGTTGAGCGAGTGTCAAATACATTGCCACAGCTGCAAGTTACTTTAATGTCGTGATAATTCGGGTGTATATCTGGTCTCATGTCGAGATCCTCTAGCCTTGATACCGTAAAGAGCCGCGTATACTACTCGTTTAATCTTCAATCGGCAAGGGGTAACATGGAGTTTTTCATGCTAATATCAATTTTCTTATCACAGGAATGAGCAATGACTGTTGATAACGCTATCTGAGCGCACTATTAAGGGGATCACGGGTGAAATTTTTTGTAAAATTATTATTAAAAGCCGGTATAGCACTGGGTGTTATGTTTATTGGATATAAATACATCCTTACCGGTGGGCTTGGCGGATTTCAGTTACCCGGCATGCAAAACACCGCCAGCAAAGCAAAACAGGGGCTCTCCGAAATAGGCAATGCAGTAGTTGATAAAGAGGTCACGGTGTATCAATGGGTGGACGCGCAGGGCATGACTCACTACGGCAGCACGCCACCAACCGGACAGGGCAACTATGAGAAAAAATCTATTCATACCAGCACCAACCTGATGAGCGCTTATAAAATCCGATCGGAAGATGATGAAGAGGAGCAGACCACACAAAAATCACGTGTTTCACGAGTCGGCAGCGTGTATAGCCCGGAAGGCGTTAAAGACCTGATGGAAGATGCTAAAAACACAGAAAAATTACTCGAAGATCGAGCCGCCGCTCAGGAAAAGTTACTCAATGAGCTGTAACAGAAAAGGCTTCGCCCCACGTCAATGTGTAAACGGATAAATACAGACTATGCCATCAGGAAAAGACATTAATCAGATCATTTAAAAACAGATAACCCCGGTCGGTTGCCACAAAACCGGTGCCGGTGTTATGCAGCAAGCCTTGCTGAATCGCACGCTCACATTGCCCGGCAATCATCTCCACCGGTAAGCCAGTATGGTATTCAAATTCATTCTTCTCAAAGCCGCGCTTCAAGCGTAACGCATTCAACATAAATTCAAAAATAATCTGCTGTGTCTCTAAAATTTCCCGCCCGGATGTTTTAGCCTCCGCGGTATTTTGCATATAATCACCCGGCTTTCGAGTTTGCCAGTAACGGGTTATCTCACCCGTATCCGCGCGGCTAACCTTACCATGCGCCCCGGCCCCCAACGCCAGATAATCACCAAACCGCCAGTAATTTAGATTATGCGCACATTGCTTCGCGGTTTGCGCATAGGCCGAGATTTCATACTGATGATAACCCGCCCGGGTTAATATGTTTTGACCCTGCTGTTGTAACTGCCAGATACTTTCATCATCAGCAGTTAACGGCGGATGACTGTAAAAAAAAGTATTGGGTTCAATGGTTAGTTGATACCAGGAAATATGCTGTGGATTTAAATCAATTGCCTGCTGTAAATCGCTAACACCCTGCTCAATACTTTGACCCGGAAGCCCGAACATTAAATCTAAATTTATATTTTCAAACCCGGCTTTTCTGGCAATTGTCACCGCATTAATTGCTTCAGCCGCATTATGAATGCGTCCGAGAGATTGCAGTTTTTTATTATCAAAACTTTGCACACCAATGGACAGGCGATTAATGCCGGCCGCAAAAAAACCATTGAATTTTTCCTGTTCAACTGTGCCCGGATTAGCTTCCATCGTCACTTCCATATTCGGCAAACAGTTTAAGTGACTGCGCACCGTGCTCATAATTTTTTTAATTGATTCAACTGAAAATAAACTCGGCGTACCCCCACCAATAAAAACCGACACAATCCGCCGCCCCCATATACCCGGCAATTGATATTCAAGATCGGAAATCAATGCATCAACATACTCTTTCTCCGGCAGGCCAGACTCAAAAGTATGCGAATTAAAATCACAATAGGGACATTTTTTTACGCACCAGGGCAAATGGATATATAATGATAGTGGAGGTAGATTGCTGAATTTTGGCATGGTTTATTTTACATTTAGAAAGATTATAGTGAATAATAAATTAATTTTACGAGCCACATTAAAGCCACTAAGTTGAGCACCTACATTATGGCTGTTTTATATTTTTAGCGCCGGCACTTTTAATACTACCAAAGATACTAGACGACTCAACAAACATTCGGCCTACCAACTTTAAACAACAATAGCGCTACTTATTTTAAGACAAATAAACGCGAGTTACTTGTCATCAACACTCAGAAAAACATGTCATTTACTGGACACAGGACCCGATTTACGGCTGTCGTCTGGAACATCTAAAAAATGTAATCAAACCTGTTTGTATTGATATTAAATATAATTTAGGCGGCTACAATATTGACAAAAACCAACAATTATCGCCACCGGCATATACCGTAATTTCTCAACAGTTACTGCATGTACATTAATATTACATGTCATCCTGCTGCTGATTTTTTAATAGATAAAGAATAACCAACAGCGCCGGCAGCCCCAACAATGAGGTGTAAATATAAAATGCAAAATAACCGTATGCATCGACAATTATACCGGAAAATCCCGCAATAATTTTCGGGAACAATGTCATTAACGAACTAAACAAAGCATACTGCGTTGCGGTATACGCTTTATTGGTTAAGCTGGATAAATAGGCAATAAACACCGAAATGGCAATACCACCCGCCAGACTGTCTGCACCAATGACCGCCGCCAGCATAACAATATTGGCGCCCATGGTTGATAACAATGCGAATAACATATTAGTAATAATCACCAGCACACCACCCACCAGCATCATTCGCATCGTGCCATAACGCATGACCATAATGCCACCCAGCACCGCACCAATGATGGTCAAAAAGAAGCCGAATATTTTTGTAACATCTGCAATATTGGTTTTTGTAAAACCCAGATCAAGATAGAACGGGTTAGCCATAACCGCCATGGTAATATCGGTAATACGATAGGTACTGATTAATAATAAAATTAATAAGGCATACTGACCTTTGCTTTTAAAGAAATCCACAAACGGGCTAATCACCGCACTGACAAACCATTCTGTTATTGTTTGTGCAAGGCCTTTAACATGTGCAACTTCTTCAACCTGACTGATTAATAATTCTTCATTGGCAAGAGTATCAGTTTCCAGTTGCCGCGCATGTTCACGAATCACCAGCGTGGTAATAATACCCACACCGGTTAATGCGGCCATACTGATATAAGCTATCTGCCAATTTATAAATTCTGCAATATATAATGCACCGGCGCCCGCAGCTAACGTCGCAAAGCGATAACCTAAAACATAACTAGCGGCCATTGCTGCCTGATATTCATTATCCAGTGATTCTATCCGGTAAGCATCAATCACCACGTCCTGGGTTGCAGATGAAAAAGCCACAAACAATGCAAACAGGGCAAATAACTGCAAGTTGTTTTCCGGCGTTGTGTAGGCCAGTAGTAACAATCCCGTAGCAATGCCAATTTGCGCAAGCAACAACCAGCTCCGACGTTGTCCTAATAATTTCCCGAGTACAGGCAAAGGCACGCGGTCAACGACAGGTGCCCAGAATACTTTTACCGAATACATAATGCCAACCCAGCTGAAAAAACCAATGGTGGTACGACTGACATTAGCATCCGTTAACCATGCTGATAGAGTAGAAAAAACCAGCAGGAATGGCAGGCCTGCAGAAAAGCCCAGAAACAACATGCCGATAACTCTCGGACGTGAATATACTGCGAAGGATTCTTTCCAGCTGTGTTTGTGATTGTTATTTTCGTTATCGAGTGATGACATTAAAACCTGTTCTTACATATAAAATTTCGAATAATTCTGTCGCTTTTAAATCGTATCTATTGTCTGTTTAAATATGTCTGTTTAAATAATTAACGGCTATAGAAATTCATAGATGCACATCTAAATTATTCCAACTCAAAATCATAATCAATAATTAACGGCGCATGATCTGAAAACCGCTCGTCTTTATATATCTGTGTTTTTTTCACCACGGCACCCAGCTTCGGCGTGACGATCTGATAATCGATACGCCAGCCAGTATTATTTGCCCAGGCCTGGCCTCGATTGCTCCACCAGGTGTATTCATGGGGGCTTTTATTTACTGCCCGAAACGCATCCACATAACCGACTTCGTCAAACAGTTTAGTTAGCCAGTCTCGCTCCTGTGGTAAAAAGCCGGGATTGTTCTGATTGCTGCGCCAGTTTTTTATGTCGATTTGCTTATGCGCAATATTCCAGTCACCGCAAATCACAAACTCCCGGCGCTTGCGGCGAAACTTATGCAGCAGCGGCATAAAGCGATCCATAAAATCAAACTTCAACGCCTGCCTTTCTTCCGATGATGAACCGGAATGCATATATAATGAAATCACACTGATATTAGCAAACTCAATTTCAATATAACGACCTTCCTGATCCACATCATACATGCCTATACCCATGTGGACTTTTTTGGGTTTGCGCTTACAGTAAACCGCCACGCCGCTATAGCCTTTTTTCTGTGCATCATGATAATAACAGTGATAGCCCTGCGGATGAAACATCTCGTCTTCGAGTTGATGTTCCTGTGCTTTGGTTTCCTGAATGCACACTACGTCAGCGCGCTGTTTTTTAAGCCAGTCGAAAAAACCTTTTCGAGCTGCCGCACGGATTCCGTTGGTATTAACTGTTATAATTCGCATACTGTAAAACTAAATAATGAAACAGCTGAGCATTCTACATGACTCAGTTGAGCCCAGATAGGTAAACACGGGATAGACCATGAAAGATTATCAGAAAAACTTTATTGAGCTGGCACTGGAATACGATGTATTAAAGTTCGGCGAATTCAAGCTCAAGTCCGGCCGTCAGAGCCCCTACTTTTTTAATGCGGGTTTATTCAATACCGGCAAAGCACTGGCGCAAATGGGCCGCTGCTATGCACAGGCCATAGTCGATAGTGGCATCAGCTACGATATTTTATTCGGCCCGGCCTATAAAGGCATCCCACTGGTCGCGGTTACCGCAATGGCGCTGCATATTGATCATGGCCTCGATATTCCCTATGCCTTTAATCGAAAAGAGGCCAAAGACCACGGCGAAGGCGGCTCAATTGTCGGCACTAAAATTGAAGGCCGGGTACTGATACTCGATGATGTTATTACCGCGGGTACGGCTATCCGTGAAGCCATCGATATTATTGACCATAATAACGGCACTGCCATCGGCATTTTAATTGCACTGGACCGCCAGGAAAAAGGCTCCGGAGAGCGTTCTGCGGTACAGGAGCTACACGAAGACTATGGCCTGGACGTATTCAGCATTGTGGGTATGGAACATTTAATCCAGTATTTGAAAACAAAAGGCGATGAAGAAATGCTCGATGCAATGCAATTTTACCGCAATGAATACGGCGTAGCCTGAGATCGGACAATTATTCTGCTAGCTGTTTTAAATCAATAAAACAGCTAGCGGATAACGTTATTATGCAGTCCATCTATTCACCGTAATTTTCAGACTTAACCCCCAGAGAATACCGTAATGGCAGACATAGAATTTGATACCGGACTGATTCAAAAATACGACATAGCCGGGCCGCGTTACACCTCATACCCCACTGCCGTGCAATTTACCCCGCAGTTCAATGAGGCAAACTATCACCAGCAAGCCGCGAAATCCAATGAGTCCGGTCGGGATTTATCCCTGTATTTTCACCTTCCGTTTTGTGACACCATCTGTTATTACTGCGCTTGCAATAAAGTCATTACCAAAGATCGCAGCAAAGCCAACCCGTACCTTGACATGCTGCACAAGGAAATTGCCATGCAGGGCAAGCTCTTTGACTCATCCCGTAAAGTCAATCAACTGCATTGGGGCGGCGGCACACCGACATTTATTAGTCACCAGCAAATGACTGAACTAATGCAGGTTACCCGCCAGCATTTTAATTTGCACGATGATGACAATGGTGAATACTCGATTGAAATTGACCCGCGAGAGGTCACCCGCGAGAGCATAAAATTATTGCGAGATATCGGTTTTAATCGTATGAGTTTAGGGGTGCAGGACTTTGACCCGGCAGTGCAAAAAGCCGTTAACCGTATTCAGTCTGAAGAGCAAACCTTAACCGCACTCAGCAGTGCCCGTGATTACGGATTCAAGTCTATTAGTACCGATTTAATTTATGGCCTGCCTCTGCAAACAGAAAAAAGTTTTGCCCAGACCTTACAACGCATAATCGAAATCAGTCCGGATCGCATTTCACTATTTAACTACGCTCACATGCCAACATTATTTAAACCTCAGCGGCGCATTAACGAAGACGAAATGCCCAGCGCTGAAATTAAACTGGCGATTTTAAAACAGAGCATCGAAACCTTAACCTCTTCAGGCTATGTATATATCGGCATGGATCATTTCGCAAAACCCGACGACGAGCTAAGCATCGCTCAGCAACAGGGCAAGCTCTATCGGAATTTTCAGGGTTATGCGACCCACGCGGATTGCGACTTAATTGGCATGGGCATTACGTCCATTGGTACCATCGACAACAGCTTTGCACAGAATGTTAAGACCCTCGACGAATACCAGGCTTTAATTGGCGCAGGAAAGCTGGCGATATTTCGCGGCGTAGAGATTGATGAAGATGATCTATTGCGACGAGCGGTCATTATGCAGCTCATTTGTCATTTCAATTTGAATTTTTCGGATATTGAGTCTAAATTCAAACTAGATTTCAGTAGCTATTTTGCAAATGAGATGACACAACTGTCAATCATGCGTAATGATGGACTGATTGAAATGAATTCACAAACCATTCAGGTAACAGCTAAAGGTCGATTATTAATTCGAAATATCTGTATGGTATTCGACCGTTACCTGAAAGCACCGCAAAAGAACCAGCGATTTTCAAAAGCTATTTAGAGATGCTCTTATTATTTATTTTTTAATACATTAAGGAATAAGCCATGCCATCCCAGTTATTAAAAACATTTCTCGATGAAAATGATATTAAATATGTTTCTATTATGCATTCTATGGCTTTCACCGCAGTTGAAGTCGCCAAAAGCAGCCATGTACCCAGCCGCGAGCTCGCCAAAACCGTTATCATTAAAGTCAATGACGAACTGGCAATGGCAGTGGTGCCGGCAAACTATAAAGTCAATTTAGATATTCTGCGCCAGACTCTGGATACCGACAATATACAACTTGCTGCCGAAGTCGATTTCACTCCACGCTTTAAAGATTGCGAAGTCGGTGCCATGCCACCCTTCGGCTGCCTCTATAATATGGATGTGTATATTGCCGAAAGTTTATCTGAGGATAACAAAATCACTTTTAATGCCGGCTCACATCTTGAAGCCATTCAAATGGATTATAAGGATTATGAAAATCTGGTTAAACCACGCTTTATTTTTCTCGACAATTAATTTTCTAAGTCTGTCGCTATTTTCATAAGGACAAGCGACAGGTATCGACAGCACCACGCTTAAATGAGTAATCCCGGTAAAAAAGACAGCAATACTAAAAGTAAAAATAACGACTAAGCGCACGATAAACAACATACTTTTTTTAGCGATTATTTACGGGGTTTAGCGCTTAATCGCATTGTCTTTTTCTTTTTTAATAATCGGCATCTCTTGTTTCTGCCTCAGCAGCAAACCTTTTCTCCTTAAAAGACAGGAGATTCACTGTTTAAATCATCAACTTAAACCACACTCTCACATAAACGAAGCATACCTTTCGTCTCATCCTGCGGGTTTTTAATTGAAATTCCAGTCTTCTGTCTTATTATTTATATAAGGCTTTATAAATGTTTAAACAAGGAACTTTATATGCAGCAGCACAGAGCGGGTGAAGATAGTAATATCCCTTTCAGAAATGAACGTTATTTTTGTGCCAATGGTGTCTGGTATTTTGAGACCCGCGGTGGGCATCAACGCGGACCTTTCGTGAATAAAAAAGAAATGCAAGGCGAGCTGATAATGTATATTCGCCAGCAAAACCTACTGCGACAAACTTTAGAAGAACCATCTTAATTCAAACCCTAGTCTCTAAACTCTGACACCCGAATTCGGCCATTAATCATTTTTGACTGACGCTGCATTATTTTTTGCATTTTATCCCAGAACGCCTGTTTTAAATCGAAGTCCTGCGCAATCGCAGTACCCATTAATAATATTAATAAATCCGCACACTCTTCTGCCAGCTCTTCAACCGATTTACCCTTACTGGCACAGGCCGAAATTTCTCCCAGCTCTTCTGCCATTAAAGCAATGCGGTAGATGAGCTCTTCTCCTCCTGTATTTTTAAAATCATGCTTATCATGAAAAGCCTGCACTTGCGCAAGCATGCTATCGTAGGAATCATTATTCATCTTTACTCTCTCTTAACCTTTTTATAGAAAACTTATCCGGTCTGTTTCAACAAGCGCCTGAAACAAAGTCGCTCTCGATCATCAAACAGGCGTTTTGAAATTAGCCACAACACGGAGATTACGCCCAGCCCGGTACCGGATGAAATCATAAACATAATTAAAATTTGATACTTAACGGCTTCTACCGGTGCCGCGCCGGCTAAAATTTGCCCGGTCATCATACCGGGCAAACTCACCAGTCCGGCAGCGGCCATCGAATTTATAATCGGAATCATACCTGCACGCATCGCTTCACGGCGTAAATCCACAATGGCTTCTGCCGCCGTTTGCCCGAGCATTAAACGCTGCTCAATCACCGGGCGTTGTTGCCACGCCGTTTGAATCAACCGATCCATACCTAATGCAATACCGGTCATGGTATTGCCCAGCAACATACCTAACAAGGGTATCGCATACTGAGGCGAGTACCAGGGATCTGCCTGAATCACACTAAGCAGACACAACAGGGTAATCAAAAAAGATGAAATAAACAAAGAGCCGGTACTAACCCCGAATCCCCACCAGCCTTTTAGCTTGCGTTGCTGACGTGATAAAATTTCCCAGCCGGCAACTGAGATCATCAGCAATGAAATCACTAAAATAAATATTCCTGAGGTACTGGCAAATAACGTTTTTAATACCAGCCCGATCAACAATAGTTGCACTGTTGTACGCGCGGCAGCGATATAAAGCTGGCGGGCAATACCCAGTTTCATATAGAGACTTAAAGCACCCAGCAATAACACTAGAAAGGCAGCTAGCATTAAATCGACGGAACTAAGTTCAATCAACATCGTTTAATACTCCATTTTCAATAACAAACTGCTGATCACATATACGTTGTAACTGCTCCGTATCATGACTGACCCATATCGCACAGGCATTATTTTTAGCTAAATAGTGACATATTAATTTTTCAAATAAACGAGTACTCTCTTTATCCAAATTTGCGGTTGGTTCATCCAGCAATAGAACCTGTGGCCGATTTTGCAATAGGCGCAACAAACCCAGGCGTTGTTTTTCACCACTGGATAAGCGCGCAACACTCCACTGTAAACAGTCTTTAGTAAATCCCAGGGCAGCTAAATTTTTTAACAAAATGACATCATCTGTATTGGAAAAGTGCCCATCAACTTTATCAAACCACCATCTACTTTCAGCTGGTAACAGGGCTACTTTTTTTCGCCAATGATGCGGCGCTTCGGTTTGCTGATGTAGCTCATCCAGAAAAACATCACCCTGATGCTCATCCATATCCGCCAGCGCTCGCAGCAATAAAGATTTTCCTGAACCGGAAGCGCCACTGACCCCGATTAGTTGCGCCGCGTTAACCTGTAAATTAACTGGCCCTACATGCAGAAAGCTTAAGTTTTGTATTTTAAATAATTGCACTGTTAAGGGCACCTCTATTATTTGATTATGCCCTCTGCGTGACCTGAAGCATGTAGCTTCAAGGCACGAACCGCAGTGCAATGGTTTTATTCCATTGCCAAGATTCATAACGCCGCAGATGCATGCTTCAGGTCGCGCCCCATGCTAATAAAAGAGGGGCTTTGCTCCCTGCCCAGGCTCTGCGTTATGTTTTTTACCCGGCAGTGAGCATGCTTTCAAAAACAAGCCTTGATCCTGAACAGGGAGCAAAGCCAGAGGGCACAAGCAATTGATAGAGATGCCCTTTAGTTGATGTATTTTAATTTTTAATTTCAATCCATCATCATACATGATTGCCGCTTTTACGTAGAGCATCTCGAAAATCAATACCTGCCTTAAATACTTAAGAAGGGAGCGATTAAATTTATGATAACCGCTCGGCATTTATTGATAGTACTGACTTTTTTAGATTTTAATTACGTAATCCCCGCCTATTTAAAATATCTGCGCTTTATATATCTGTGTGGAAAAAATTTTGACAGGGTTAAGAGGCTCTATTCTAGAAAGGATACTTAAAGAAACTTTTTCACAACAAACCACGCTCCGCAAACGACACCACCTCATCGCCCACCACAAAATGGTCCAGTACCCGAATATCAACCAGCGCTAACGCATCTTTTAGGCGTCGCGTAATTCTTTCATCCGATTGACTCGGCTCGGCAATTCCAGAGGGATGGTTATGCGCAAAAATAACCGCCGCTGCATTATGCGCAAGCGCTTTTTTCACCACTTCACGCGGGTATACACTGGCACCATCAATAGTGCCGCGAAACATTTCTTCAAATTGAATCACCCGATGGCGCTGATCAAGAAACAGCACTGCAAATACTTCATGAGTATAGTCACGTAACTGCGCGGTTAAATACTGACGGGTTTCCTGCGGGCTGGTTAAGCTGTCACCGCGCTTTAAACCCTCGCTTAAATAGCGCCTGGCCATTTCCAGCACCGCCTGTAGCTGCGCATATTTGGCCGGCCCCAAACCATTGTGTGCACAAAAAGCCTGTTGGTCTGCCTTTAATAAATGCCTCAGACCACTAAAGCAATCAAGTAAGTCATTGGAAAGATCAACTGCGGTTTTACCGCGGATACCGGTACGTAGAAAGATCGCCAGCAGCTCTGCATCGGAAAGTGCGGCACTGCCTTGCGCCAGCAGCTTTTCACGGGGACGTTCATCAAGTGGCCAGTCAGTAATGGGCATAGATTCATCCTTTTTCTATGAGTTGCCCGAGTCTACGCCGGCGATTTTCATTTGCCAAACCTTTTATCCTGCCACAGCAACAAACCTATAACGTAGTTGAGACGAACAAGCGCTATACACCCTGTGGTAACGTCGCGTTTTAGGTTAAAATCTCTAACATGACAAGCACCTTACACAATAAGAACATCATACTGGCGGTTTGCGGCGGTATTGCCGCATATAAGAGCGCCGAACTACTGCGCCGTCTACAGGATGCGGGGGCGGATGTGCGGGTTATTATGACCGCCGGTGCAATTGAGTTCATAACACCTCTAACCTTTCAGGCACTTTCCGGGCATCCGGTGCACACCACTTTGCTCGACCCACAAGCCGAGGCGGCAATTGATGACGGCATGGGGCATATTGAACTAGCGCGCTGGGCTGATTTAATTCTTATCGCACCGGCCACTGCAAACAGCCTTGCACGACTAACTAGTGGTCGCGCGGATGACTTATTAACCGCAGTTTGCCTGGCGAGCACCGCAAAGCTTGCCGTCGCCCCTGCAATGAACCACGTCATGTGGACATCCACCGCAACCCGCCAGAACATTCAGATATTAAAAGACAGAGCGGTTGAAATTTTTGGTCCGGCGACAGGTATTCAGGCCTGTGGTGAGACCGGCGAAGGCCGGTTACTACAGCCACCTGAGCTGGTAGTTGCAGCCAGCAGACTATTTGATAATGGCCTGTTACAAGGCATTAACATTCTCGTCACCGCCGGCCCCACCCATGAACCAATAGACCCGGTACGTTTTATCGGCAACCGCAGCTCGGGGCGCATGGGCTTTGCAATAGTTGAAGCGGCAATAGAACAGGGCGCTATTGTTACCGTCGTGGCAGGGCCGGTTCATCTGAACACGCCCGCACATAGCCGGCGTATTGATGTTGAAACCGCCGGGCAAATGCATGCTGCGGTCATGTCGCAGATTGGTGAGCATGATATATTTATTGGCACCGCTGCGGTTGCAGATTATCGCCCACAGGTCGCGCAATCGCAGAAAATTAAAAAATCAGGCGCCGAACTAACACTGGCTTTAGTGCAGAACCCGGATATTTTAAAGGACGTTGCTGCACTTGACGCGCCCCCGTTCACTCTCGGCTTTGCCGCCGAAACCCAGAACGTTAAAGACAATGCATTACTCAAATTAAAAAATAAAAAACTGCAGATGATTGCCGCCAACTGTGTTGCAGTCGATGCCAACCAAACCCGACAAGACACGGGCTTTAATAGTGAATACAATGCACTACAGGTTTTCTGGAATGATGGCGAAGCAACCCTCGAACGCTGCCGCAAAACCCAGCTGGCCCGACAACTGATTACATTATTAGCAAAGAGATACCATGAAAACACTGCAACTTAAAATTCTCGACCCGCGCATTGGCAATGAGATCCCCCTGCCCGAATACGCTACTCCTGGCTCAGCAGGCATGGATTTACGCGCCTGCATTGATGGCCAGTTAACCCTCAAGCCTGGTGACACCGAACTGATTCCCACCGGCATTGCGATTCACATTGCCGACCCGGGTTATGCCGCCACCATTTTACCACGCTCAGGTCTGGGCCATAAACATGGCATAGTATTAGGCAATCTGGTGGGTTTGATCGACTCAGATTATCAGGGACAGTTATTCGTTTCCTGCTGGAACCGTGGCAGTAAAGCGTTCACCATCGAAACCGGTGACCGTATTGCACAGCTCATGGTTATACCTGTCGCACAAGTGGCATTTGAAACGGTTGAAGAGTTCAGCGATAGCGAACGCGGAGAAGGCGGCTTTGGCTCTTCGGGGCATAAATAATTTTACCGGATGATTTAAACACCTCCGGCTTTATACTTTTTTAGGAAAATAATGAGTAACTTAAATCCAGCAATTTTTAAAATGTATGACATACGCGGCATCGTCGCCACCGACTTAACACCCGACACCGTACGCTTAGTCGGTCAGGCTTTTGCCACCGAATGCGTAAAGCAAAACGTAAAAGAAGTTTGCATCGGCCGCGACGGACGCTTACACAGTAAAGAGTTATCAGTGGCACTCACCGAAGGATTAAACGCCGGTGGCTGTGATGTAATTGACGTAGGCATGGTACCCACACCGGTTTTATATTTTGCCACCCATCACTTAAAAACCGGCACCGGCATTATGGTAACCGGCAGTCACAATCCACCTGAATATAATGGCTTGAAAATGTCGATGGCGGGCAAAACACTTTATGGCGATGACATTACTGCATTTTACAATGCGATTGAAGCTGGTGATTTAAATACCGGCAGTGGCAGCTACCGTGAACAACCGGTACTCGATGAATATTTTGAGCGCATTGTTGGCGACATTAAACTAGCACGGCCGATGAAAATTGCTGTGGATTGCGGTAACGGAGTTGCCGGTGTTATCGCCACAAAATTATTTAAAGCGCTGGGCTGTGAAGTTACCGAACTGTTTTGTGATGTCGATGGTAACTTCCCCAATCACCACCCCGACCCTAGCAAACTCGAAAACTTAAAAGATATTTGCGCGTCTATTAAAGCAAATAATCTTGAACTGGGTTTAGCCTTTGACGGTGACGGTGATCGTGTCGGTGTTATTGATAACTTGCAAAAAGTTATTTGGCCGGACCGGCAAATGATTTTATATTCCGAGGACGTATTATCGAGAGAGCCCGGCGCATTAATTATTTATGATGTGAAATCCAGTTATAATCTGGGTAAAGAAATCACCAAAATGGGTGGCCAGGAATTAATGTGGATGACTGGTCACTCATTAATTAAAGCCAAAATGAAAGAAAGCGGCGCCGCATTAGCGGGCGAAATGTCTGGACATATTTTCTTTAAAGAACGCTGGTATGGTTTTGATGATGGTTTGTACAGCGCCGCAAGAATGCTGGAAATTTTAAGCAAGAAAACCGGCACCTCTGCTGAAATTTTTAACGCGCTTCCCGATAGCTATAACACACCCGAAATTCAAATTAATTTTGCGGAGGGTGAGCATCATGCGTTTATGGAAAAGTTCAAAACATCTGCACAATTTGATGACGCAGATATATCTACCATTGATGGCATGCGTGTGACATGGAATAAAGGCTGGGGGTTAATTCGCCCGTCTAACACAACGCCTTGTTTGGTTCTGCGGTTTGAAGCGGAAGATGAAGCGTCACTAAATGAAATTCAGGAAAATTTTCGCAAACAAATATTAGCGACTGACAGCTCAATTGAACTGAACTTTTAAATAGTTGAATGACTTTAAAAAACATTCTTTTATCTACGATTTAAGACATATACACAACGACACTAGACTCCTGCCTTCGCAGGAGTGACGAGCAACTTACATAAAGACGATTAAGCAAACATCATGGATAACTCAAAAGCCAGCTCCGTAGTCAGCGTCCTCTCTGAGGCGCTACCCTATTTACAAAAACTTAACGGCAAAACCATCGTTATAAAATACGGCGGTAACGCAATGACCGACGAAAAACTAAAAGTGGGTTTTGCTCGTGATATTGTTTTATTAAAACAGGTTGGTGTAAACCCGGTTGTGGTTCACGGCGGCGGCCCGCAAATTGCACAACTGTTAAAACGCGTAGGTAAAGAATCAACATTTATTCAAGGCATGCGTGTCACCGATACGGAAACCATGGATATAGTTGAAATGGTTTTAGGCGGACTGGTAAACAAAAGCATCGTTACACTTATTAACCAGCAGGGCGGACGCGCTGTTGGGCTAACGGGTAAAGACGGTAGCTTAATTCGCGCAACCAAACTGCAAATGACGAATGACAAAAATGAACCTGTTGATCTGGGTCACGTTGGTGAAGTGCATACAATTGATCCTTCTGTTGTGTCCATGCTCGATGATGATAATTTTATTCCGGTTATCGCACCGATTGGTATAGGTGAAAATGGCGAGTCTTATAATATTAATGCGGATATAGTCGCGGGAAAACTGGCAACAGTTTTAGGTGCTGAGAAGTTATTACTGCTAACTAATACGGTGGGTATTTTAGATAAGCAGGAAAACTTATTAACCGGCTTAAGCACCAGCGAAGTTGATGACTATATTGCAGACGGTACCATTTATGGCGGTATGTTACCAAAGGTTAACTGCGCTTTGGATGCGGTTAAATCAGGCGTTAAAACATCGCATATTATTGATGGCCGGGTTGAACATGCGGTGTTGCTTGAATTACTGACTGATGAGGGTGTTGGCACTTTACTTAAAGGCTAGCCGTGCCTGTTCTGTTCTGTGCTTCGCATGCAAACCACAAAGTTTAGCTATTTGATAAATTTTCTGGTTTTTCTTTTATTTGTCATTCCCTAACGCTGGTACCGAGAATGACGAATAAGTATTAATGCCACCTGGCTCCAGTCGTCACAAAATAAAAAGCCCACACTATAAATAGCATGGGCTTTTAACTATAACGCCAGACAAAAACTATAAAAGCTTATTTATTAGCATGATCCTTATCAATCAATACCAACGATAACTCTTCAATCGCCCGTTCAAATCCCGGCTTCTCCATCAACACACGATTACAACAGGCTTCTGCTTCAACAAAGTCACCCAGCTCCCGATAGATACGACACATTCCAATCAGGGCAAATGCATCAAACCCGAGGTCTAAGCTACGCTCATAGAGTTCACGCGCCTTATCACTTTCGTCCTTGCTCATCCAGGCATCACCTAAACGACTTAATATATTCTGATTGTATGGCTCTTTATCTAAAATCTGCCCCCATAAATCGATAGCTTCATCAATATGACCAGCACCCCGCTGGCAGTTACCCAGACCGTACAGTGCATAGGAATTATCCGGCTCCAGCTCAGTGGCTTTGCGATAATACTTCTCAGCATTTTGGTAATCGCTTCTGCGCTGATAAATATTACCCACCATGGTGAGCACGGCAACGTAATGCTCATCCAGCCCCAACAGAGTTTCGAAATATCCGAGCGCCTTGTCATCATCACGATTTTTATAGTAAAGATTACCCAGCCCCATCAGAGCATAGCGATCACGGGGTTGGATTTTAATGGATTCGATATACAGATTTTCAGCTTTCTCAGACATGTCCATGCTTTTATAAGCATCGGCAAGGCGCACCATCACATGCACATCTCCGCGATTGATTTCCAGATAACGCGCCCAGAACTCCACCGCTTTTTCTGACTGACGCAGGCCGCGGAAGCAGTCGCCTATTCCACGCAGGGCAAAGACATTGGTTTGATCAGATTTTAGAAGGCGCGTATAAAAGATAATGGCTTTATTAAAGTCATTTGTTAATCTAAACAAATCGCCCAGACCAACTAGAACATAACTATTTCCCGGTTCGATTTCCAGGGCTTCATTAAAGACTTTTTCGGCATCACGAAAACGCCGCTGTCTCATTAATTTTTTGCCGGTTTTTGATAAATTTAGAACTTCACTATTTGGCTGCTGCACGTTTTTCTCTTATTGAAATCAATTTAATATTTACATTTTTCTCTTTTTATCATTTATGCTTTTAACATTTGTACTCAATGAGTATATACGAAGAATAGAACTTTATTAACTAAACACGAATAGCCAGTCGAATCTAAACCACTGATCCGACCGACTATAAGAATTAAAGTTCTTTAATACCGCTAATTAGCTCACCCACGGCTTTCTGACCATCACCATATAACATACGGGTATTATCCGCATAGAACAGATGATTTTCAATACCTGAGAAGCCCGAGCCTTTACCACGTTTAATGACAATACAGTTCTTTGCCATATCTGCATCCAGTATCGGCATACCATAAATAGGGCTATCCGGATTGGTACGTGCCACCGGGTTCACCACGTCATTAGCGCCAATCACTAATGCTACATCGGCAGTCGGAAACTCCGGATTAACTTCATCTAAATCCAGGATTTTATCGTAATCAATACCGGCTTCCGCCAGCAATACATTCATGTGCCCGGGCATACGACCTGCCACCGGGTGAATGGCAAACATCACTTTCACACCGCGTGCTTCCAGTAATTTCGTTAGCTCAGAAACTTTATGCTGCGCCTGTGCTACCGCCATACCGTAACCTGGAACGATAATCACTTTTTCCGCATAGGCCATCATAATCGCCGCATCAACGCCCTGAATTTCCTTCATGCTACCGTCAATGTCTTCCTCAACGGCATCACCACCATCAGAGCCAAAGCTGGCAAACAAAATATTACTAATGGGACGATTCATGGCTTTTGCCATTAGCTGAGTCAATAAAGTACCCGCCGAGCCAACGACTGTGCCGGCAATAATCATCGCCGCGTTACCTAGCACAAAGCCTTCAAGAGCTACAGCCAAACCGGTAAATGCATTAAACAGTGAAATCACCACTGGCATATCCGCACCGCCAATCGGGGTTGTAAACAGCACACCAAAGGCCAGAGCCATGGCGAAGAAGATTAACACCAGCTGAATACTTGGATCATCACCAAAACCAATAATCGCACCGGCGACTAGAGTGAGTGCAAACAGTCCGAGGTTAATCATCATGTGCATCGGCAGGCGAATGGTTTTCTTCATTAAGCCCTGTAATTTGGCGAAAGCAATGGCCGAGCCCGAGAAGGAAATAGCTCCAATCAAGGCACCAATTACCGCCAGTATCTGCGCCGTTGCACTCATCGTATGCGCGCCATCAGTATTATGACCCGTCGACATTTTCACCAGTTCAACCGCTGCAATCGCCGCTGCTGCACCACCGCCCATGCCGTTATAGATTGCAATCATTTGCGGCATATCCGTCATCTGTACACGCTTAGCGGTTACATATGCAATGCCGGATCCCACTGAAATCGCCACGACAATCAACACCACATTAGTGCTGTGTGTAAACACGCCAGGCTCAAAGAACGCCACTAATGACGCAGCAAGCATGCCGATACCTGCCCACACAATGCCGCCGGTAGCGGTCACCGGTGAGCTCATTTTTTTCAGCCCTAGAATAAACAGAACCGCTGCAACGAAATACACTACCTGAATAAATATATCCATTATGCTGCACCCTTCTTATCTTTAGGGTTAAACATTTCCAGCATGCGCACCGTGGCCACATAGCCCCCCACCGCATTACCCGATGCCAATGCCACCGCGATAAAACCAATGGCTTGTTCCAGGCCTGTTTCGGCACCGCCCATGACGACAATTGCACCCACTAAAACAATGCCATGAATAAAGTTGGAGCCCGACATCATTGGCGTGTGCAAAATAACCGGTACGCGGCTAATAACTTCATAGCCGGTAAAAGCGGATAACATAAATATATAAAGTGCTGTAAAGCCACTGATTTCTATCATGACTATCCTCCTTCCTTATTCTCGTTAGTTTTATATCGGTCAGATTTAATTTCACCGTCATGGGTGAGTGCGGTATTTTTTATCACCTCATCTTCCCAGTCCAACTCCAGCTCACCGTCTTTAATAAAAGGCGAAACTAGATTAAAGCAGTTCTTGGCGTACATTTCGCTAGCATGGATCGGCACCTGCGACGCCACATTTAACGGCCCGAGAATCGTAACCCGGCCTTCGAAATCGACGGTTTCACCGGGTTTGGTTAACTCACAGTTACCCCCACCTTCGGAAGCCAGATCAACCACCACCGAGCCAACTTTCATTTTAGCCACAACTGCGGCGCTGATAATTTTTGGTGACGGGCGTCCCGGAATCGCAGCGGTCGTTACAATCACATCCGACATTGCAATGTGCTTATCCAGTACATCCTGCTGTTGTTGTTTTTCGTCGTCGGTCAACTCGCGAGCATAACCGCCTTCGCCGTCTGCACTCACACCGGTATCAACAAATTTCGCACCGAGTGACTCACACTGCTCTTTAGTTGCCGAGCGTACATCATAGGCCTCAACCACTGCACCTAAGCGCTTAGCCGTTGCAATCGCCTGTAAGCCTGCCACCCCAGCACCGATAATTAACACCTTCGCCGGGCGAATAGTACCCGCCGCGGTGGTTAACATCGGGAAGAAAACCGAGGCTTTATCGGCCCCCATAATCACCCCCTTATAACCGGCGATGCCAGCCTGCGATGACAAAGCATCCATCGACTGGGCACGGGTAATGCGTGGCACTAGCTCCATTGCCAGGCTGGTGACTTTTTTGTCACACATGGCCTGGGTTAAATCCTGGTTTTTATGCGGCGCCATAAAGCTGACAATCACACAATCATCTTTCATTAACTTTAATTCATCCAGCGTCGGGGGCTGCACTTTAAAGATCACATCCGCGTTTTTATATAGCTCTTGCGCCGTATCGATTAAAGTGACACCTTCAAACTGCTCATCTGAGAAATGCGCCGATGCCGCAGCACCTTTTTGCATGTACACTTCTACACCCAGTTCGATTAGTTTTTTGGCCACCACCGGATCACAGGCGATGCGTCGCTCACCCGGGGCAATTTCATTTGGTACTGCCAGACGTATTGGCATTTTAAACTCCGCTTTTGCAGTGTAAATTCATTGACATCAAACAACTTACTTTAGCCTGAGCTATAGTTTAAAGATGCTCTGATCAAGTCAGATTAATTCAGGCTGGCTAAAATGACTGGTATTTCCCCGAAGCTTGTTGCAATAGAAGAACGATTACTTCTCACTTTGCAAAAAATACCGGCCATTTTGTCTCAGCTTAATTACAGCCATACTTGATCAGAACATCCTTAGTTCAATAAAACACTTGTAAGGTTGAAAATTAGCGAGCTATTATACCGCCTGTTCCCAATCACTTACTATGTATAAAATTTATAAAAAACTGTTATTTGGGATATAAATCACAAATACTTAGATATAATAAAGCACCTTCTTTCATAAGATAATTTAATGGCCGACTATTTAAATCACCCGAACTACACTCACGGATCAAAAGAACGCCTCGGCGTTCTGCTGGTTAATCTCGGCTCACCGGATGCACCCACAGAAAGCGCCGTACGAAAATATCTGGCAGAATTTCTCTGGGACCCGCGCGTTGTAGAAACGCCCCGCCCTTTATGGTGGCTAATTTTACACGGATTTATTTTACGCTTCCGGCCGCGTACGACGACGGCTATGTATAAAAAAATCTGGACCGATGAAGGCTCACCTCTGATCAGTATTTCCAATTTGCAGGCACAGAAACTCGAGAAAAAGCTACAATCCAAAATTCGCGGCAATGTTCTTGTTGATGTCGCGATGCGCTATGGCAAACCCAGTATTGCTAACGGCTTACGCGGTTTACGCGCATCCGGCGCTAAACGTTTTTTAATTCTACCCATGTACCCACAATACTCCGCCACCACCACTGCTTCAGTTTTTGATGCGGTCACCAGCGAATTACAAACCTGGCGCTGGCTACCGGATATGCGCTTTATTAACAGCTACCACGACCAGCCAGCCTACATTGATGCACTTGCCAAAACCATTATTAATCACTGGAGCAACCGTGACAGAAAACCGGATATGCTGGTTTTTTCATTTCACGGCATTCCAAAAAGTTATGTTGAAAACGGCGATCCGTATTTCTGCCATTGCCAGAAAACCGCCCGGCTGGTTGCAGAAAAACTATTATTAAAAGACAGTAAATGGAAAGTCACATTCCAGTCTCGAGTAGGACGCGAAGAATGGTTACAGCCCTACACCGACAACACCATGAAACAACTCGCCTATCAGGGCATTAAATCACTGGATGTAGTATGCCCCGGCTTTTCAGCAGACTGCCTGGAAACCCTCGAAGAAATTAATATTGAAAACCGCGAACTGTTTTTAAACCGTGGTGGTGTTAATTTTGACTATATTCCCTGCTTAAATGCCAGCGACTTTCACATTAATGCCCTTGCCGAACTGGTTACACAACACAGTTTTGGCTGGCCTGAAACTATGCCTGGCTGGGATGCCGGACTGCAGGCGGTAGAAGCCAACAAAACCGCTGAGCGTGCTACTAAAATGGGATCAAGCCAATAAATGACAGCCACACCAATAAGCCTTTAATTGCCGTAAGTCGTTGCCTGCTTGGTGAGCGTGTACGCTATGACGGTAAAATCAAATGCGACGCGAATCTACTTCATTTTATTCAAACACGCTTTGATATTATTTCTATTTGCCCGGAAGTGGAAATTGGTTTAACTGTACCGCGACCACCAGTGCAGCTCTATGGCAGCCTGAAAAACATAAAAATACTGGGCCGCGATGACACAACTATCGATATCACTCAAGCAATGGATGATTACAGCAGGCAGCGCCCGCCTCAACTAAACTCAATTCACGGTTATATTTTTAAAAGTCGGTCACCAAGTTGTGGCATAAAAGATATTGCTATTTTTAATTCCAGTGGTGAAGTGGTTGATACAACAAAGGGCATATTTGTCAGTGCCATACTTCAGCATTACCCGCAACTGCCGATAACCGATGAACAGAGCCTGCAAAACCCGGCTCAATACGCTCAGTTTTTTCAACGGGTTAAACGCTATCAACAAAAGTAATTATGCAGAAACGACTCTTCAAACTATTTATCTTTTGCGCATTAATTCACCTGCCACTTAGCAGCATTGCAGACGCCAGAAATGATGGCCTCAAAGCTTTTAAGCAGGGCCAATATGAACAGGCTCTGAATTACTGGACACCTTTAGCGGAAGCCGGTGATCGTGAAATTCAATACAACCTGGGCGTCATGTATAACGATGGCCGGGGTATTGAAAAAAATATCGAACTGGCGATTAAATGGCTTAATCGTGCCAGCGAACAGGGCGATGCCGATGCACAGTTCCGCCTTGGTAAAATATATATTCAGGGCGACGCTAGCGAGCAAAATTTAACCCTGGCTGAGCACTGGATTCGACTCGCCGCCCTTAAAAATCATGGCCGTGCATGCTTTTATCTGGCCCAGCTTTATGCTCATGGGCGCGGCTTGCCCAAAGATAACGACCTGGCATTACGCTGGTATTATCGCGGAGCGGAAAATAATGATACCGCCTCTATGTATAACCTGGGATACATTCACGAAACCGCTACCGGTGTGCCAAAAAATTTACCCGAGGCCTTTCGCTGGTATGACAAAGCAGCACGTTTAGGCGCGGTGGATGCGCAGGTTAATCTTGGGCGGCTTTACTTTAAAGGTCAGGGCACCACACGAGATAAAATCATGGCGTTTGTGTGGTTTAAACTGGCGGCATTGCAGAATAATACGAATGCACAAAAAAATGCTTCTTTTACCTTTAAACAGTTGAATAAAAAAGATCAACAACAGGCACTGGCATTGGCTGATGAGTATAAGAGTCAGTTTATTCGGTGATGTTTGAGGTGAATATTCGGGGTCGGAGTCAAATTTCATCGAACACTATAAAGAACTGGCGCAGCAATCACTTCAAAAATTTGACTCCGACCCCTGATCCATTCACCTTCAATTCCTGCATCGCCACCTCTACACCGATCTCTATTTTCGTCATTCCCGAATGCACATAATGATTTTATTGGTCAGGAATTTAGTGGCTGTTGGTGTGTTCGCAAGCCATTAGCATTTTGGGAATTAGAATTCTGTGGTTTTGCAGGTATGACATAAAAAAAACAAAAAAAAGCCAGATTAAAATCTGGCTTTTTTTACAAACAATATCAATTATTCAAATCTGGGTTAACGACTCCTCAGTATAGCTCACGCTATCCTTAAGCAGCCTTTTCATCCTTTTTTGCGTGATATTCCTCAACTTTTTTCACTTCGTTTGCAGAGCCCAGAACAACCGGTACGCGCTGATGCAAACCAGTCGATTCAACTTCCATAATACGACCAATACCCGTTGAAGCCATGCCGCCGGCTTGCTCGATAATGAAGCCCATTGGATTAGCTTCATACATCAAACGTAATTTGCCAGCTTTTGAAGGGTCACGGTTATCATATGGGTACATGAAGATGCCGCCACGAATTAAGATACGGTAAACTTCAGCTACCATTGATGCCACCCAGCGCATATTGTAACGCTTACCTAACGGGCCATCTTCACCTAACTGACAGTCTTCAATGTATTGCTTCATCGATTCATCCCAGAAACGACGATTTGCCATATTGATTGCATACTCCGTTGTATCTTCAGGAATTGAAACACCTTCAGTCGTTAATACAAACTCACCAATCGTGCCATCCAGCGTAAACATATTCACGCCATTGCCTGTGGTCAGTACAAAAACCGTTGACGGGCCATAAACCACGAAACCTGCCGCTTTCTGCTCAGTACCACTTTGCAGATAATCATCAAACTTCGGCGTTTCCTTGCAACCCATAGGCGCTTTTAATACTGAAAATATGGTACCAACAGAGATGTTTACATCAATGTTAGAAGACCCATCTAATGGATCAAACATCAGTAAATATTCACCGCGCTCCTGTGCCGGCACGTCAATAGGCTCTTCAATCTCTTCAGAACCCATGCCTGCAACCAGACCACTAACCGACAGGTGATCCGCCATAATATCATTGGTGATAATATCCAGTTCTTTCTGAGTCTCACCCTGTACATTCTCTGAGCCAGCCACACCTAAAACACCTGAAAGCTCGCCACGACTTACCGTTGCAGCAATTTCCTTACAGGTGATACTGACTTCGTGAATCAGCTCAATCAGGTCATAAGGCAGGTCTGCACCTGTGCGTTTTTCATGCAGAAGGAACTGCTTTAGTTTCATACCAGTGGTCATAATTCGACTCCATAGTGTCTTGTTACATCAGACCAGAAAGCCGCTCTGTATGGTATGCACCTGGGAGGGCATGCACCTGGGGGAGCAAGTAAGCTGGTCAACTAAAATTTGGCGGAGTATATTAACATATTATTATTTTATGTATATGTAATTCTTATTGATCCGCCTGAAACACCCTGATCAAAAATCAGGGTCGGTCTATTCACCTTATCGCAATCGTTTAAAATCAGCACAATCCCCCAATAGTCCACCTCAATAGCTCTTCAGTATAGTCACAAAAAGCGTAGATATTGGCTTAGCGAATACCGTTCAGCTGAAAAACAAAAAGACCAATAATCAGCTATAACAATAAAACGATGAACTGAATCGTTATTGACTCACAATTATTCAGTCTCTACTATATGCCAATATATAGACTGGCTTATTTTTAAAAAGCCCGAATTAAATGATAAAAAGAAGCACAGGTGAACCTCATGGCAAGGATTATTCAAACTAAAGACGGACATTTAACCCGACAATTTTTTTTACAGTCTGATCATGTCAGCATCGGACGATCTAAAACCAATCTGATTCAGCTCAATGAAAAAATAATCAGCTCTCAACATGCTGAAATTTTTACTGAACATGATCACCTGGGAAATGAAATTTATTTTTTAATGGATCTCAACAGCACCAATGGCAGCTATATCAATAAATACAAAATAAGTTGCAAACAATTAAAACACAAAGACCGGATTCGTTTCGGTCATCAGATGTTTACCTTTATCAACGAAAACGAAAACGAAAAGCCAGAGTCACATTAATTACTTATGAAAAATTTTTTAGATAAAATTCCATTTTCAATGCTGATACTAGTCACCCTGTTACTGGGATTAGCGCCTTTTATGCAGGAACCGCATTTATGGCAAAAGTTAAAAATGTTAAGCAGCGGTGCGTTAACTAAACCTCTGGATATTTTTGATTTATTGATGCACGGCACGCCACTAGTACTGTTAATTGTAAAAACATTTTACAAACTAAATCAGAACACAGTTAAAGAGCGATGATATAACTACTGACTAGTCGGCAGGCTAAGCGTAAACCTGGCACCAGCATTCGAACCATCGCTGTCAACACGTATGCGCCCGCGCATTTCCTGCATATAGTTTGAACTCACATGTAGCCCAATTCCGTGGCCACTGTTTTTTGTGCTAAAACCCAGGGAAAAAATTTTCTGTTTTTTATCTTCACTTATACCCGGACCGTTATCAGAAATTTCCACTTCTACCACATGTTCAGATGGATGATTAATTTTAATCATTAATTTACGTGAGTTCGGCGATGTTATCTGCATCGCTTCATGGGCATTTTTAAATAGATTGGTTAGTACGTGTATAAACTTATGCTCCTGTAAATACACCATTGGCACATCATCATAATGCTTCTCAATTTTTATCTGATATTTTTCCATTACTGCCACTTGCATTAACAGGGCTTTATCAACCAGTACATCTATTTTGCATAATTCAGTGAGCGTATTCAGATTGGCATAGTCTAGCTGATTGCGAATAACTTCCTGAACCAGCACCCCGTTATCCACAATAGACTGTAGATTTTTTTTATGCTTTTCCGCCTCTGTCGTCAGCACCTGACTCAACTGCTGAATATAATCCGTTAACTGTTTACCTTTTTCATCCACCGTTAAATAACTCACCAGATCATCCTTATTTAATACAAGCATCTCACTGATGTCCGTTAATCGGCTCAGTCTGGATTGTGAAAAATCTCTCTTCATGAGCTGACAGGCAATACCGATACTATTAAATACATTACCTATATTATGCAAAATTCCGGCAGCGATATCCGCCATACCCGCCTGATGTGCTACCTGTAATAATCGCCGGTGATTATTTTCCAGCTCCTCTGTCCTTAATTTTACTTTTGCTTCCAGCTCCTCATTAATCTGTAATAGTTTATCCTGTGCCTGCTGTCGTTCGATCTCCACACCAATACGGCTGGCAAAAAAATCTAACACCGGTTCATAGACCTGATGATTCACCATTTCTCTATTATCCATGGTAATCAGAATTCCCGTCAGATCACCGCAAGCAGAATGTATGGCAGTTCCCATATAGGATTCAATCCCCATTTCTCCAAGCATTTCATCTTCCGGAAATGCCTTTAATACATTTTTCGGGTGCGTAATCACACGTTCATACTGCAGTACTTGCTCACAGGGTGTACCGGCGCGCTCATAAGTGAAATTATTTTTATACTCACCCATAACCCATACCACCCGGGTATTAACAATAGCGTCATTACGCTTATCTGTTTCCCCGATAACCACAAAATTAGTTCCCAGAAACTTTGCTATGCTTTGCGCCAAATCTTTTAAATACGCATTACCGGTACTGGCTTCATCAATCTGCGTCATCTCCCGCAATAATGACTGACTGATATGCAGAAGGCTTGAGTCATGATAACGCTTTAAACCCGACATAATCAGCGGCGCAAGTTGCGGACTCTGCAAGCGATCAATCACCAGATCTGCCTGCAGGGTATTAATAAGGTTTTGTTGATTATTTATATCGGCTGTCACGACCAGAGTCAGTAGCTGCGCAGAAGACGACTTCACACTTAACAGTCTGAGTTCTAATAACGTTTTTTCAAGTGGCTCAAGCGCAATAACCAGCATAACAACATCCTGCTGATTGAGTAAATCGATGGCTTCACGGGGTGTTTTTACATTATATATTCGACAACACATGGCATTAAATTCAAGCCCGGCCAATTGTTGTTTGAAGATATTAATATGCTTTTTCTGGTTAGATAAAAAAATGATCTTCCAGCTGTCCGTATTCTCTGCAGACGCTACATTCTGTACCAGCATTTCTATGCCTTTTAGGTAGAGTGTTTATGATGATAAGTTATAGAGTGTAGCCGATCGGCGGACATCTGCTGAGCCAACTAAAAAACAGAAGATGTAACTTAATTGTTCTTTCACTATTTTAAAACATATCCTGCGGATCAACATCAATCGACCAGCGAACTTTATTAGTGGTTTTAAATTTGGTGATCTTAGGCACCCAGTGCTGCAATACCCCGTGTAATTTTTTTCTCTCATTAGATAATAAAATTAATTGCCAGCGATAACGTCCGGCACGACGCTCCATTGGTGCAGGTAATGGCCCGAACAATTCAATGCCTTCAAAATTTAAGGTCTGCCGGCACTCATTTAAGAATTCCAGCCCATGATGTTTCTGAATAGACTCACAGCGTACAATCACCATATAACTGAACGGCGGGAAATGCGCCTGTTTACGCTCAATTAACGCCGTCTTTGCAAAACCCGAATAGCCACTTTCCAACAGGGTATGCAGTAAAGGATGCTCCGGATGATGCGTCTGAATAATCACTTCACCGGCTTTTTTACCGCGCCCGGCACGCCCCGATACCTGAACAATTAATTGCGCCATGTGCTCAGTGCCGCGAAAGTCGGCACTAAATAAACCCTGATCAACATTTAAAATACCCACCAGCGTCACATTAGGAAAATCGTGCCCTTTGGCTAACATCTGCGTACCAATTAGAATTTGTGCCTCACCACTGCGAGCCTGTTTTAGTTTTTTATCTAGCTCACCTTTGCGTCGCGTGGTATCTCTGTCAATACGGCTAATGACAATTGACGGAAACTTCTCTTTCAGTGCAACTTCAATTCGCTCGGTACCCGCACCGGGTATATATAAACTTTCATGATTACACTCGGGGCAGCTAGCAGGTGCCGGTTTTTCATACCCGCAATGATGGCAACGCAGCTGCTGATTGTGATGATGTAACGTCATATTTGCATCACATCGCTGACAGGCCGTGGTCCAGCCACATTCATGACACATTAATAGCGGCGCATAGCCGCGGCGGTTTAAAAACAGCAAAACCTGCCCGTCATGATTAATATGTTCTGTAATTTTACTTAACAACTGGTCGCTAATCCCATCCTCCATCGGTCGACGACACACATCCAGTAAACTAACCGTGGGGGGACGAGCATCAGCTGCACCGCGATGCTTGAGTGTGAGTAACGCATATAGCTGCCGCCTGACATTTTCCAGGCTTTCAAATGACGGCGTGGCCGAGCCAAGTAATACCGGAATTTTTTTATTTCGGGCGCGTATCAGTGCCAGATCCCGCGCATGATATCTAAAGCCTTCCTGCTGCTTGAAAGACGCATCGTGTTCTTCATCTAAGATGATCAGCCCCAGATCCGGCATCGGTGTAAACAGTGCCGATCGCGTGCCAATCACCACCCGTGCAATACCTTTACTGGCCTGCACCCAGGCACTATGGCGCTGGGTGTCATTTAAACCGGAATGCAAACTGGCTATCACCGTATTCAGTCGACTGGTAAAGCGCCGAGTTAACTGCGGAGTCAAACTGATTTCAGGCACCAACACCAGCACCTGTAACTGTAGTGCCAGGGCCTGTTCGATAATTTCCAGATAGACTTCAGTCTTGCCGCTGCCAGTGATGCCCTGTAATAAAAATGTCTGATATGAATTAAACGCCTGCACCACTTCTGCGGCAGCGACGGCCTGTTCTGAATTTAATTGACAGATATCAGCTGATGATTCACCCGTCGACACATCATTTTTCGACAGCGCGCTTTGCACTTTCTCCTGTATACCAATCAATGACTGCTTAACCAGTGATTTGAGCGGCGCACGCCAGTTGTCCCAGTCGCTATTCAACTGACTGGAAATAAGCTCAGCATCGACCGAATTTTGAAAATAACTTAATAATGCCGCCTGCTTCGGAGCACGTTTGAGATCAGCCGGGTCGGCCGTGTGCCCGGTTTCTGTCAATGACCAGTGACTTTGTGGCTTTAATTCCGCAACTTCACCTTCTTTAAGTCGTTTGGGCAGCGCACTGAATACCACTTCGCCAAAAGGATGATGATAATAACCCGCTGCCCATGTCAATAAACGCATAATGTCTGCCGTTAACACGGGCCGGCTATCCAGCACCTCTAAAACCGGCTTGAGTTTGTTAAGTGCATAATCTGATTCAGATTCAATACTCACAACCAGCCCGACTAATGATTTACGCCCAAACTGCACCCGCACTCGACACCCAGCCGAGGGCACATTGTCTAATGTATCGGGCAATAAATAATCAAAAAAATGATAAAGTGGGACAGGTACCGCAATGCGGGCAATCAGAGGTTTCGCCATGGCACTATTGTGCCAGTGAATGACAATAAAATGCAGCCTTAAAATCTAAATAAAAAAAGCTCGACAAATACAAATTAAGCATGTTAGAAATCTTTTCCACAAAAACTGTGGATAACTCTGTGGAGAACTTACTGTATTACAGAGAAACTCTTGATTACAGCGTACCCCGACTCAGATTGATCAAAAAACAATCACATGAAAAACACATGTATTACAATGAGTTAGAGCGTGATCGACATTAATACGCTATATATACAGCAGTTTCAAGTTTTAGACTAACTGCTGACAAATGATGTGCATAAGTATTTCATTGAAAGCCCCGATAACAAAATATTTCTGACTTTTCCATCACTTAATATGCCAATAACCACACTAAACTTAAAGCAAAACATTAAGAACCACATCGTAACTCGTTGTTTTCCATGGATATAAAAACTTATCCACTTTTCCTGTGGATAAGTCTGTTGATAATAGCTGAAAAAAGCCCCGCATGGGTTCATTTTATACCCTATGTGACACATTGTTCATATTTTGATCACAAAATAAATCAATATAAAACAACAAGTTAGATAACCGCACCCGCAAATGATCAAATAATGACCAGCCGCAGCCTGAACTTGTCGCCTGTTGTGCATAACATCACTTAATGGATTCACCGGGACGACACCGCCACAGGCTATTTATCGTCGATTTGCACCCCCATTGGCCGCCCGTCTATGACGATTTGCTTCAGCCGGTCGGCAATCACCAGTACCTTATCCAACCACTGACTCGAAAGATTTTCCGGTAGCTGCTGCTGAAGGGTTTCACTGAATAAGCTCAGCCAGATATCCAGATCCGCAGCACTTACACCTAACGGCAGATGCTTACCGATCATATCAATCGCTGGCGGTTGCTGTAGCTTGCCCCCCATGCTAATCCACCAGAAGTCCACAATGCGTTTTTCATGTTCGGCAACGTTTTCTATGTGAGCAAAAAAATGCCCGATCTGAGGATGTGTCATAGCTTTAGCATAGAACGTCTCAACGACACGCTGAATATCTTCGTAAGAGGGGGATTGTGACATATCTACATCTGCATTCGATCTAAAGGGGGATTAAAATTAAGTCTATCATGTCTGTGTTTGCCCTGCGGGGCGAACAGGTGGGATACAATAGATCGCATTATGAGGTGCTCTGAATCATCTGCACACGCTAACACCGCATCGCCCCGAACAACATGAGCCAATAAAATGAATCTGTGGCAACATCTATCCACTCAAATCAGCCAGCATAGCGCACAGCCTTTTCTGATAGACCGGCAACATTCACTCAGTGGTGGCTGCATCAACCGCGCTTATAAAATCAGTGATCATCAGCGCCACTTCTTCGTCAAACTCAATACCATAAAGCACCGGGATATGTTTGAAACTGAGGCACTGGCTTTAAAGGAATTATATGAGCGGGCAACTGTGCGAGTCCCCCGGCCCATTTGTTCCGGCACATTTGAAAACCACGCCTATCTGGTACTGGAATATCTCGATTTATCCGCCAGATTCGATTCACAACAACTCGGACAACAGATAGCCGCCATGCACCAGATCAGCTCAGCGCAATTTGGCTGGACTCAGAACAATGTTATTGGCGCCACACCACAATCCAACACACTCAGCACCAGCTGGCCTGACTTCTGGCGAGACCAACGCTTACGCCCACAACTACAACTGGCACAACATAATGGTTATGGCACAGAGCTGTCACCTCCTGTGGAAAAATTGCTGATTGGCTTTGAGTGTTTATTCAGCCACTACTCACCCTCTCCTTCACTACTTCACGGCGACCTGTGGGGCGGCAATGCGGCGGGGTTAGAAGATGCTACACCGGTTATTTTTGACCCGGCCCTGTATTATGGAGACCGCGAAACCGATATCGCCATGACGTATTTATTCGGCGGCTTCGATGCACATTTTTATGCGGCTTACAACGAAGCCTGGCCACTGGATGATGGCTTTGCGGTACGTAAAACGCTTTATAATCTGTACCATATTATTAACCACCTGAATTTATTCGGTGACGGATATCTATCGCAGGCGGTTTCAATGAGTGAACAGCTACTGGCTGAAATCTAATGGCTGGCAGCACACTGATTGCTAAACGATGCACCCGCATAATAAAAATAGCCTTTCCTGACCATCACACCAATAGCTTTTAAAACCATCTGCATGTAAAATTCGGCCTCTGATTTTTTACCGGCCAGCACATTGAAAAATACCATCCAGACCCTGTTAACTCAGGCACTTAGCAGCCTAAAAACCAACGGTGTAATCGCTGCTGATGTTTCACCCAACATTCAACTCAGTCGCACCAAAGATCCGTCACACGGCGACTTTGCCTGTAATCTGGCGATGATGCTGGCCAAACCGGCGAAAAAAAATCCCCGCGAGCTGGCGCAACTGCTGATTGATGCCCTGCCGCAACATGGTGATTTAGACAAAGTCGAAATTGCCGGCCCCGGCTTTATTAACTTTTTTGTTAAACAGAGCAACACTCTGTCGATTATTAATACCATCAACACCCAGGCCGAAACCTACGGACTCAGCAATATTGGTGGCGGACGTCGGGTACAAATCGAATTTGTTTCCGCCAACCCCACCGGCCCGCTGCATGTTGGCCACGGCCGTGGTGCGGCCTATGGCGCAACGGTCGCCTCTCTGCTGACGGCGGTTGGCTACGACGTGCATCGTGAATATTATGTCAATGATGCGGGGCGGCAGATGGATATTCTGGGCACCAGCTTATGGCTGCGCTATCTGCAACATTGTGGCGTGCAAATCACCTTTCCGAGCAATGCCTATAAAGGCGAGTATGTGAAAGAAATGGCGGAGACACTGTTCGCCGAGCACGATAAAAACCTAATGCATCCGACGGCGGCCGTATTTGAAGATATTCCGGCAGATGAACCCGCTGGCGGCGATAAGGAAGTTCACATTGATGCATTAATCAGCCGTGCTAAAACCCTGCTCGGTGATGAGTCCTATCGCCAGGTATTTGATTTGGGTTTAAACATTATTCTTGATGATATAAAAGATGACCTGCAAGAATTTGGTGTTGAATTTGAAGAATGGTTTTCAGAGAGAAGCCTGGCGGGCAAAGGCTTAATTAAGCAGGCCGTGAAACGCCTGCAGGATGCCAACTATGTTTATGAAAAAAATGGCGCTTTATGGTTTAAATCCACTGATTTTGGTGACGAAAAAGATCGTGTTGTCGTTCGCGATAACGGTCAGAGCACTTACTTTGCCTCTGACATTGCCTATCACATGGATAAGCTCGATCGTGGCTTTGAACGGGTTATCGATATCTGGGGTGCCGACCATCACGGCTACATCCCCCGCGTAAAAGCCGCATTGCAGGCACTCGGTAATGACGTCAATAAGCTCGATGTATTGCTCGTGCAATTTGCTATTTTATATCGCGGTGGTGAACGCGTCCCCATGTCTACCCGCTCAGGCTCATTTGTTACCCTGCGCGAGTTACGCAAAGAAGTTGGTAATGATGCGGCGCGTTTTTTCTATGTACTGCGTAAATGCGAGCAGCATATGGATTTTGATCTGGATCTGGCAAAATCTCAAAGCAGTGATAACCCGGTATATTATATTCAGTATGCACATGCGCGTATTTGCAGTGTATTCCGGCAGATGACAGAAAAAGGCCTGAGTCACGACACACAGGCCGGCAGCGAAAATATTGCTCTGCTAACCGCAAGTCATGAAACTGCACTGGTCACATCTCTTGCTAAATACCCTGAAATTATAGAAAAATCAGCACTCAATGAAGAGCCACATCAGCTCGCGCATTTCTTACGTGATTTAGCCAATGAGCTACATACCTATTACAATGCACATCAGTTTATTGTCGATGATCCGGCTTTAAGAAATGCTCGTTTTACGCTCATCAATGCAACCCGTCACGTATTACACAATGGCCTCAAACTATTAGGTGTTAGTGCACCGGATAGTATGTAATGTCAGCAGGGCGTGATTTAAAAGGACGCAAAATGTCGAATAAAAAACCCGTACCCGGCTACATCTGGATGTTCGCCGGACTGGCAATTGGCTTATTCGCCTCTTTTCTGGTTTATCTCGGCAAGCAACCTGCAGAAGAAGTCAGCTTTACTGAAGCGGTAAAACAGGAACTACAAAAAGCCCGTGAGCAACAACAAATAGACAGTCAGCAAGCCGATGATAAAGCACAAACTCAACAGGACAGCACTGGCGAAAACAAAAAGCCGCGCTTTGAGTTCTATACTATCCTGTCTGAGCTTGAGGTTTTTGTACCGGAACCTGAAGCCCCGGCCATAGAGCATCCCCGCGCAAATAAAACCGCTGCTGCCAGCAACACCAGTAGCACTAAAAAATATTTATTGCAGGCCGGTTCATTTAAAAGCCAGCAGGATGCTGAACGCCTGAAAGCCAGTCTGGCATTACTCGGGGTGCAGTCATCAATACAAAACGTTAGCATTAATCAGGATAACTGGCACCGGGTGCGTATCGGCCCCTTTAGTAATCCGACACTTTTGCGTGAAACACTTAGCACTTTAAAGCAGAATAATATACACGCCATGACAATGGAACTAAAATAAAGCTGTCATTCATATCACCTCTTGTGGCGTCCATCTCTGCGTTGAAAAACACTTACATTTGTAAGCTTGCATTTTTCG
>CAZHEA010000030.1:0-33596 GCA_964531165.1 uncultured Thiotrichaceae bacterium
GTGGCGTCCATCTCTGCGTTGAAAAACACTTACATTTGTAAGCTTGCATTTTTCGCCCTGGGATGAAGCCACAAGAGTCAATCTGAATGACAACTCACAATATAACTATTTATATAAAACCTGCTTAGACGGGTTATTAATAAACTTTTTAATAACAGGAATACTGAATTATTCAGTTGTTATCAGAACATAACGGAGCAAGATGTGTTGCAATTATTTGAACAGGCATGGATGGAAAAATTCATGCAGGAATGGAATAAAGACCCTTACTTAACCAGACACCTTAATGAAATAAATTTTTCCACCATTATCGGTTATGGCTTTCCCGATGAAGATAAACCCCGCAGTTACATTTCCATAGAAGATGGTTATGTGATTGAAGCTGGACATTACAGTGATCAAAAACTAAACTGGGATCTACGTGCCAAAGAAGGTCATTGGAAAGAATGGCTTAATCGCGAAGTCGGCTCTACCGGTTTAGGGCTGGCGTACACCACTGGCAAGCTAAAATTTGTCGAAGGTGATTATAAGTCAATGATTCGAAATCCATCTATGGCTTCGCCTTTTATTAAAAGCTTTTCCGCCATGGGCAGGGTTTAACTGGCAAGCTAAATACAATTTCTTTTTTAATGCGACATTAAGTAACAGGTTACACCCTAGTGCATAAAAATCTGGAAAAAAATCTACCTTTTTTAATTGAAGAGTTTTCCAGTAGCGGAACATCCATTGACGAACGCTGGAAAGCTATTTTGCAGCGTTTTTTCTCTGATTGCATATTAGTAAAGTCCTCACACACCATCAATCGATGCATCATCAATGAAGAACAGAACATGCTCGAAGTGCCTTCCGTTTTGCTCAAGCATGGTTACATACTCAATAGCACCAGTAAGACCACTCTGTTTAACTCTGATGATATTGAGCTGGCTGAATCACTATTCAAATTAACGATTCAGTTTCTCACCATCGAAGAAGCTTTTGAAAAAGGTGCGGCTATTGAACGACAGCGGATTGCTCGTGACTTGCATGACGATGTCGCAGCACGCATGCTAACCCTGATTCATACGGTAAAAGATGAGAAATCTGTTGCTATTTCACGCAGCATTCTTAAATCATTAAGAAATTCGATTTACACGCTTGACAATAAATCAACAGCGTTGATACTAGATGCCATAATGGATGTGCGTGCAGAGATTCAGGATCGAATTAATTCCATCGGCATGCAGTTAATCTGGCACCAGAGTGATAATTTAAAAGGCTATAGCTTTACGCCCCGCCAGCACATAAATTTAAATCGCATGCTCCACGAAATCACCACCAACATTATTCGTCATGCTAATGCCGAATTCATGGAAGTCATTATCGATTTGAATCAGCTGCAACTCAGCGTAGAGTGCAGTGACAATGGCCAGGGATTTGATTTGAAAAGTTGCATCCCCGGCAAAGGCTTAAACAATATAAAAACACGAGCGCAGGAACTGGGAGGCGATGCCAACTGGTTTAACCTGAACGATCCACAAACCGGCGAAAACAAAGGCAGCTGTATCAGAGTTAATTTTATGATTACTGATACCACTGAACAATAATATGCATAATGTACTCGTTTTAGAAGATCACCCAGAAACCCGTGAATGGTTAACTCAAATCATTCGTAAAGCGTTTGTTGAAGTTGAATTATTTGAAGCATCCAGTCTGGCGCAGGCCAGAAAAATTATCGGTGAAAATCAACTTGATTTAGCGCTGATTGATTTGAATTTACCGGATGGTAATGGCGTTGAAATTATTAGCGAAATTTCACAAAAATCACCTAACACTTATTGCGTTGTCGCCACAATATTTGATGACGACAATTATTTATTTCCGGCACTTGAAGCCGGCGCTCAGGGTTACCTGTTAAAAGAACAAACCACCGATGAATTTATTCAAAGCCTGCAGGGCATCATCAAAGGTGAGCCACCAATTTCACCCGCTATTGCACGCAAAATGATTAATCATTTTCATAATGATATACAACCATCAGACAAACCTGATTTATCCAGCCGCGAAAAAGAAATACTCGGTGCAATTGCCAAGGGCTTAAGCCGTAATGAAGCCGCTGAAATCTTAGGCATTACATCAAATACGGTAGCCAGTCATTTAAAAAGTATTTATGGAAAGCTAAATGTATCAAACCGGGCGCAGGCAACACTGGAAGCGTTACGAATGGGACTAGTTAAGCCTTAGTTTCTATTTCAGGTAAGCTTAACAATATTACTGAGGCAAAAACAAAAAATACTCTAGCCGTATCTTCCTTGTTTCATTTCCTCTGTCAGGATGGTTGTAGGTGCGAGTTTACTCGCACAATTATCACTTTTATATAAACCTGTGCGAATGAATTCACACCTACATATTTACCAGTGAAGCCTTTTTCAATTGACCTGCTATTCAATGCCCATTAATTGACAACACCCACACTCTGCAAAGACGCAATAGACCCGGAACATTCGACTAGTTATTATTAATATTGATATATTCCATCAACCAGCTGAGCAATATCTTCCGGCGTATGGTCCGCCCTCAATGTCACCCGCAAGCGCGCCGTATTTTCCGCCACCGTCGGCGGACGAATAGCGGCCACATGTAATCCTTTACTCAATAAACCGTCACTCACTTCTAGTGCTCTTTTTGAGCCGCCTATCATTACCGGTTGAATAGCCGTATTAGATTCCAGCACATTCAAACCCGCATCTTTCGCAAGATTTTTGAATAATGCAATATTTCCAATTAATGCCTGTTGTCGCCAGTCCTCCTGTTGTAACAACTGCAAACTAATACGAGCGGCTTCAGCAATTGCCGCAGGCATCGCCGTTGTATAAACATAACATCGCGCAGTTTGAATCAGTGTTTCAATTAAATCTTCGGAGCCGGCAACAAACGCCCCGGCAGCACCCATCGCTTTACCCAGGGTTGCCATATAAACCGGCACATCATCTGTTTTAACCTGCTGATGCCAAAGTGAGCCACGCCCCTGATGACCCAGCACACCAAAGCCGTGTGCGTCATCAAGCATAAGTGTTGCATCATATTTTTTACATTGTGCCACCATTGCAGCAATATCAGCTTCATCTCCATCCATACTGAAAACGCTATCAGACGTCACCAGCTTTTCTCCGTCATCACAACGCGCCAGTTTGTTGGCTAAGCTTTGATAATCTTTATGCAGATAACGCAACAAACGTGCATTGCTGATACTGGCAGCATCAAGTAGTGACGCGTGATTTAATTTATCTTCTATGATGCTATCTTTTTTTGTACACAGACTTTGCGCAACACCCAGGTTAGCCATGTAACCGGTAGAAAATAATAATGCACGGGGATAACCACAAAAATCAGCCAACTCTTCTTCAAGTGCATGATGGGCTTTAGTGTGACCATTAACCAGATGAGCAGCGCCACTACCGACGCCATATTGTTGAGTCGCCTTAATGAAAGACTGTACTACCTGCGGGTGATTTGCCAGACCTAAATAATCATTACTGCAAAAATTTAATACCCGCTTATCATTGAGAATAATTTCCCTGCCCTGAGGGCTATTCAGTATTTTTCGGCTTCGATATAAGCCCTGACTTTTTCGCTGCTGTAAATCTTGCCGGAAGTTTTTCATTATTGATTAAGCCAGTGCTTTAAGCCTTTAACAAAAATAAACCGATACACATTTTAAAAATCTGCCGCATTGCACTTATGAATGACAGGCTTCAGCTTTTATTAGATCGCCCTGCTCAACTTCGCTGGGCTTAATGCCCAGACGCGCAAACAATGCCAGATCATTATTAGTTTCACAGTTTTCAGTAGTGAGTAACTTATCACCGTAAAAAATGGAATTAGCTCCGGCAAAGAAACACATCGCCTGCATTTCATCAGTCATTTCATGACGGCCTGCAGATAAACGCACCTGTGACTGTGGCATCAGAATTCTGGCGGCTGCAATGCTGCGCACGAAATCAATACTGTCAATACCATCCGCACCGAACATTGGCGTACCTTCAATTTGCACCAGCATATTAATTGGCACACTTTGCGGATGCTCAGGCATATTCACTAACTGCTGTAACATTGAGGCACGGTCAGTCGCATTTTCACCCATCCCGAGGATGCCGCCACTGCACACATTAATGCCTTTATCACGCACATGTTGCAAGGTATCTAAACGATCCTGAAAGGTGCGGGTGGTGATCACATTGCCGTAAAACTCCGGAGAAGTATCCAGATTATGATTATAATAATCCAGCCCTGCATCTTTCAACCGCTGGCTTTGCTGATCCGTTAACATACCCAGAGTGACACAGGTTTCCATACCCACGCCTTTAACCGCCACAATCATATCGATGACTTTATCGAGATTTTTATCGGTGGGGTTACGCCATGCAGCCCCCATACAAAACCTGCTTGAGCCATTCGATTTCGCAATTTTTGCTTTTTCGATCACCTCATCTAACGGCAACAGACGCTCCCGCTCCAGCTCCGTATTATATTTGGCGCTTTGCGAGCAATAACCACAATCCTCCGGACAGGCTCCGGTTTTAATGCTTAATAAACTGCTGATCTGCACTTCATTTTGCGCATGAAACTGACGATGAATACTTTGCGCCTCAAACAGTAAATCATTAAAAGGCTTATTCAACAGGCTTTGTATTTCCTGTAATGACCAATCGTGACGAATATCCGCGGGTGTTGAATTAACTTGAGTCATGGAGTGTAAATCTATATATTGCAAGGAGGCGCTATGATACCTGATTTTGCGCCAAAATGGATTAAAAGCCATCAAAATCATGGCGATTATATATAGACGTTTTTACTTACATGGATGGTTTAATGCGACAATTAATGGATTTTTTCTACCCGCCACGTTGTCAGCTTTGCGCCAGCTACAACATGCTCAATAGGGGCCACCTGACAAGCCAGCTATGTAATGCCTGTGCTGCAGATATTGTTATCAATCACAGCGCCTGTAAACGCTGTGCCCTGCCCTTGCCTCAGCCATCAGCCCCGGTCCACAAGCCGGCCGTCACCTGTGCACAGTGTATTCAGCAGCCACCGGATTATGACAGTTGCTGGAGTCCATTTATTTACACTCAACCGCTCGAATGGATGATTCAACAGTTAAAATTTAATGCTAAACTCGACTTTGCGCCTTTACTCTCTAATTTGATTACGCAGCATTTACCCGCTCGTTTAGAGACCCGGCCCGATGTTATTATTCCCATGCCGCTGCATAGCAAACGTTTAAAGCAAAGAGGGTTTAATCAGTCTCATTTGTTAATTAAACCCGTCGCCAACACGCTGAATATTCCTTTAGATTTAAATTCAGCTATCCGCAACCGAGACACTCAGCATCAGACTGGAAAAAATGCACGTCAACGAAAGCAGAATATTAAAGGTGCTTTTGATTACTCACATCAAAAAAAATACCGGCATATCGTTATTTTTGATGATGTCGTAACTACCGGATCAACTGTATCCGAACTAACAAAAACATTTAAACGTGCCGGTGTCGAACGTGTCGACGTCTGGTGTCTGGCTCGTGCAGAAAAATTTAGCTGAAAATTTTATTTGAAATAATTATGCCTACAACTGAAACGCTTACAAAAGATAACGACACAGCTAAATCACCTGATCTTCAACAATGGATGCTTCAGCAAAAAGTCGTTATGCTGCATCGCAATCAAACCCAGAGCTGGATTATATCCATACTGGCTTCAGCCATTATTGCCTACCTGTCTCTGGACTCAGATAATGCAACATCCGGATTAATCTGGTGGTTAATTTTTATTGCTATCACACTTTTTCGCACCTGGAACACACGCCAGTTCTGCAAAGCCTATAATGAGAGCACGCAACTCAACTATCAATACTGGTTTGACCGTTTCTTTGCATCTACTGTGTTAGCTGGAGTTGGCTGGGGTGCCGGTGGATTTATGGTGGGCACATACCTTGCATCATTAGAACAGGTCTATATCTTTATTATTCTAATCGGCGTAGGCGCTGCTGCCATTCCTTTTCTGGGCGTCATGAAACGCGTCGCGCTCACATTCCAGGCAGTTTCAACCATACCTTACATGATTTATATTTCTATAGCATTAGAAGACCGCGGCACCATACTCTTATTTATGTTCAGTCTATACATTGCCGCCATCATTGCCTCTATTCGTCGGATGGATCTCAACCTGTCTGAAAGCATGACACTACAATTTAAAAACACCCAGATGGTAGATACGTTATCGCGCTCAAACAAAAAATTACAAAATGCCAATGAAAAGCTCGAAACCCTTACATTAGAAGATTCTTTAACAAAACTTCATAATCGTCGCTACTTCGAAGCACAACTCAAAGCCGAGTGGAAACGTGAATCACGTGAACAGAAAATTCTAACGTTGATGGTTATCGATATCGACTATTTTAAACTGTATAACGACACTTATGGACATGCTGAAGGCGATACCTGCCTTAAATCTGTCGCACAACTTTTACAATCTTGCCTACATCGCTCCAGTGATATTATTGCGCGTATCGGCGGCGAAGAGTTTGTGGTGATGTTACCGGATGTGGATATTGATGGTGCGCGGACACTAGCAAAACAAATGCAACACCAGCTTCATCTTACAGCCTTAACCCACGCGACTTCACCACTTAATGATAATGTCACGATCAGCATTGGCATTGCATCAATTATACCCGATGAAAGCACCACCGCTTTAGGTCTGTTTAAAGCTGCAGACAAAGCGCTTTACAAAGCTAAAGCCAAAGGCCGGAATCAGATTGTTGTTGGGGAAATAGAATTGCATCTGGACTAAAACCAATGAACTTATACGTATAAATCGATATGGATATTTAATTATACGTAACTATCTGACTCACTTAAGCTTCTTATCTTTAAGCTCCTGACGAGCCTTCTTAAGCTCTTTAAATCGTTCAAGATCGGATTCAAATGTTTGTATGATATGAATACGTTCCTTCTTTTTATCAGCAACATAATCCTTGTTACTCTCAATCTGGCGACCAACAAAAACCACCTTTTTACTTAAGTTAATAGGTGGTTTACGCCCTGACTTTTCGATTTCTACAATACGCTCATTAACTTTTTCTAAGGTAATTATGTCATTTTTAATTAACGTTTCGACCAGATAAATTTGTGAATCAATCGCTTCGACTCGGGCTTTACGTGCAATCAGCAAATCAGACTCAGTTGTAAACGTATCCAGCAAAACCCGATCACGTAATAGTTTGATACGCTCAGCAATAATGCGTTTTTTATTCTCTTCGACCTCTTGTTGACGGCGCAGCTGCTCAGCCTCCAGTTCTTTATGGGTTTTCATTGCTTCGGATGTATGTACTGTTACACCCTGCTCATTCAGAAGAGAATGCGGTTTGCGCAAAAACTCTGTAGGCACACGATCACCATAATGGATCTGACCTTTATCATCCTCCCACTTATTCAGACCCGCATGGACGCAGGAAGGAATCAGCAAGCACACGATACATCCATTAATAATTGATTTTTTATGTATGATAGTTGTTATACGCATTAAAATAATATGTCGTTAAAGCACAAACTTTCAGGCACTTAAGCATCAGCCTTGCATTAAATATGTTGTAACATCTTGCCTTTAGTATAAGCTCAATTTTTGTTTTTTTCGTCATTCATTGTTTTTTATCTGAATATTACACGATTTATTAATTTTTACTGTCTATTACAGCAAATTACTGCACCTGGTTAACCCTGAGTAATTGTAGCACTACACCTTATGTTAGATATTTCAGAACAGATTTTGCTTTTTATGGTCTCCCTGCTAGCAAACTTTTTTTCTGCTTTAGCCGGTGGCGGTGCGGGTCTGATACAACTTCCCGCGCTAATCTTTCTAGGGCTGCCCTTTGGTCTGGCGCTGGCTACCCATAAGGTTGCCAGCGTTGCACTGGGAGTGGGTGCCACCATTCGCCACCTCAGATCGAGCCGTCTGGAAAGACGATTTGCAATCTATATTCTACTGACAGGGATTCCCGGGGTTATATTAGGGGCTAATTTTATTCTACAGGTGCCCGATAAAACTGCCCAAATTGCACTCGGCATTTTAACCATCTCGCTCGGCATATACTCACGCCTTTCACCCAACCTCGGGCAAACGCATAAACCGGCACACCGGGACAGGCACGGCTATATTATCGGTGGCCTGGTTATCTTTCTCATCGGCATTTTAAACGGCTCTCTAACTTCCGGCACCGGCCTGTTTGTTACCCTCTGGTTAGTGCGCTGGTTCGGCCTTGATTATAAAATGGCGGTTGCCTACACCTTAGTATTAGTCGGTATATTCTGGAATGGTAGTGGCGCAATCACACTCGGCATGATAGGTGAAATTTACTGGATATGGCTGCCCGCATTACTGGCGGGATCACTAATAGGCGGCTATTTTGGTGCCCATTTAGCGATTGTAAAAGGCAATCGATTAATTAAAACCAGCTATGAGATCATCACTCTTTTAATCGGCTTAAAGCTGGTTTTAGGAAACCTCTAAGGCAATAATCGAATCAACTAAATAAAATGGGCAGAAAGTACTCACTAACAAGTAATTTCTGTTTTTTTAGAATAAACACAGAGCGCCTGCCCCAGATGGATTCTTCCCCCTGATGGCGAGTCCAGGCGTGACGTTTATGCGTTGCCTTAATTGAGGTTATTTGCATGGCTTCGCGGCGCATGCTTTTATCCGCAAACAAAACAGCACCCAGCGACTTATTACCCAGCAAAACAACTCCGCGCAATGAACCACGTAAGCTGGATAATGGAATAATCGTGCGCGCATATACTACCGGCTGATCACCGCAATATAATAAAACCTGTCGAATGAGTGCCTGACGGCGATTTTTTAAATTTAATGCCTGCATTTCATCAACTGCCGGGGTCGCCCGACAAACTGATAAAACTTTCACTGAGAACGGCGCATCGCAATGACTAATTAAACGCGCTGTCAGTGAACCAGAATCAAATAACCAGGACTTTAGTTGCGCATTCAGCGCTGATGAGAAGCAACGTTTCTGGCTACACCAGCGTAAACGTGTGTGATGTCCTGACATGAAAGTTATTACATTTGAAAAAGTCTGCTAATTTTACACCACTGAAAAATTATAAACAGCTGATTTAACTTTCCACCAGCCACTTCGCCAGTGTATCTTTAAGCGCCTGCTGATTAACCGGCTTGGAGACATAATCATCCATACCTGCCTGCAGACATTTATCCTTGTCTCCTTCCATGGCATTAGCGGTCATCGCAATAACAGGTAAATGCCCTCTATCAATTTCTTCTTCATATTCACGCAAGGCACGGGTAGCTTCATAACCGTCCATTACCGGCATTTGACAGTCCATTAACACCAGATCAAAATCATGTTGCTGCTTTAATCGTTGCACCGCCTCTTCACCATTATTCACCACTTCAAAACTCAGACCCACTTTTTCCAGCATTTTAGTGGCAACAATCTGATTAACCGGGTTGTCTTCAACCAGTAGAACCTTACCCTCAAGTATCTCAACAACTTTCACCGCTGCCGGCTTATTTTTATCTATGCCAATTTCAGGAATTTCAAATGCAATTTCAACCCAGAAACATGAGCCTTTTCCCTCTTCACTGTCAACCCCGAGCCTGCCCCGCATCATCGTAACCAACTGCCTGACAATTGCCAGACCTAAACCGGTTCCGCCATATTTTCGTGTTGTCGATCCGTCAGCCTGGGTAAAAGAGTTAAACAGTTTGCGCTGATTTTCTTCGGCTATACCAATTCCTGTATCATTAACTTCAATTCGGATACGCACCATTTCCTGTTTTTTCTCTATCACCTTTGCATTAATTGTAACCGTGCCTTTTTCTGTAAACTTAATGGCATTGGTCATCAGGTTGACGAGTATTTGCCGAATTCTAACCGGATCACCTTTAATAACCGCAGGAACTTGTTCATCCATTACTGCTTTTAAATCGACATTTCGCTCATCGGCTTTTTGTTTAAGCAATACGGTTAATTCATTGCTTAAACGATGCAAATCAAATGGAATCAACTCCAGTTCCAGCTTGCCTGCTTCAATTTTTGAAAAATCGAGAATATCATTTAACAAAGACAGTAAAGACTCTCCCGAGCTATATGCGATATCAACATACTGCCTCTGACTCTCGGTTAACTCCGATCCCTGTAATAGCTGTAATGTTCCCAGGACACCATTCATTGGTGTTCTGATTTCATGGCTCATATTCGCCAGAAATTCACTTTTAGTTTTACTCGCGGCTTCTGCAACTTCTTTGGCTTTTTGCAGTTCTTTTTCTATCCGCTTGCGTTGCTCAATTTCTGTCGACAGCTCTTCATTTAAATCATCCGATTCATTGCGTGCCTGACTCATAAATTTAATTAAAGATTCATTATGAAACCGAACTTCTAAGGATTTCAAAAATGCCTTATTGATACGTGAGCCTATACTCCCCATCAACACCACATAAAAAACAGTTGTAATAGCTAAAACAATGTAATCATCACCCATTTGAATAAAACGCAAAGTAATGGGAAAGATAATGATCGATAGATAAAACAGATATAGCTTTAAGATTGGCGCCATTACCAGCACGCCACCGGATGCAATGCCGGCTAAAACAAAACCCAGCATTAATTGTTGCGCAGGATTCACTGGAAATAAAAGATATCCCGCCATTCCCCAACCAAACGCCGTTAATAAAATAGCAACTAAATAATAACCGGCAAAGCGATTATCAATTTTATTAATTGCACATAATTTTCTCTGTCGATAACCCATTGCAATACGCACAATCGTTATCAGTGCAATATACCCCATCCACATTAAAATCTGATCGTGTGCAGTTTCTGCCCATAAAGCAACGGTTAACAATATAGCAACGACCAGACTAATTAAATTACTCAGGGAAGCATTTTGCTCAACACGCTTTATTTGTTCATGCCAGATTTTATCGCGATTTTTACTATTGGACATTAATTCGGCTTTGTCTAACAATCCCGGCATGCAGGGTTTCCTTTGGGCTTTGAAGGTATTAGAAATATATTTATATCTAATATAGATAGACGATTTAATTCCGAATAGCCACCTGAAACCAGATATTTTTCAAGATGTTAGCTATGGTTTTATTGAAGCAGTCTTAGTGGCGTAGTCTTTTCAGTCTGGCAATAATCGATCGCAATCCCGTCACCCCACATTCACATACTGCTGAGCCGCACCAATCCAGCGATCAATTAATGGCTTCACACTCTGAGGCGAGTCCTGCAATATCTTTAGCGCCGCCTCTTTCACCTCATCCAGCATATACTCATCGCGCACAATATCTGCAATCTTTAACTCTATAAGGCCGGTTTGACGCGTACCCAGTACTTCACCCGGACCTCTTAGCTGTAAATCTTTACGCGCTATTTCAAAACCGCTATTAGTTTTACGCATCATCGCTAAGCGCTCTTTTGCATTGTTACTTAACGGGCTCTTAAACAATAAAACGCAATGACTCGCCTCAATACCCCGTCCCACTCTGCCGCGCAGTTGATGCAGTTGCGACAACCCCAGTCGTTCGGCATTTTCTATTACCATTAAACTCGCATTGGGCACATCTACCCCTACCTCAATAACCGTTGTGGCAACCAGTAACTGAATGCTACCTTTTTTAAATTCAGCCATCAGCTGCTCTTTCTCATCCGACTTTAAGCGCCCGTGGATTAACCCTACCCTAATATCGGTCAAGGCATGTTGTAGCATGTCAGCTGTATTTTGAGCGGCCTGACACTGCAACACGTCTGACTCTTCAACCAGCGTACAAACCCAGTAAGCCTGTTTACCTTCGTTACAGGCTTTATAAATACGCTGCAAAATTTCCTGACGTCGCTCCTGCTGGATGACAACGGTGGTTACCGGTTTTCGACCCGGAGGCAATTCATCTATGACTGAATAGTCCAGATCTGCGTATGCGGTCATCGCTAAACTCCGGGGGATGGGCGTGGCGGTCATAATCAGCTGATGAGCCAACTCACTTTGCGGTTTAGCCGATTTTTTTTCTGGTGTTTTTTCTGCCACACTCTGACCGGCTTTTTTCGCCAGCGCCATGCGCTGTTGCACACCAAAACGATGCTGCTCATCGGTAACCGCCAGCGCCAGTGAATGATAGTAAACATCATTTTGAAATAACGCATGTGTGCCAACTATAATCTGCGCCTCACCACTCATTATTTTATTCAGTACAGCCGTTCTTTTTTTACCTTTTATCTGCCCTGACAACCACACTACATTAAGACCCAGAGGCTCAAACCACTGGCTAAAATTTTTAAAATGCTGCTCAGCCAAAATTTCAGTCGGCGCCATAATCGCCGCCTGCATACCGGACTCTACAGATTTCAAACAGGCTAACGCCGCAACAACGGTTTTTCCTGAACCAACATCACCCTGCACCAATCGCATCATTGGCCGACCGGATTCCAGATCCTCTAAAATATCCTGATTAACTTTTTGTTGTGCCAGCGTTAATTCAAATGGCAATGATTTTATAAACTGATATAAAAGGTGATTATTTGTTTGTAATGCTGGCGCTAAATATTTTCTATTTTTTTCCCGCAAAATTTGCAGGCTTAAATGCTGCGCCAGTAACTCTTCAAAAATCAGCCGGCTTTGTGATGCATGTTGTGCATTAAGCAGCTGCTGGGTATTAGCACTGGCAGGCGGGCGATGCACATACTTTATTGCTTCAGCCAGAGAATAAAAGGTTTCTGTCAACAGCATATCGGGGCTTAAGTACTCAGTCAGTAAATCGTCTTCACTTAATAGCTGCAAACATTGTTCGGTTACTCGCCGCAATAAATACTGACTGACACCATCCACCGAATGATAAACTGGGGTTAATGAGTCTTCCACTTGCACATCTGCGTCATCACTCAAGCGGGTGTATTCAGGATGGACCATTTCCAGTGATGAAGCACCATAACGCACATCACCAAAAAAACGCAGCTTACTACCCGCAACCAACGCATCCTGCTGTTGCTTATTAAAGTAAAAAAATCGCAATGTTAATTTTGCAGTACCATCACTGACATGCACCAGTAACATGCGACGACTTTTACCCTTACGAGTAAACGAAACACTGGCATGATCAACAGTCGCTTCAATTAATGCAGACTGCCCATGGTGCAATGCAGCAACAGGAATAACACGGGTACGGTCTTCATAACGATAGGGAAGATGAAACAAAACATCCTCTATAGTGTTCAGCCCCAGTTTAGACAGTTTTTCTAAAACCTTAGGGCCAACACCTTTTAACTGAATCAAACTGCATGAATGGGTCATGATTTTTGAGAGAAACTAATCTGAATTATTAAATGAAAATTAATTAATGTTTTTATCATTGGTGTTTTTTATACATTGCAGTAACAACACCTATATAAACAATGTACCAGGCAATTAACGACGACATTAAACACCGATTAATTGTTAGGACATTGCTTTTATAATTCTAATATTGCATCCATTTCCACTGCAACTGCTTTTGGTAATTCGCTTACACCAATGGCAGCACGTGCCGGATATGGCTCATCAAAATACTGCGCCATTACCTGATTAACGGTTGGAAAGTGACTTAAGTCGGTTAAGAATATATTCAGTTTAACCACATTGTCAAATGTTCCGCCGGCGGCATCAATAATTGCCTGCAAATTTTTAAATACCAGATGTATCTGCTCCTCTACAGAACCCTCTAACACCTCCATAGTCTCAGCAATTAACGGAATCTGACCTGACACATAAACCGTGTTATTCACTTTGACCGCCTGTGAATATGTTCCAATTGCCTGCGGTGCATTATCAGTTGATATAATTTCTTTTTTCATCATTATTTATTCTCAATAATCTAATTTTATAAGGTCAATCACAGAGGAGGCCTGAATATTAAAACTGTATTTTACTGTACCCGCACAATCCGCATTACTGACGTAACCCGGCGTAAACGCCGCATAATTTTCGCCAGATGATCACGCCCACTCACCGATATTAAAAACGAAATATTGGTTGATATACCATCTTTATCTTCAACTTCAACGTGCTCGATATTGGCAGCTTCATCAGAAACAATAGTTGCCAATCTGGCCAGCACGCCACGTTCATTTTGCACATGTAAATTAAGCTGACAGGGATATTCGCCACTGGGTGCTGTCGCCCACTTAACATCAATCATGTTTTCACTTTGTATGCGCTCACTCGCAATGTTTTTACAGCTCACCTGATGAATCACCAGACCGCGGCCTTTACTTAGTTTACCTACGATCTGATCGCCGGGAATCGGATAACAGCATTTACCATATGCTACCACCATACCCTCCGTACCCTGTATCGCTAGTGCCGGCCTGCCAGATACATCTTGCGTGTCAATAGCATCATCATCCATATCTTCAGGAAATAACCGGCGCGCCACTAAACCCGCAGGACGATTACCCATGCCGATATCTTCCAGTAGCAGGTTCAATGAAGCGAAGCCATATTCATCCAGTAAGAACTGATAACTTTCCTCTGACATTTCTTCCAGCGTAATGTTTTTTTCCAGCAACATGCGCGACAACATACGTCTACCCTGAGCAACCGCATCCTCTGAACGCATGCTTTTCAGATAGGTTCGAATATTACTCCGGGCTTTGGCTGTTACCACGAAGTCCAGCCAGCTCGGATTGGGATGCGCGCCATCAGAAGTAACCACCTCTACAGTTTGTCCGCTATATAACGGCGTATCTAAAGGCGCGAAACGATGATCAACTTTACTGGCCACACAGGTGTGGCCGACATCGGTGTGTACCGAATAGGCAAAATCAATTGGTGTAGAATTTTTTGGTAACTTTACAATGTCACCATTCGGCGTATACACATAAAGCTCATCTGGAAATAAATCAACTTTTACATTCTCTAAAAACTCAACCGAATCGCCTGCCGCCTGCTGCATTTCTAAAATACCGGTTAACCATTCTCGAGTACGACCACCCACATCAATTTCATTACCGCTGTTTTCTTTATACAACCAGTGCGCGGCAATGCCGGTTTCTGCAAAGTTATCCATTTCACTGGTGCGTATTTGAACTTCGATAGGAATGCCGTGCGGGCCAAACAGTATCGTATGTAAAGACTGATAACCATTTTCTTTTGGAATCGCTATATAGTCTTTAAATTTGCCGGGAATCGGCTTGAATAAATTATGCACTGCACCTAACACCCGATAGCAGTCATCCACCGTGTCTACAACCACGCGCATGCCATAGACATCAAAAATATTTTTGTATGAGAGACTTTTCTCACGCATTTTTTTATACAGACTATAGGGATGTTTTCTGCGCGAGTTGACTTCAGCTTCGATACTTAATTCTTTCAAGCGCGAGGTTAAGCCGGTATCGATTTTTTGTATAACTTCTTTTCTGTGCCCGGCCTCTTCAAGCATCGCATGCTCTAAAATACGATAGCGCATCGGATACATGGCGCGAAAGCCCAGGTCTTCTAATTCCAGTCGCAGGGTATTAATGCCTAAGCGTCGTGCCAATGGCACATAAATATCCAGCGTTTCTTTGGCAATACGCCGGCGCTTTTCCGGTCGCATCACACCGAGGGTGCGCATATTATGCAAACGATCCGCCAGCTTAATTAAAATAACCCGGATATCCCGCGCCATCGCCATTAATACTTTTTGAATATTAATCGCCTGCTGTTCTTTTTTATTTTTAAATTTTAGTTCGGTAAGTTTACTAACACCATCGACGAGCTCGGCAACATCATCACCGAACTTTTCAGCAACCTCTTCTTTGGTTGCGGGGGTATCTTCAATAACATCGTGCAAAATGGCGGCACAGATACTTTTTGAATCCATGTGCATTTCAGCAAGAATACGCGCCACAGAAATAGGGTGATAAATATAAGGTTCGCCGGTCTGGCGAAATTGACCTTCGTGGGATTGCGCCCCAAACAGATATGCCTGGTACACATCTCGAACCTGCTCCGCATTCATGTAGTCTTCTACAATGCGGCACAAATCCGAAATCAAAAAACGCGACGGGTCGCCGTATAAATCCTTTACATTAATCTCTGACTGATCAGGACTTATTGCCATATTAAAACAACTCCGCCATCATAACTGCAAACCGAATTACATTTCCCGAGCAATTTCATCTGGAGAAATCGCAGCCGGCATCATGTTTAACTCTTCGTTTTTTTCATTTAAAATTTCTGGAGAAACCAGACCTTCAGCAATTTCTCGCAACGCCAGTACAGTCGGTTTATCATTTTCAATTTCAACTAATGACTCTGCACCCATCGCAATTTGACGTGCGCGCTTTGCTGCAACCAGTACCAGGTGAAAGCGGTTATCAACATGGGGTAAGCAATCTTCTACGGTTAAACGTGCCATTTTTTAAATCCTCTAAAAATATAATTAGTTCAATAAATCGGTTAATAAGTTTTGCAGTTTTTGCTCCTGCTGGAGCTGGCGTAACTGGTTAGCGCTAAAGATACTGGCCAGTTGTTGTAATGCCACATCAAAATTATCATTTACAATCATGTAGTCAAACTCGGCATAGTGCGTCATTTCACTAACCGCATCTTTCATCCGCCGATTGATTATTTCATCGTCATCCTGACCGCGAGTCTGCAGACGCTCTTTTAAAGCGGCTAGCGATGGCGGTAGAATAAAAATCGTAAGCGCATCGGCAAATTGCTTACGCACCTGTCGTGCACCCTGCCAGTCAATTTCTAAAATTACATCCTGACCCTGCTGAAGTTGCTGCTCTACGTGCGACTGCGATGTGCCGTAATAGTTATCAAACACTTTTGCATGTTCGAGAAACTCGCCTTCACCTGACATTTGCAAAAAGCACTGCTGATCGACAAAGTGGTAATCCACACCATCGGTTTCTCCTTCACGCATCGCCCGTGTGGTATGCGACACGGAAACCACAATCTGCTGCGCATCAGCAGTTAAGGCTTTGACCAGGCTGGTTTTACCTGCGCCGGACGGAGCCGAGATGATATATAGGGTGCCTTTACTCAACTCAGAATTTTCCTCTGGATAGGGATTAAATATTTTTTCATAACCCATCGCGAGCTAAAGCCGCGACCCTACAAAATTGCTCGACTGTAGAGACGCAGCTTTAGCTCGCGACGGTTATTAAACGATATAGTGTAAGAATAACCTATTTAGGCAGATTTATCACCTGCTTCAGCCTGTAGATTCAACCACTAGACCCGGAAAGTTTATCCATAATGCATATCGGCTGACGCTTTGCACCCCAGTTTCCCGGTTGCCCATCAAACACACCCGGTAACTGACTGGCACAATACCGACAACTGCCGCTGTCATCCAGACCCCATTTCCCCAGCTCATACCAGTCACGCTCAATCAACAACTCACCACATTGATGACAATAACTGCTACTGCCCTGTGCATCATGTACATTACCGGTGTAGACATAGCGCAGCCCGACCTGCAAGGCGATAGCCCGCGCCCGGCTCAATGTCGCCGCAGGGGTTGCGGGAATATCCCGCATCTTCCAGTCCGGGTGAAACGCACTAAAATGCAAGGGCACATCCGCCCCCAGATTTTCCATTAGCCACTCACTCATGGCCTGCAGCTCCGCATCAGAATCATTCTGTCCCGGAATCAGCAGAGTGGTAATTTCCAGCCATACCTGAGTTTCGTGCTTTATGTATTGCAGAGTCTCCAGCACCGGCTGCAAATGCGCGCCGGTTAATTTATGATAAAAGTCCTCTGTGAAAGCTTTTAAATCGATATTCGCGGCATCCATAGCATTAAAAAACTCCACCCGTGGTTGCTCGCAAATATAACCTGCACTCACCGCCACTGACTTGATTCCCAACTCATGACAGGCCGCCGCCACATCGATTGCATACTCGTGAAAAATCACTGGGTCATTATAGGTAAATGCCACACTTCGACAACCATGTAACTGTGCCTGCTCAGCAATCGTTTTCGGTCCGGCTGCGGCAGTCAGAGTGTGCATTTCACGGGATTTGCTCATATCCCAGTTCTGACAAAACTTGCAACTTAAATTGCAACCCGCGGTACCAAATGACAACACCGGTGAGCCGGGTAAAAAATGGTTAAGGGGTTTCTTTTCAATCGGGTCAATACAAAAACCACTGGAACGACCATAAGACGTCATCACAATCTGATTGTTCTGATTGGCGCGCACAAAACACAAGCCCCGCTGTGCGTCTTTTAACTTGCAAAAACGCGGGCATAAATCACATTGCAACCGGCCATCATCCAGCCGGTGCCAGTAGTTTGTCTGCACCGTATTGTTTTGCCTTTCAACCATCACAAATCACCCTGTTTATGCTATAACTATAGCATTATTCATAACGGGATACGGCGATGAACACGGCTGATATTCATATCCGTCCCGCCGCAGTTGCGGGCCAGTTTTATAGTGCAGACCCACAACAGCTATTGAACGATATTTTGCAGTACCTTCTGCCATGTCAATCGCATTTGGACATTACCCCAAAAGCGCTGATTGTGCCCCATGCAGGTTATATTTACTCCGGCCCGGTAGCCGCCTGCGCCTATCAGCTGCTAACCGCCTTTGCCACCCGGATTAAACAGGTTGTTTTGCTCGGCCCATCACATCGGCTAGCACTCAATGGCGTCGCCACCATTGATGCAGATTTTTATGAAACGCCTTTGGGAAAAATAAAAATCAATCATACCTTTTGCAAAAAAGCCGAGCAGTTAAGCTTTGTACATAAAAATAATTCAGCCCATAAAGACGAACACTCGCTGGAAGTACAACTGCCTTTTTTACAAACCTTACTAGACAACTTTGAACTCACCCCCTTAGTGGTTGGTGACAGCAACCGCCATGACATTGCCAGTCTGTTAAATTTATTTTTCGGTGCAGATGACACACTTATTGTTATCAGCACTGACCTCAGCCATTTTCATGACTATGCCAGCGCCATCCATAAAGACCAGTTAACATCCGCAGCAATTGAAGCATTACAACCCGAAAAAATTTCCTATGACGATGCCTGCGGACGCAATCCATTAAATGGCTTTTTAACCCTGGCCAAACAAAAAAACGTAACCGTAAAAAAACTCGACTTGAAAAACTCGGGGGACACCGGCGGTGATAAAAAACGAGTCGTGGGATATGGCGCTTATGTCGCTTATTAATATCAACAATGAAGATAAAAAAACTTTACTGGAAACCGCAAAACAGTCGATTACTTATGGCCTGAAAAACCAGCAGGTTTTAACTATTAAATTACAGCAATTTAGTAAAACATTACAAAGCCATGCAGCCAGCTTTGTTACCCTTAATTTAAACCATCAACTGCGCGGCTGTATCGGTACACTAGAAGCTTACCAGCCGTTAATTAAAGATGTTGCTGAACATGCTTTTGCGGCGGCATTTCAGGATCCGCGGTTTGCACCGGTGACTGAAAATGAAATCCATCAGCTGCAACTTCACATTTCAGTTTTAACACCCGCAAGTCCAATGCAATTTACATCTGAGAAAGATTTACTGAGGCAACTGCAGCCGGGCAAAGACGGTTTGATTTTGCAGGCTGAACATCATAAAGCCACGTTCCTGCCAGCGGTTTGGGATCAGCTACCCGAGGCTGAAGAATTTTTAAATCATCTAAAACGCAAAGCCGGATTGAACGCATATGCATGGCCGGAGGGGATTCAGGCTTTTCGTTATAAAACGATTAGCATTGAATAAAAAGACAAATATCCACGTTCTATAGAGTGTAATCTTGATTTCACCCGATAAACGTACAAAAATTTAAGCTCGCTGAACCGCCGATAAAAGACTTCGGAATGACCGGCGTTTCTTAATGCATAACCTGATAAATCCTTACAGGCACTACCCGCTATTTATCTATTATGAAATGTAATGTTTGAGTAAAGGTACCATCATTATTCTTGCGTGATTCCATTTCACCTTTAATCCCAAAATATTTTCCAGTGCCGCCAACAATACTAATAACAGACGTACCCTGATCAAACTCGCGTCCGGCAACCTGAATGCTGCCGTCGCTTAATGTCAATGTCCACTGACACTGAAAACTGTGTTTAACTCGGGTACGAACGCATGCACCGTTATTATTACCAATTTTAATTTTATCTTTATTCAGTAATGGCTGATCAAAAGTTAGTATGTCGCCGGGCGAATCACCAGCCGCGCCAATGTCGATAAACTCAGCTCTGTTAATTCGCGCATCAGCAATGGTAATTAATACCTGAGGTGTTTTTTGTGCGCAGGCATTCAACATTAAAATAACCAGTGCTAACAGCAACGACTTTTGTTTATTTGTAGACATCGCTAATGTACTCCCGCTAACTATAGAGGCCAGAGAACTGTCAGGGGTCGGAGTCAAATTTGATGTAGAGGTATGTCAGGCTGATTATACAAATGATTCAAACTTGACTCCGACCCCAAAAAACGACCTCGAAATACGACGACCCATGTATATTTATATTTATATTACGAGCCATGAATATTACAAGTCATTACTGATTTTATTAAAACGACCGGTCCACAGAGTAGCGGGCTAAATCCACCAGCGCCTGCTTATATTCAGATTCCGGCAAATGCACCAGTTGCTGTATCGCCAGCTCGGCTTCATTTTGTGCGGTTTTTTCAGTGTATTCAATCGCACCGGTTTCGTTAATAGCCTGCATCACCGGCTCTAAATATTCCAGCCCACCTTCTTCAATGGCTTTGCGCACCACATCCGACTGTTCTTTAGTACCGTTACGCATAGCAAAGATTAACGGTAACGTGGGCTTACCTTCGGCTAGATCATCGCCGACATTTTTACCCATTTCTTCACTCGAAGAGCTGTAATCCAGTACATCATCAATTAGCTGAAATGCGGTACCCAAATGCATGCCATAGGAAGCCATGGCCTTTTCTTCACTTTCGGGACGCTCACACATAACCGCACCTAGACGGGTTGCTGCTTCAAAGAGCTTGGCCGTTTTAGCATGTATCACATCTAAATAGCGCTGCTCGGTAGTATCTGCATCGTGGCAATTCATCAGCTGCATGACTTCACCTTCGGCAATCACATTGGTGGTTTCCGCCAGAATTTGCATAACTTTCATGCTGCCCACATCCACCATCATCTCAAAGGCGCGGGAATACAGAAAATCGCCAACCAGCACACTGGCTGCATTACCAAATAGTGCGTTGGCCGTTGCCTGACCACGGCGCATGTCAGACTCATCCACCACATCATCATGCAATAAGGTGGCGGTGTGAATAAACTCAATAATCGCTGCCAAAGTATGATGGTGTGTACCCTCATAACCATAAGCACGTGATGCCATCAGGCTCAATATCGGCCGTAAGCGTTTGCCTCCGGAGTTTACAATATAGTGACTCAGCTGGTTCACCAGCACCACATCTGATGAAAGGCGCTTTTGAATCACATCATCCACCGCCTGCATATCATCGGCGACAAGAGCTTTTAAATTGTCTACTTGCATGTTTTTTCGAATGTTTACTATATAATGAAAGCGCGAATTATGGTGTATCACACCTCAAGTCTCAAGCCTCAACTGTGTTTGTATCGAATAAAGCCAGTTATTTTCAATAAAAAGCCCCTTTCGAGTGCATTTTAGCTTGTTTATTGGTCAGCAAATCGCTACAATTCGCACCCTTTCTGAAATCAGAAAACTTAACACGCCCAATTTGGCACAAATTTTAGGAGTTATCCGGTATGTACGCTGTAGTTAAAACCGGTGGTAAACAATATAAAGTTACTGAAGGTGAATATCTGAAAGTTGAAAAACTGGAAGGCGCCGAGGGTGACTCAATTGAAATAGATCAAGTGCTTATGATCGCTGACGGCGATAAGCTGAAGATCGGAAGCCCCATGTTAGACGGTGGCAAGGTTACCTGCGAGATCTTATCTCATGGTCGTCACAAGAAAGTTCATATTATGAAGTTTCAACGTCGTAAACATCATCAAAAATGCACAGGCCATCGCCAGTATTATACTGAGATCAAAGTAACCAGCATTACTGGTTAATAAGCCTGTAACAAGAGGATTTAGATATGGCACATAAGAAAGCTGCCGGTAGTACTAGGAACGGCCGCGAGTCGGAAAGTAAACGCCTTGGCGTTAAAATGTATGGCGGCCAGGCAGTATTGGCTGGCAACATTCTGGTTCGTCAACGTGGTACACAATTCCACCCGGGCATTAACGTAGGCATTGGCCGCGACCATACACTTTTTGCGAAAGCAGAAGGCAAAGTGTTATTTGAGATTAAAGGCCCCAAAAACCGTCGCACAGTGAGCGTGGTTGCTGCGTAAGACTTCACGTCTTTGCAAAATCTAAAAGCCCTGCTCTTGATTATTCATGGCAGGGTTTTTTTATGCCCTTGTTTTTATGACTATAATTAGCCCAGACTCCAATTAACACGGGCTATCTTTTTCTGTACACCCTGAATCCACACTGGATATAACCATGCGCTTTGTTGATGAAACCAAAATACTCGTAATTGCCGGCGACGGCGGTAATGGCACGGTAAGCTTTCGGCGTGAAAAATATATTCCCCGCGGCGGCCCAGACGGCGGCGATGGCGGTGATGGCGGCAGTGTATTTCTGGTGGGCAGTCACGATTTAAACACACTTTCGGATTTTCGCACCATTCGCACCTACACTGCACGCCCGGGCACCAAAGGTGCAGGACGCTGCATGACCGGCAAAAAAGGTGATGACCTGTACGTACAAGTCCCCAACGGCACACTGGTTTACGATGTAAACACCGAAGAGTTAATCGGTGATATCACGGTGCACGATCAGGCACTACTCGTCGCACAGGGTGGCTTTCACGGCCTTGGCAACACCCGCTTTAAAAGCTCAGTCAATCGCGCCCCACGTCAATGCTCTGAAGGCAGTGAAGGCGAGCGCCGTGAATTACGTTTAGAATTAAAAGTGCTGGCAGATGTGGGGCTGCTGGGTTTACCTAATGCGGGCAAATCAACCCTGATTCGCGCGGTATCCCATGCCCAGCCTAAAGTCGCCAATTACCCTTTCACCACATTGCACCCTAATCTGGGCGTAGTAAACGTAGGACCTTCGCAAAGCTTTGTCATTGCAGACATCCCCGGCCTGATTGAAGGTGCTGCGGAAGGCGCTGGCCTCGGCATACAATTTTTAAAACACCTGAGCCGCACCCGCATTTTGTTACATGTGGTGGATATCGCGCCTTACGACCAGGTTGATCCGGTAGAAAGTGTTGCCATTATTTTAAAAGAATTAGAAAAATATAATGCCGCCATGCTCGACGAACCACGCTGGCTGGTGCTTAATAAAACCGACCTGCTGCCCGACGAAGAAGCCAATGCCGTTTGCGATGATATTATAAAGCGCCTTAACTGGACTGGACCGAGTTACCGAATTTCAGCCGTTGTAAAAAAAGGTACGCAAGAATTAGTCTTTGATATTATGACGTATATTGAAGATGAAAAAGATAAGATCAAAACGGCTGAAGCGCATTCGAATACGAAGATTGACGCTGACCTCGAAGACTAAAAATATATAACTCCCCTCTTAGAAAAAGACGGGTTGAGGCAGATTTGAAATCACTCAGCACAATATGCTGTAGTTATAGAGCCCGAACTCTTGAGGCCATTCAAATCCCTCTCAATCCCCTTTTTCTAAGGAGGAGGCCACCCATTAACAAAACCAACGAACATGAAAACACGCCAACAACTCGCAGACTCAAAACGCTGGGTCATTAAAATTGGTAGCTCATTAGTCACTGACGATGGCCGCGGACTCGATGCGACCGCCATAAAAAGCTGGACCGAGCAAATTGCCGAACTGCGCAAGCTGGGTAAGGAAATTTTACTGGTTTCCTCCGGCGCCGTTGCAGAGGGTATGGTGCGCTTAAACTGGCATACCCGACCCGATGCATTGCACGAATTGCAGGCCGCCGCCGCGGTTGGTCAAATGGGTCTGGTGCAAACTTATGAGTCCTGCTTTAAACAACATGATATTTTAAGCGCGCAAATTCTACTGACCCACGACGATCTGTCAGATCGCAAGCGCTACCTCAATGCACGCAGCACATTACGCTCACTTTTACAGTTTGGCGTTATTCCTATCATTAATGAAAACGACACGGTTGCCACCGATGAAATTCGTTTCGGTGATAACGACACCCTTGCCGCACTGGTGGCAAATTTAGTCGAAGCCGATGCCTTAATTATTCTCACCGATCAGCAGGGCCTGTTTAGTGAGGATCCGCGCAAAAATCCGCACGCTGAATTTATTTCCTGCGGACAGGCCAGCGATGCGCGTTTACATAAAATGGCCAGCAGTAGTGGCGGCGCTTTAGGCCAGGGCGGCATGAGCACTAAACTCAGCGCCGCACAACGTGCCGCACGTTCAGGCACCGCCACATTAATTACCAGTGGTCGCAATGAAAATGCACTGCTAAAAATTATTGATAGCGAAGAGCTGGGCACACTTTTATTACCTGAAGACGAACCCATTGCTGCTCGCAAACAATGGCTGGCAGGACACCTTAAAGTTTGTGGAAAATTAATTCTGGATAAAGGTGCAAGTGAAGTTTTGCTGAGCTCAGGAAAAAGTTTATTAGCGGTTGGCGTAACATCAGTTAGCGGCAACTTTGTGCGCGGCGACATGGTGGCCTGCATTAATCACGAAGGCAAAGAAATTGCACACGGACTGGTTAACTATAATGCGATTGAAGCCGCTAAAATTAGCGGTAAAAGCTCAAATGACATTGAAAGCATACTGGGCTATGTTGATGAAGCTGAACTGATTCATCGCGACAATTTGGTACTGGTTTAATGCTCAGGGGTGCTAATGCAATGCTCAGGGGTCGGAGTCAAATTTGATCCACTTGCTCTTCAAGCCTGCTATATTCTTATATCAAATTTGACTCCGACCCCGAAACAAAAACACCAAATTTGACTCCGACCCCGAAATACTGACTCCGACCCCGAAATACTAAAACCTGCCCACAACTGGAGACAGGGCACAAAAAATAAACCTTTCCCCCGAGCAAATGAAATACACAAATCTCAGGTATAAAAAAAGGGAGGCAATCGCCTCCCTTTTCAAACTAAAAATAAGCTTTAAACTTACTTGTAGTAATCAATCATAGTTTCTAATGAAGCCACTTTGATTTTATCAGCCTGTCCAGCTGAACCAAATGATTCAAAACGCGCCTTACAAATTTCTTTCATTGCGTTAGTTGCTTCTTTATAGAATTTACGTGGATCGAAGTTAGAAGGATTATCAGCCAGATGACGACGGATAGAACCCGTAGATGCCATACGTAAATCCGTATCGATATTAACCTTACGAACACCGGACTTAATGCCTTTAACGATTTCATCAACTGGCACACCATATGTCTGCTTCATGTCACCACCGAAGTCATTAATGATTTTCAGCCATTCCTGAGGCACTGAAGATGAACCGTGCATAACCAGGTGAGTGTTAGGTAATTTCGCATGTATTTCTTGTATGCGATCAATACGTAAAACTTCGCCGGTAGGCTCCTGTGTAAACTTGTAAGCACCGTGTGAGGTACCAATCGCAATCGCTAATGCATCAACATTAGTCTGCTCAACGAAATCAGCCGCTTCGTCAACAGATGTTAACAGCAGATCAAGATCTAATTTACCTTCTGCACCGTGACCGTCTTCTTCACCCATCTCGCCGGTTTCTAAAGAACCCAGACAACCTAACTCGCCTTCAACTGAAACACCGCCAGCGTGAGCCATTTTCACAACTTCTTTAGTCACGGCAACATTGTATTCAAAAGAAGAAGGGGTTTTCATGTCGGCTTCTAAAGAACCATCCATCATTACTGATGAAAAACCAGACTGGATAGAGCGTAAGCAAACTGCTGGCTCTGAACCGTGATCCTGATGCATAACAACTGGAATATGCGGATACATTTCAATTGCAGCAGAAATCAGGTGACGCAGGAATGGTTCGCCCGCATAAGAACGTGCACCGGCAGAACCCTGCATGATGACCGGGCTGTTAGCTTCGTCAGCTGCCTGCATGATAGCGTGAACCTGCTCCATGTTATTTACGTTAAAAGCCGGCATGCCGTATGCGTTTTCCGCAGCATGATCTAGTAGTTGGCGTAATGAGATTAGTGCCATATTATATACTCCTTAGTATTAAGGTTTGTTAAGTCAAAAATAAATTATAAATTTCGTTCGTAATCTGTGTTCAAATTATTTATCGGATGTTTCACACACATCGCCAATAGTAACCACTTTCATGTTGTTGGTTCCACCACCGGAATCCCCCAACAGATCACCTCGGGTAATGATGATTCTATTACCATCATTCACGATGCCTTTCTCTTTTAACAGACAGGCAACGGTAGAGCTGATATTAATATCGCCTACCTGATCAAAATCGATACTGGTAGGGTATACACCCCGATAAAGTGTTAATTTACGACGTGTATGACGGTGACGTGTCATTGCATAAATAGGAATCCCCGAACTAATTCGTGACATCCATAAAACAGTAGAACCGGATTCCGTCAGTGCCGCTATTGCATCCACATTTAAGTGGTTAGCAGTATACATGGTTGCCATGGCAAGTGCCTCGTCAACTCGGCCAAAGGTAAGCTCCATACGGTGATCTGAAACTTTAGCCCGCGGATGCTGTTCTGCAGACTCACAGATACGCCCCATCGCTTCTACCGTTTCAACCGGATATTTACCTGCTGCGGTTTCACCTGAGAGCATTACCGCGTCGGTACCATCATGTACCGCATTAGCGACATCAAATACTTCAGCACGGGTAGGAATCGAATTTTCAATCATTGATTCCATCATTTGCGTTGCGGTAATCACCACTTTGTCCATGCTGCGGGCTTTAGCAATTAAATCTTTCTGCACCGCCGGAAGCTCAGCATCGCCAATTTCAACACCAAGGTCACCCCGTGCCACCATAATAACATCGGAAGCTTGAATAATTTCATCAATGCATTCAAGGGCTTCTGCACGCTCAATTTTTGAAACAATCGCACCGTGACCACCCGCATCACGCAACAACTTTCGCGCCTGATGAATATCATCAGCTGTTTTTGGAAATGAAACCGCAATAAAATCAGCTTCGAGCTTGGCCGCTGACTTTATGTCTTCTTTATCTTTTTCAGTTAAAGCCGGCGCAGATAAACCTCCACCCTGTAAATTAATACCTTTCTTATCCGACAGGTAACCGCTGTGAACTACGGTGCAGTTAATTCGTAAACCTTCGACACTAACGACATCCAGTAGCATGCGACCATCATCAAGCACCAGACGGTCACCGGCCTTTACATCACCGGGTAAACTTTTATAAGTAATACCAACACCATCTGTTGTGCCGGCTGCCGGATCTAAATCTGCATCAAGAAAAAAACTATCGCCCTCTGTTAAAAAAACTTTTTTATCAACAAAGCGTTCTGTTCTGATTTTCGGGCCCTGTAAATCTGCCAGCACACCGACAACACGGTTAAATTTATCCGCAGCTTTTCTTACCATTTCTACACGTTTCGCCTGCTCTTCATGACTACCGTGAGAATAATTTAATCGTACAACGTCCACACCGGCTTTAACCAATTTATCGATGGTTTGCTGGTCGTCTGTGGCCGGGCCTAATGTTGCTACTATTTTGGTTCTACGCAAGGTAGAAACTCCTCATTGTTTTTACTGCTACTAATATTCGCTGAGTAATTAATCGAACGCTAAACCCACACCTACTATAATATTCCGCTAGATGCAGGTTTAGCTAACGACTTAGCCTTTCGCTCTTTCTTCTAAAATCGCAACGGCAGGCAATTCTTTACCTTCCAGGAACTCCAGGAATGCACCACCACCGGTTGAAATATAAGACACCTTGTCGGAGATATTATATTTATCAACCGCAGCCAAGGTATCACCACCACCGGCAATCGAAAATGCCGGAGATTCTGCAATTGCCAGCGCAATCGCTTTAGTACCTTCACCAAACTGATCAAATTCAAATACGCCAACCGGGCCATTCCATACAATGGTGCCGGCTTTTTTAATGATTTCCGCAAGCGCTGCAGCAGAGTCAGGGCCGATATCAAAAATCATATCGTCGTCTGCACATTCGTCTGCCGGTTTTAAAGTGGCTTCAGCTGTTTCTGCAAATTCTTTTGCGCAAACAATATCAGTCGGAACTGGAATTGAACCACCACGTGCTTCTGCATCCGCAGTTAATTTTTTCGCTGTATCAATTAAGTCTTCTTCGTATAAAGATTTGCCAACATTATGACCTGCCGCTGCAATAAACGTATTTGCAATGCCGCCGCCAACAATTAACTGATCAACAACTTTAGATAAAGACTCTAAAACCGTTAGCTTAGTTGAAACTTTAGAACCACCAACAATCGCAACCATCGGCCGCGCCGGATTATCTAATGCTTTACCTAATGCCTCTAATTCACCAGACAGTAATGGACCGGCACATGCTGTTGCTGCAAACTTTGCCACACCGTGTGTTGATGCCTGTGCACGGTGAGCCGTACCAAATGCATCCATTACATAAATATCACACAGTTCAGCGTATGCTTTTGATAAAGCTTCGTCGTTTTTCTTCTCGCCTTTATTAAAACGGCAGTTTTCTAAAATTACCACTTCGCCATCAGCAATTTGCGGAGCCGAATCTAAGTAACCGGAAATTAATTTAACTTCTTTACCTAGTTCTTTTGTTAAGTAATCAGCAACAGGCTGCAATGAAAACTCAGCCGCTGGCTCGCCTTCAGTTGGACGACCTAAGTGAGACATCAACATCACTTTTGCACCGGCTTCAATACAATGCTTAATTGTGGGCATAGACGCTTCAATGCGTTTTGCACTGGTTACTTTGCCGTCTTTAACAGGTACATTTAAGTCCTGACGAATTAACATGCGTTTGCCGCCTAAGTCTAAATCGGCCATCTTTATTACTGACATGGATTACTCCTAAATATATTTTAAAATTTTTTAAAACTTAAAAACTTATTCACCACTGAGGACACGGAGAACACAGAAGTTTTATTGGTGCTGCGCCTGCGGTGCAGCACCAATATATTCTTTCCTCTGTGACATCCGTGTCCTCAGTGGTAAAAAGCTTTTATCTTTATTCTTTACTTCGCATTCATAAGTGCAATAGTGGTATCAATCATTCGATTAGAAAACCCCCACTCATTGTCATACCATGAACACACTTTAACTAATGTTCCGCCAATGACTCTGGTCAGTGACGCATCAAAATTTGATGTGGTGCTGGTGTGATTAAAATCTACTGACACCAGAGGTGCATCGCTATAATCCAGCACCTTGCCATCTGCTGCCGCTTTCATAATGGCATTTATTTCTTCAACCGTGGTGTCACGACTGGCGGTAAAGGTTAAATCTACCAGCGACACATTAATAGTCGGCACTCGTATTGCAAAACCATCCAGCTTACCGTTTAACTCCGGTAGCACTAAACCGATTGCGGCCGCCGCACCGGTTTTAGTCGGTATCATCGAACTGGTTGCAGAACGAGCCCGGCGCAAATCTGTATGATAAACATCGGTTAACACCTGATCATTAGTGTACGAATGTATAGTTGTCATCAAACCATTTTCGATGCCAATTTTATCGTTTAGCGGCTTAACCATCGGCGCCAAACAATTGGTGGTACAGGACGCATTAGAAATTACCGTATCAGTATCTTTCAATGTGTCGTGGTTTACACCGTAAACAATGGTCGCATCAACACCGTGACCACCGGGTGCAGAGATAATGACTTTTTTTGCGCCGCCTTCAAGGTGCAATGCAGCTTTATCCTTGCTGGCATAAACACCGGTGCATTCCAGCACCACATCTATACCCATTTCATCCCAGGGCAGTTGCGCCGGATCACGCTCACCTAACACGCGAATTTTATCGCCGTTAACGACCATGTATTCGCCATCAACATGCACATCACCGGGAAAGCGGCCATGTGCCGTATCGTATTGCGTTAAATGCACATTGGTATGCGAATCGCCTAAATCATTTACCGCAACAACCTGTACTTCATCGGTACGACCCGACTCATAAATGGCCCGCAGTATATTGCGTCCGATGCGTCCGTATCCGTTAATAGCAACCTTGATTGCCATAATATTTACCTTTTTATTTGCGGTTATTTAAAACCACAAATGCAATGAGTTAGACCTGATTATCAAATTTGACAACGCTGAGGCTTTTTCATTAAAACTTTTTTGCCAAGTAAATTTTCAGGTAAATTTTTGTGTCTTTGATAAATATATATTACAAATTCAACGTGACTCGCTTCGTTTAAAGTCGCTAGATTCCCGACAAAATCATTCGGGAATGACGTACGATGATATTTGCTTTCACTCTGTCATTCAAAGCCGCGGGATTATAAAACTCGTCCTGAGCTTTACCCTTCGGGCCATGCAGAGCATGTTCAAATTTGCTCCCGGCAAATTTATCCCGCATTCACATAAATGACGAAGAAGTTGAATTATCTTATTCGTATAAATTATCTAAAAAATTACCTGAAAATTTACTTGGCAAAAAAGCTTAAAGGGCAGAAAAACCTCCACCCTTAAAACTAGTAATGACCCCGCAGCAAAAACTACGAAGCCATTACTAAGTGAAGATTTTGTCCGCTAGCAAGGTGGTGTGAAATTTTGAGATGTTGAGCGCACGCCAGTGCGTGACTCATTCAAAATTTCGCGACAACGCCGCTAGCGGACAAAAGCTTCGCTTAGTTTGCTGCTACGTGCTCTACGAAACGAAGCATGTTGCAAGTATAGCCATACTCGTTGTCGTACCAAGATACTAACTTCACAAACGTACCGTCTAATGCAATACCCGCTTCTGCATCGAAGATAGAAGAGTAAGAGCAACCACGGAAATCAGTAGAAACAACTTTTTCATCTGTGTAACCTAAAGTACGGCTCATGTCGCCAGACTCAGACTTAGATTTCAGCTCTGCACAAATTTCTTCGTAAGTTGCTTCTTTTTCTAACTCAATGGTTAAGTCAACTACAGAAACGTCTGAAGTAGGAACGCGGAACGCCATACCCGTTAATTTGCCGTTCAGCTCTGGAAGAACAATGCCAACTGCTTTTGCAGCACCAGTAGATGATGGGATGATATTTTCTAAAATACCACGACCACCGCGCCAGTCTTTCATTGAAGGACCATCAACTGTTTTCTGTGTTGCAGTTGCAGCATGAACCGTAGTCATAAGGCCACGTTTGATGCCCCACTTGTCATTGATAACTTTAGCTACTGGAGCTAAGCAGTTAGTTGTGCAAGACGCAGCAGAAACAATTGCCTGACCTGCATATTCGTTGTGGTTAACACCGTATACGAACATTGGAGTAGCATCTTTAGAAGGTGCAGATTGAACAACTTTCTTAGCGCCTGCAGTGATGTGTGCCTGGCAGCTTTCTTCAGTTAAGAAGAAACCAGTACAATCGATAACTAGCTCAGCGCCAACATCGCCCCACTTAAGGTTAGCTGGATCACGTTCTGCTGTTAAACGGATTTTCTTGCCGTCAACAATCATTGAATCGTTGTCAGAAGAAACTTCACCTGGGAAGTTGCCGTGAACTGAATCGTACTTAAGCATGTATGCTAAGTAGTCAGGGTCTAATAAATCATTGATGCCTACAATTTCGATTTCTGGGAAATCATTTGTTACTGCACGGAATACCATACGGCCGATACGACCAAAACCGTTAATGCCTACTTTGATAGTCATGTTTATTTTCCTCGGTTAATAATTTTAATTTAAATTTTTTACTTTATCGCTCCCGAAAACGTCAATCGGAACGACAGAATCTTTTGCTACCTGTCATTCCTGCGTTGGCAGGAATGACAAAACAATTTTACTTACAGTAAATCTTCAACTGTCTTAACAACATTCTCTACTGTAAAGCCAAACTCTTTAAACAGCTCACCAGCAGGAGCAGACTCACCGAAGTGATCGATGCCGACAACTGCATCCGCATACTTGTACCATGCATCCGTTACCGCCGCTTCTACTGCAACAGTTGGAATACCTTTAGTTAGTACCGCAGATTTATAACCCGCATCCTGCTTGTCATACATATTTGTACAAGGCATAGAAACAACGCGAACTTTCTTACCGGACATAGCTTCAGCAGCGCCTGTCGCAAGCGCAATCTCAGAACCCGTCGCAATAATAATTGCATCCGGAGTACCGTCGCAATCTTTAAGAATGTAACCACCCTTAGCAATTTCAGCAATCTGCGCATCGTTACGCTCGTTATGAGGTAAACCCTGACGCGAGAAGATTAAGCAAGATGGACCATCTTTACGCTCAACCGCCTGCTGCCATGCAACTGCAGATTCAACCGCATCACATGGACGCCATACATTCATATTTGGAATCATACGTAATGTTGGGATTTGCTCAACTGGCTGATGAGTCGGACCATCTTCACCCAGACCGATTGAGTCATGAGTGTAAACAAAGATGCTCTGAATTTTCATCAGTGCAGACATACGCAGTGCGTTACGTGCGTACTCTGAGAACATTAAGAAGGTAGCGCCGAATGGAATGAAACCACCGTGCAGCGCAATACCGTTCATAATCGCAGACATTGCAAATTCACGTACACCGTAGTTAATGTAGTTAGCATTTGGTGTGTCAGCACGCATTGGCTTATAACCGGACCATTCAGTCAGGTTAGAACAACCTAAATCTGCAGAACCACCAAACATAGCAGGAGCCATAGGTGAGTATGCTTCGATAGCTGCTAATGAAGCCTGACGAGTTGCCGGGCTTTTTGCATCGGCATTAACAGAGGCAATGTATGCCGCTGATTTTTCAGACCAGTCTGCAGGTAAATCACCGGCAATACGGCTTTTAAATTCTGCTGCTTTTTCAGGGTTAGCTTTTGCATACAGATCAAACATGGTGTTCCAGTCTGCTTCTGCTGCCGCGCCTTTTTCTTTCGCATCCCAACCCTGATAAATGTCATCAGGAATAACAAATGCTTCGTGATCCCAGTTCAGTGCTTTCTTAGTCAGTGCATTTTCTTCATCACCTAAAGGTGCGCCGTGACAAGAGTGGCTGCCAGACTTGTTAGGTGAACCAAAACCGATAATGGTTTTGCAGCAAATCATTGTAGGCTTACCCGTTTCCGCTTTCGCTTCTGCAATCGCTTTTGCCAGTGCCGCTGGATCGTGACCGTCTACGTCTGCAATAACATGCCAGCCGTAAGCTTCAAAACGCTTCGGTGTATCGTCTGTGAACCAGCCTTCTACGTGGCCGTCGATAGAGATACCGTTGTCATCCCAGAATGCCGTTAACTTGCCAAGGCCTAATGTGCCAGCAAGTGAACAGGCTTCGTGCGAGATACCTTCCATTAAGCAACCATCGCCCAGGAATACATACGTGTTGTGATCAACAATCGCATGAGTGTCTGAGTTGAACTCAGCCGCTAATGCACGCTCAGCAATCGCCATGCCTACTGCATTAGTGATGCCCT